>NZ_JAIUHK010000005.1:0-224567 GCF_020165075.1 Mesorhizobium sp. CA4
AACAAGCGATTCGTGTGTCATCTCCAGCGTAGAATCACAACCGATTCCGCGCCGCAATACCTATCTTAGCGCCTATGCCCTTGCGGGGGAGATGGCCGGCAGGCCAGAGGGGGGTGCTGTCCCGCCGACGCTGTACCTTGACGACGATTCGAAACTTGCGGCGTCCGGCACGACATTTGCGGGAATCCGCACACACTTTGTGTGGCGTATAGATCATGTTCTCCACAACAGGAGGCCGCGCATGAGCATCGTCGTATTCGACCCCGAAAGCACCGAGGATGTGGACTTCAAGGACCGCATGCGCCACCCAGCCGCGGCCGATCCCGCCGGCGGCATGTGGCTGTCCGACACCGAGCCGTCCTTCATCGACGCTGACGCGCTGCGCAAGGGGCGACTGGCGAAACTGCGCGCCTGGATGCGCGAGGCGGGTTATGGCGGCGTCGTTTTGTTCGATCCCTACAACCAGCGCTACGCCACCGGCTCGCGCAACATGTTCGGCTATTTCCTGCGCAACTCGACCCGCTACTTCTTCGTGCCCACCGAGGGGCCCATCGTGCTGTTCGAATATCCGCAGAGCTATCATGTCTCGATGGTGCTCGACACGATCGACGAGGCGCGGCCATCGAAGCTGGTGTGGTCCTCCGTCTCGGGCCGTGACGACAAGACCGCCGGGCCGTTCGCCGACGAGATCGCCGAGTTGCTCAAGAAGCATGGCGGCGGCTCGATGAAGCTTGGGCTCGACCGCTGCAGCCATCTGCAGGCGCTGGCGCTGGAAAAGCGCGGCTGCGAGGTGAAGGACTGCCAGGGCGAAATCCTCGCCGTGCGTGCGGTGAAGACGCCGGAGGAAGTGAAATGCCTGCTGGCCTCGATGGCGGGGGCCGAGGCCGCAGTGGCGGCCGTGCGCGAGGCGATCAAGCCCGGCGTTTCCGAGAACGAGCTGTTCGCCATAATGTATGGTGAGGTGATCCGGCAAGGCGGCGAGTTCATCGAGACCCGGCTGCTCACTTCGGGACAGCGCACCAATCCATGGTTCAACGAGGCGAGCGGGCGCAAGATCAGGCCGGGCGAGTTGCTGGCGCTCGATACCGATACGATCGGCTGCTACGGCTATTATTCCGACTTCTCGCGCACCTTTCGCTGCGGTCCGGGCAAGCCGACACCCTACCAGAAGTCGCTCTACCGCATGGCGCACGACCAGGTGCAGCACAATATCAGCATCGTGAAGCCGGGCATGGCGTTCCGCGAGATCGCCGAGAAGGCGTGGAAGATCCCGGACCACTTCGTCGACCAGCGCTACACCTCGGTCATGCACGGCGTCGGCATGCATGGCGAAACGCCTTTCATCGCGCATGCGATGGACTACGAGACCTATGGCCGCGACGGCATCATCGTGCCCGGCATGGTGGTGAGTGTGGAAAGCTATATCGGCGAGAAGGGCGGCCGAGAGGGCGTCAAGCTGGAGGATGAGATCCTGATCACCGAGACCGGCACGGAATTGCTTTCGCGCTTCCCGTATGAAGACGAGTTTCTTGACAATTAACGCCGACGCATCGACAGCACATTTCGCATGAAAACGCCCATTTCCATCCGGCGCGGCACGGTGGCCGCTGTGTTCATCGATCTCCAGGAGGAGCATCGCAAGGACAAACGCTATCTGGTCGAGGGCTTTGCCGACATCCTCGCCAATGTGCGGCGCCTGCAGGAGGCGGCGCGGCGCAATTTCGTGCCGCTCTACCACTGGGCCTATATCGTCGATCTCGCCGAGGCGCGGCCTTTCCATCCGGTCGACGAAAGCGGCAAGTCGGCCTTTTCCGACAAGGACGATCCGCTGACCGCGATCTGCCATGAAGTGGCGCCGCAAGATAGCGAAGCCATGCTGGTCAAGCAGGAAGCCAGCGCCTTCGCCAAGAACGATTTTGGCGACATGCTCAAGGCCTCCGGCATCGAATCGCTGGTGATTGCCGGCGTCTGGACCGAGGCCTGCGTCGACGCCACGGTGAAGGACGCGGTGGCGCGCGGTTTTCGCGTGCTTTTGGTCAAGGATGCCTGCGGCAGCGCCAGTGCCGCTATGCACCAGACCGGCATCTTCAACCTCGCCAACCGTCTCTATGGCGGTGCCGTCACCAACACGCTCGACGCCTGCCGGCTGATGGCGGGAGACACCGTGAAGGTGTGGCAGGTCGAGGGTTCGGTGCCGTTGCGTTTCACCTTCGAGAACGCGGCGCAGCTCTACGCCGAGCTCTGACGGCAGTGGCCAGCGCCCCGACCGATCCGGCGATCCGCGGCAAATATGCCGACCGGCTCGATCCGGACTTGTGGAACTATATCGACACGATCAACGGTTGGTATCCGCCGGAGATCGTCGCCGCGCCCATTGCCGAGCAACGCGCGGTCTATGACCGGATGTGCCTCGCGTTTCACCAAGGCCATCCGGAAGGCGTGACGACCGGCGACGGCCTCGTATCGACGACCGCGCATGCGATCCCGATCCGATACTACCGCATGGCCGACAAGACGGCGCCGGCGATCGTCGTCTATTACCATGGCGGCGGTTTTGTTCTTGGCGACCTCGACAGCCACGACGACATTTGCGCCGAGATCTGCGCCGGCACCGGTTTCGAGGTGGTCTCGGCCGATTACCGGCTGGCGCCGGAGCATCTGCATCCAGCCTCCTTCGACGATGCGCTGGCCCTGTTCGAATGGGTCGCGGCGACCAGCACGCTGCCGATCGTGCTTTGCGGCGAAAGCGCCGGCGGCAATCTCGCTGCCGCCGTGGCGCAAGCGACGCGGCGCCGTGAACGGCACGCTGTTGGCCAGATGTTGATCTATCCGGAGCTGGGCGGCGACGAGACCGGGCGCTCTTATGTCGAGCATGCCGAAGCGCCGCTGCTCAGCGTCAGCGACATCGAGTTCTACCGCCGTATCCGGTCCGCGCCCGGGCAAGCTTTGGACGACCCGAAATTCTCGCCGCTCAGGGATAGCGACCTCTCCGGCCTACCGCCGACGATCATCGTCACCGCCGAATGCGATCCGCTGTCCTCCGACGGCGAAGTCTATCGCGACCGCATCCTCGCCGCCGGCGGACAAGCGTGGTGGCGCGAGGAACCGCGGCTGGTGCACAGCTTTCTGCGGGCAAGGCCGACCGTTCCGCGCGCGGCGGAGGCGTTCGCGAGGATTGTTGCTGATGTTCACGCGCTCGGCGCAGCGACGGAGCGCTGATCTTTCCCCCGAAGTCTTGAAGAGATCCTGCAGGGCAGAGGGCCGGTGAAGGATCGCGGCCCCGGAAGATCAAGGTTCCTCGCCCCACGTAAGTGGGGAGAGGTGGCTCGGCGAAGCCGAGACGGAGAGGGCAGCGCCCTACGAAGGCCCCCTCTCCGTCCGCTTCGCGGCCACCTCTCCCCACCTTCGGCGGGGGCGAGGAACCTAAGCTTGGTTACCTGCGGAACAGCGCACAAGAACTGCGGAAACCCAACCATTTCGCTGCGGAAAGCGGACCTATCATTCCCTTGCAGCAACGGCGCTCCGGCGGTCGCATCCGCCCCGCATGGCGGCCCGGAGCGCCCAACAACAGAGGGAACGACGATGAAATTCATGCTGACCGACAGAAAACTGCACCCGCGTGCCAGGCCGATCGCCGACGATTTCAAGAAGGGCGCGATCAACCGGCGCGAATATCTGGCTTTGATGGCCGGCTTTGGCGTTAGCGCCGCCGGCGCGATGGCGCTGGGCGGGATCGCTCCCTCGCCTGCCCGCGCCGCCGAGCCGAAAAAGGGCGGCGTGCTGCGCGTCGCGATGAACGTCAAGGGCTTCAAGGATCCGCGCACTTTCGACGGTGTCGAGATGTCGAATGTCGCGCGCCAGTGCAACGAATATCTGGTGCGCTGGAAAACCGACTTTTCTTTCGAGCCCTGGCTGTTGGAAAGCTGGGAGACCAGCGACGACGCCAAGACGATCACGCTTCACGTGCGCAAGGGCATCACATGGTCGAACGGCGACACTTTCAACGTCGACGACGTGATCCACAACCTCAACCGCTGGTGCGATGCCTCGGTCGCGGGCAATTCTGTCGCGGCGCGCATGGGCGCGCTGGTCAATGCCGACACCAAGAAACCCGTCGACGGCGGCATCCAGAAGATCGACGACTACACCGTCAAGCTCAACCTGCCAAAGCCCGACATCTCGCTGATCGCCGGCATGGCCGACTATCCGGCGCTGATCATGCACCGCTCCTATGAGGGCGATGCCGATCCGAAGAAGGCTTTGGCCATCACCACCGGCCCTTGCGAGCTGGTCAGTTGGGATGCCGAGACGGGCGCCGAGGTGAAGCGCAAGGACAAGCCCTGGTGGAAGGGCGAGTTCTATCTCGACGGCATCAAATGGGTCGACTACGGTTCCGATCCCAACGCCATGCTGTCGGCCTTCGAATCCGGCGAGATCGACACCGACCACGAAACCGCGTCGGATGCCGTGTCGCAGACCGAGCAAATGGGCCTGCAGAATTCCGAGATCGCCACCGGCTCGACGATCGTCGCGCGTTTCAATGTCTCCAACGCGCCCTATGACGACGCCAAGGTGCGCCGCGCCGCCCAGTTTGCCGTCGACAATGCGGCGGTGCTAAAGCTCGGGCTCGACGGCCGCGGCAAGCCCGCCGACAACCACCATGTCGGTCCCATGCATCCGGAATTCGCCGATATCGGCCCGGCCAAGCGCGATGTCGAACAGGCCAAGAAGCTGATTTCGGAAGCCGGCAAGGCCGACCATGAATTTGAGCTGATCTCGGTCGACGTCGAATGGCAGAAGAGCACCGCCGACGCGATCGCAGCGCAAATCCGAGAGGCCGGCCTCAAGATCAAGCGCACCGTGCTGCCGGCCGCGACCTTCTGGAACGACTGGGCCAAGTTCCCTTATTCCTGCACCGAATGGCTCGGCCGCCCGCTCGGCGTGCAGGTGCTGGCTCTGGCCTACAAATCGGGCGGTGCCTGGAACGAAAGCGCCTATGCGAACAAGGAGTTCGACGAGCTTCTCGACAAGGCGCTGGCAACGCCGGACGCCGCCCAGCGCAAGGAGATCATGGCCAAGATCGAGACCAACCTGCGCGACTCCGGCATCATCATCCAGCCCTATTGGCGTTCGGTCTACCGCACCTATCGCAAGGGCGTGCAGGGCTGCGAACAGCACCAGGCGCTCGAGCAGCATTTCGAGAAAGTCTGGCTGGAGTCCTGAAATCAGTCTGCGGTGCCGCACGATTTGCTAGACGAGCACGTCAAGCAAATCGTGGGGCCCGCAATGACGCCGAACCGAGATAGATTGTCGACTGAAACAGAGCTAAGCCACGACTGGGCCAGCAGCTGGGACGACTCCCTCGTATGCCGTGCACCCTTCGATCTCGATCTTCCAAATGGCATTAGGATTTGAATTTACGATGGCTGGAATTCGCCACCTACTTGGCGCTAACTCGTATCGGAAATGCTCGTTACCGCAGGTCACCTTCACTTCATATTGTGGCCTCGGGGCAGAGACAGGTGAGCTGAAATCGAAATGTAGTTCCCCGTTTTGAGTATAAAGCTCACCAACAAACATACCGCGACGAAAGAAGACCGACCCGCCTTTTTCTACCGCAAAATTGTAATTCCAAACTCCCGGTCCAAGCAGCGTCTTCAAATAGCGCTCTTCATGGATAGTTCGGCACACCACATAGTTCAGAGCTCCAAGACTTAACCTCTCAGGAACAATAACCTCAGACATTCGCATATTTTGAATATGCTGCATTTCATCCTGCGAGACAGCCGAGTCGTGATAAATATGTTCAAAGTTAAGCTGATCAAAATGAGCGTCGCCACCTCTCGGCATCTGATTGGAATTCGCAAAGTTTCCGGCCACAAAGCGGCTAGCTGGTTGAGTAAGAACTGATTTTAGGTCGAAGACCAGCATCACGGGAATGCTCATGTGAGGATCCACCCTGTTAGGGTCACCTCGAGCCTTTATGCCTTCCGTCTTCAGATGGAATCTGTTCTTTGGCCTGAAATACAGTCTTACATAGTTATGAGCGGCGGGATTGTTATGTAGGGCGCCCTGATTGGCGACGTCACATAGCAAAGCCGGCACCCCATTGCGGCATAAAACCTCGCCACCACGCAAGATCTCTGCTGCAACCTCGATTTGGCACGCGTGGTAGAGGGACCTGCCCCAACCCTTCCTTGATGCGAACCGATCCAGGCGAGGCCCCCACAATGCGACGTGCTGATCGGCCCTTGCTATTGAAATAGCCATCCTTGCGCCGGCTTCGCCACAGTGTAGGGAGCATATTGGTCGCGATCTAAGAAAAGCGCTTCTGCACGAGATGCGGTCGAAGAGCCTGTTCGAGATTTGACCGAGCAGATGTAAGGCAGCTCGGATAATATCGGAAAAAGGTAACTCTTTAGTCGCTGCGATTTTGCGTCGGAGAAGCTATCTATTGAAAGTATCCTCTCCCGCAATCTGACCCAAGAAGCTTGGAGCAACTCTTCATCAATTCGCTCCTTCTTCCCTGACTGATGTTCTACAACAAGCGAGTTATCGGTTTGCATCTGCACCGTGAATTGAGACTCTTTGGAAGTCGCGAAAATGTGATCTTTGGCCAGCTTCCTAAGATCTTCAGAGAATTCTGCAAAATCCTCAGGAACCCGTGCTTGTTGCTTGTGCTCCGCTACAAAATCCGCTGGAACTTGTACGTCATGGATGTATACGGGGATACTAACTTGAGCTAGATGGCTTTCCATTAGAGGACGAACGTCATCCCAATTCAAATTGCCGTTGCCGCAGCCTAGAGGCGGAAACGAAACCGAGGTGATCCCTAGATCTTTGTAAGTCGCGACAAATTTCCGGAGACCACGTTCGATGTACTCCATCTTCGAAGGCAATTTCCACGTGGTTTTAGTTGGAAAATTCAACACCCATCGCGTATCGGATCGCCAAAGGTGGAGATTGCCAACCTGAAATGCGTGCGCCTCGCAAAGGCCGCGATACTCCCGAAACATTCGCGGGTACCTGCTTTTGAACTCCTTCGCGATTCCCTTACCCATGACGCCCACCGTATTGACGGTGTTCACCAGCGTCTGTGCGGGAGATTCAAACACACTGCTTTCAAGAAAAGTGATCATTCGCTTAGGCGCCCCAGGTCAGAACGAATGAGAACATATACAGAACATTTTGCAAGCTTTCTAGCACGATTCTGCAGCGCTGTCGTTGGCAGCGCGGCATTCGGCTTAATGTTATACACACTTCCAGATCCCTACTAACAACGCACGGCACCCGCCGGCGATCCATAAGTGACCAGCGCTAGCTGGCTCCATGGCATGGAAGTGCATAAGAAATATGCAAATGGACCAGTTCGACCTCGGCACATACCGCCGTCCGATCTCCACCTCCTCCATCGAGACGCAGCGCTGGTTCGATATCGGGCTGAATTGGTGCTACGGCTTCATCCACGAGGAAGGCATCAAATGCTTCGAAAAGGCGCTGGAGAGCGATCCCGGCCGCGCCTTCGTGCATTAGGCATCGCCTATGCCGCCGGGCCATTCTACAATCTGACCTGGAAGGAGCATGGCAAGGCCGAGGCCGACCATGTCGCCAAGCGCTGCTTCGGCGCCGCGAGAAAGAGGAACTGCCGGGACTGCAGGCGAAGCTTGCTGTGGCGCTGGCCAAAGCCGATGTGCCGATCACCTCGTCCTGCCTCTGCCGGACGAGCGTGCGGGCAGACCATTGCTGCTGTCAGTGAGGCAGGAGGTCGGCGCCGCTCGATCGAGCGCGGTGCTGGGCGTTCCTTACGAGTGCCCGGCCGGAATCTTCCGGCCGCGCCAGGATTGCCCAATCCTTGAAGCCGGTCCTGATGGTCTAGGAGAAGATCTCCGCCAGTTCGTCGACACTGGTGCCTTCCTTGACCCGGCGCAGCTCGACATAGGTGACCGCGATAGCCACCGACATCACCGCGGAGAAGATGGTCGACAGTAGACTGCTGCCGACCGCGCCGACGATGATCCCCCTGGTGGTAATTCCGCCGCCCAGCACGGCGGCTTGGAACAGCAAGGTGAAAATCACCTGAAGCGCCATTGCCGCTATGCCGATGACCAGAAACAGGAAGAATATCCGCCAGCGGCTCCCCTTCGTCAGAGTTCTGCTTCGTGAAATCGCGGCGAAGACACCGGGTCTTTCCTGGACCACGACGGGCACAGCGACCGATATGCTGATCAACCACATAGCTATGGGAATCATGGCCAGAAGCGCGATAATTCCGCCAGCGATCGGTATGACCATTGCGACGACACCGAGCACTAACACCGCCAAAACCAATGCAAGAATGATTACGAGGCCAGTTCCAAGCGTGGGAAAGAAACTGCGCAGCGCGATCTGTATGCAGTCGCCAATTGCCGGGCGTTTGCCGTTCAGATCCTCGATTGTGGCTCGCACCAGCGCAGCTTGCGCGAGAAAAGCCAGCGCCAGAAGGACCGGACCAGCGACCAGCGAAACAACACCGTAAGTCCCTATGGTCGACCTTTCGAAGGTGACGATATCGCCACTGCCTGTCATCCTGGCAACCTGCGTGAAGTTCCAGATATTGTATAGCAGCGCAGGCAGCATCGAAAAAAGGCCAACGATAGCCGCTAGCGTAGCGAAGCTGCGACCGATAACCGAAAAAGTATTGCTGAAAGCCCGGCCGATGCTGAATGTCTCCGAGCGGCCGCTCGCTATGGAAGCCATCTTGTATCCCCCGCTAATTCAAATCGAAAAATTGGAAAGTATAAACCACCTACATTGATACTTGCGGTTGGGCCCGCTTGCAATTGTCATGGCGTATTGCCAGTGTCGGCCCGAACCGCAGGTTGCAGGGGGAACGAGCGGGTGACAGCCGCAGGGACGGAAGAGGCCGGACGGCTGGCGCAGTTGCACAAGCAACTGCTGGCCGACGATACGATCCAGTTCGGGCTGCCGGCCTATGTGCAGCCCGAGCCGCCGGAATGGCTGAAGCCGTTTCTGGACGGCTTGGCAAAACTCGGTCCCTATATGATCTATCTGTTCTGGGGCGCGGTGATCATCGGCGTCGCGATCATCGCTTTTCTGCTTTTCCTCGAGGCGAAAGGCGTTGCCTGGCGCCTGCCATGGCGGCGAAAACGCGAAGAGACCGAAGCGAAGAAAGAGTGGCGCCCGGACGCGGGGGCGGCCCAGGTCCTGCTCTCCGAGGCCGATGCGCTCGCCGCGCGCGGCGAGTATGACGAGGCGGTGCATCTACTGTTGCGTCGCAGCGTCGCCGACATCGCCACCCGGCTCCCCGATTTCCTGCGCCCATCGCTCACCGCGCGCGACATCGCCGCCGCCGGTTCGATCCCCACCCGCCCGCGCGCCGCCTTCAGCGAGATCGCCCGCATCGTCGAGGCAGCTTTGTTTGCCCGCCGACCCGTCGGGGTCGAAGGCTGGCGGCAGGCGCGCGGCGCCTATGAGCGTTTCGCCTTTCGGGACGCCTGGGCATGAGCGCGCAACCGACCGAGGCAGCCGCGGAGCCGTTCAGCCGCAAAACCCTGTTCTGGGGCATTTTCGCCAGCCTGCTGGCGGCGGCCGGATTTTTTCTTCTGTCCACCTACGCGCCGGATTTTCGCCAGCCCCAAGGCGGCGCCACGCCGCTTTCGAAAGGCGGCACCGGCTATGCCGGGCTTGTCGAATGGCTGAAGCTGACCAACGGACAGGCGCCGCCGATGGAACGTGGCGAGAAGGACCTTGCCTCCCCACTGGCATCGACTTTCCTGCTTGTCGTCACCATCGCGCCGGGCAGCGACCCGGCCGCGCTCGATCGCCTCATCAAGCTGCGCTCGGGCAAGGATACGCTGTTCGTCCTGCCGAAGTGGCAGACCTTTCCCTTGTTCGGCCATGACGGCTGGGAGACCAAGATCGAGCGGCTGCCCAACCACGTCGTCAACGACTGGCTGGGCCGCATCGCCAAGGCGAAGCTCGGCGAGGCAAAGAGCACGCTCTCGCAAATCAACATCGCCGGCCGCATGGTACCCGCGCCGGGCGAGCTGCAATGGGTGGCGGACGAGCATCCGCTGATCGCGGCGGGCGACGGCAGGGCTATCCTGACCGAACTCGAAAACGAACCCTTCTATATCCTCACCGACCCCGATTTCATCAACAACTTCGCGCTGAAGGACGAGCAGACGGCAGCGGCCGCGCTCGACCTGATCGCCATGCTGGAGCCCGCCAAGGGCGCCGTCATGTTCGACCTGGCGCTGCACGGTATCGGCGGTAACTTCGATCTCGCCAAGCTGCTGATCGAACCGCCCTTCCTGGCTTTGACGCTCTCGGTGCTGGTGGCGGCCGCGCTTGCCTTCCTGCATGGGCTCGGCCGCTTCGGTCCGCCGCGCGCCGAAGAGCGTGCCATCGCCTTCGGCAAGCGGGCGCTGGTCGATACCACGGCGATGCTGTTGAAGCGCGCCGGGCGGCTGCAGGGGCTCGGCGGCCGTTATGCAACGCTGATGCGCCAGCGCGCCGCTGCGCTGCTTGGCGCGCCGCATGGGCTGCAGGGCGAGGCGCTCGACCGCTGGCTCGATTCCCGCGACAGGGGCGAAGCGCAAGGCTTCACCGCGCGGTTCAAGGCAGTTAACGATTCCAACAGTTTGGCCGGAATGCATGAAGCAGCGGAGAAGCTGCATGACTGGACGGCAAGGAGGCTCGGTGAACGTCGATGAAGTGAAGGCCCTGGCGAGCGCGATCAGGGAAGAAGTCGCGAAAGCGATTACCGGACAGCGCGACACGGTCGATTTGATGCTGACGGCGCTGTTTGCTGGCGGGCATATCCTGCTCGAAGGCCCGCCTGGCACGGCCAAGACGATGACGGCGCGCTGCTTCGCCCAGGCTCTCGGCGTCGCCTATGGTCGTATCCAGTTCACGCCCGACCTGATGCCCGGCGATATCGTCGGCGCCAACATCTATAATTTCCAGACCGGGCAGTTCACGCTGACGCGCGGCCCGATCTTCTGCGACTTGCTGCTCGCCGACGAAATCAACCGCACGCCGCCAAAGACCCAGGCAGCCCTGCTCGAGGCCATGCAGGAGCATGCCGTTACCTTCGACGGCACCACCCATTCGCTGGGTCGGAATTTCATGGTGGTGGCGACGCAGAACCCGATCGAGCATCAGGGCGTCTATCCGCTGCCCGAAGCGCAGCTCGACCGCTTCCTGTTCAAGCATCGGGTGAGCTATCCGGACCTGAGGGAAGAGCGCGCCATCATCGTCCATCACGGCGGCAGCTCGGCCTCGCACGATATCGGGCAATACGGCATCAAGGCGCAGACCGACCGCAAGACGCTGGAAGCTGCTCTCGCCACGGTCGGCGACGTCACGCTGGTCGACGATGTCGTCGGCTATATCGCGGCCCTTGTGCGCGGCACGCGCGAAAGCCCCGACCTCGAGGTCGGCGCCAGCCCGCGCGCGGGCGCCATGCTGGCGAGAGCCGCGCGCGCCAGGGCGGCGCTCGACGGCCGCAACTACGTCATCCCGGACGACGTCAAGGCTTTGGCCGTGCCGGCGTTGCGCCACCGCGTCGTGCTTTCGCCGGCCGCGCAGATCGACGGGCGGCTGGTTGAGCAGATCGTGTCCGACCTCGTCGACCATACGGAAGCGCCGCGTTGATCTATCCGAGCGGGCGAGCGGTCTGGGCAGCGGCGGCGGGGGCAATCCCCGCCTTCCTGATCGCGCTCGCTTTGCCGCATGTCTGGTATCTCGGCCTGTTGTGGATCTGCGTGCTTCTCGCCTTCCTGGCGGTGGACGCCGCCGCGGGCAGAGGCCGCGCCTCGCTCAACGCCACACTGACGGCACCGCCGCAGGTGGGTATCGGCGGGCGCTTCACGTTGCACATCGCGGCCGGTCTCGGCGCGAGGCTACGGCGCCTGCAGGCGCGTGTCGGCCATGACCAGCGGCTGCAGCCAGTAGCGGGCACCGGCGGCGCGATGCCGGCCAATGGCGGCACACTTGATCTCGAATTCGAGGCGATCCGCCGCGGCATCGCCAGCTTCGACCGGCTGTGGCTGCGCTGGCAGGGCCCGTTCGGTCTGATGTGGAACCAGGTCATGTTGCGGGTCGACCGCAAGGTTGCGGTGCTGCCCAACGTCAACAGCGCACGCGACGAGGCGATCACGCTCTTGCAGCGCTCGGCCCTTGCCGATGGCCATGCGCAGAAGCGTGCCGGCCAGGGCCGCGAGTTCGAGTCGCTGAAGGATTACCAGCCCGGCATGGGCCGGCGCATGATCGACTGGAAGCGCAGCGCCCGCCACGGCAAGCTGCTGGCGCGCGAGTTCCGGATCGAGGAGAACAACAACATCGTTCTGGCCATCGATAGCGGCCGGCTGATGTGCGAGCCGGTCGATGGCGTGCCGAAGGTCGACCGCGCGGTGACGGCGGCGCTTCTGTCGGCCTTCATCGCGCTAAAAGGCGGCGATCTCGTCAGCCTGTTTTCCTTCGATGCCAGGCCGCGCGTGTCGAGCGGCGCGGTGCGCGGCTCACCGAGCTTCACCATGATCCAGAAGCGCGCCGCCGAGATCGACTATTCGACCGAGGAGACCAACTTCACGCTGGCGCTGACTACGCTGTCGGCGAGGCTCGACCGGCGCTCGCTGGTCATCGTCTTCACCGATTTCGTCGATCCGATCAGCGCCGAACTGATGCTGCGCACCGTGGGCCGGCTGACCGAGCGGCATCTGGTGCTGTTCATGCTGATGAAGGATGTGGAGCTTGAAACGCTGGCCGACATGGCGCCGGCGGCGCCCGAGGATGTCGCCCGCTCGGTCACCGCCGGCGACCTCTTGCGGCAGCGGCAGGTGGTGATCGGGCGCCTCAGGCTGCTTGGCGCGCATGTCATCGAGGCCGACCACCAGCGGCTCGGTCCGGCGCTGGTCGAGCGCTATATCCAGCTCAAGGAGGAGAACCTTCTATGACGCTGTCTGCCGGAACCGACGCGGTTCGCCAGTCGCTGGCAAGCTTCCGCCAGGAGCGCGAGGCCGACTGGAAAGCCTTCGAGGCGCTGCTTGCGCGCGTCGAAAAACGCGCGCCGCGCGCGCTTTCGGAAGACGAATTACTGTCGCTGCCCCTGCTCTACCGCTCGGCCCTGTCCTCGCTCTCGGTGGCGCGCGCGACCTCGCTCGACAGCGCGCTGATCGCCTATCTCGAGGCGCTGTGCCTGCGCGGCTATTTCTATCTCTATGGCGCGCGGCGGAGCTTGAGAACGCGCATCGGCGACTTCTTCCTGCACGATTGGCCGGCTGCGATCCGCGACCTTTGGCGCGAGGTATGGACATCGGTCGGGTTGACGGTGATCGGCGCGATCGCCGGCTATTGGCTGGTCGCCGCCGACAAGCGCTGGTACGACGCCATCATCGCGCCGAGCCTGGCGGGCGGGCGCAACCCGGATTCGTCGGCCGAAACGCTGCGCAGCGTGCTTTATGGCGGCGGCGACCATTTCCTGTCCGGGTTCGCCGCCTATCTCTTCACCCACAACACGCAGGTCTCGATCCTGGCCTTCGCGCTGGGCTTCGCCTTCGCCGTGCCGAGCGTGCTGATCATCCTGATGAATGGCTGCATGCTCGGCGCCATTTTCCAGATCTATGCCGCCAAGGGCCTAGGGTTCGAGCTCGGCGGCTGGCTTTCGATCCACGGCACGACGGAGCTGTTCGCCATCGCCATCGCGGGAGCTGCCGGCATGCGCATCGGCACCAGCATCGCCTTTCCCGGCGAGCTGACCCGCATGGCTGCCGCAGCACAGGCCGGACGCGTCGCGGCGACCGCCATGATCGGCGTCACGGTGATGCTGCTTTTCGCCGGACTGTTGGAAGGCATCGGCCGGCAGACGATCACCAGCGACCTCGCCCGCTATTCGATCGGCGGCGGCATGCTGGCCTTGTGGATCTGCTATTTCTATCTGTTCCGGATGGTGCGGCATGGCGACCGCTAGGACAGCGAAGGTCAAGAACCCGGCAGCGCTCATACGCCCGCTGGTCACGCCGGAAGGCGTCGACCTCAGGGTCAAGCTGGCGGATGCCGGCACCCGGGCTTCGGGCTTCCTGCTCGACGTGGTGATCATCATTGTGGCGGCGGTGGTGGTAAGCCTCATCGCGCTGTTCGGCCTTGGCGGGCTTGGTATACAGGATGCCGAACCGCTGTTCATCGTCTGGATCATCTTCATCTTCTTCCTGCGCAACGTCTATTTCATCGCCTTCGAGGCGGGACGGCGGGCAGCCACACCGGGCAAGCGCATGGTTGGCGTCAGGGTCGCGTCGCGCAGCGGCGCCGGCCTTACGCTCGACCAGGTCATCGCGCGCAACCTGATGCGCGAGATCGAAGTGTTCCTGCCGCTGTCGATCCTCGCCGCGCGCGCCAGCGCCGATGTCGCCGACACGCTGACGACCATCTTCGGCCTCGTCTGGGCGCTGCTGTTCTCGCTGTTCCCGCTGTTCAACCGCGACCGGCTGAGGATCGGCGACCTGCTTGCGGGCACCTGGGTGGTCGAGGCGCCGAAAGTAGCGCTGGTCGAAGACCTTTCGCAGCGCAAGGACCCGATCGCGGCCCGCTTCCAGTTCAGCCCCGCGCAGCTCGACGCCTATGGAATCGCCGAGCTGCAGAAGCTTGAGGAAGTGCTGCGCCGCGACGACTATTCAGCGCTCAAGGCGGTGGCGGAGACCATCGCCCGCAAGATCGGCGCCAAGGTCGAGCCGATAGATTCAAAGGCTTTCCTCACCGCCTATTACGGCGAGCTGCGCGCGCATCTGGAGCGCAAGCTGCTGCTTGGGAATAGGAAGGCGGATAAGTACGCGCGGTAGGCCCGTGGCGATTGCTGAGAAAACGTCGGCGCTGCCCCTCATTGCCCTGCCGGACATTTCTCCCCGTATAGTGACGGGGAGAAAGACGCTGTCGCGGGCGATTTCGCCAATCTCAAATGTTGCAGAGGGCGATGAGATCGCGGCTATTGTCCAGCCGATAGATGGGTAACACTTTGAACCGGATACATAGGTAACAGTTCTCTCCCTATGGGTCCGTCGCAGCGCCAAGCGGATTGGTTGGCGCGGCGCTGCGACGGACAAGCTTCATGCGTCTGGTGTCGATGATGCCGAGCGGATGGGCATGGAAGGAAAGTGCCCATTGACCGTCCTTGGTTTCGGTAGCGGCGGCGGCTTCACCGGCCAGTGATTGTGAGACATAGATAAAGCCGCCATTCCATCTGATCTCGCCATTGTGGCGCACGCGGCGGACCGCGGCCTCGGCCGCATAGTTGGGTTCGGCTGGCGTTCTGGGCATGGTGCGCTGTGAGGGTCGGTAGCGCTGTGCGGGGGTGTCCATGCCCAGCGCCTCATGGGGACGTTCTTCATTGTAGCTGCGCCGAAAGGCCTCGAAGGCCTGGCTCTGGGCCGCTTTGTCGGCCGCCGGTTCCTTGGCCAGCGGCAGCATGGTCAGATGAAAGCGCTCATGACGTCCGTTCTGCTGAGGCTTGCCGGGCGCGATCCGCTCCAGCGTAATGCCGAGCTTGATGAAGCGCACCGCAAGCGGCGTCAGCCCGGTAACGCCGGCCGATGCGAAGGGCACACCATTGTCACTTCTGAACCGATCCGGCAGGCCATGCTCCTCAAACAGCCGTTCGAACACCGGCCAGGCCTCGCTATCGGCTGTCGATCCCGTCGCTTCGAGCGCCAGAAGGTAGCGGCTCGACGCATCCATCACCGTCAACGGTTCGCAACGCCATTTGTCGGCGGTTCGGAACCAGCCTTTGTGGTCGCCAGTCCATACAGCGTTCGGCTCTTGCGGCTCCAGCCACGGTCCGTTGCCGCAGGCCCGCAGGCGTGGTCGCTTGCGCGCGCTGACAAGCCCATGCCGCGCAAGGATGGCACCTACTGTTGAGGCCGACGGCCAGACCAGTTCGGGAGCCATGCGCTTGAGCCGCGCCACGATCTTCTTGGGTCCCCACAGCGGATGCGTTTCCTTCGTCGCGACGATCCGCTCCACCAGATCCAGAGCTGTTGCCCGACCATGATTGAGCGGTGCTCGCGGCAGATCATGCAAACCTTCCGGGCCGAACTCCCGATAGCGACCAAGCCATTTGTAGCCGCACTTGCGCGATATGCCGTAGGTCGCACAAAGCGCGCTCATCGTCTCCTCGCCAGCCAGGCAATCCACTACAAACCGAAGCCGCTCGTCCATGATGCCAGTCTCTCGCCAAACCATCGCCGGTCCTCCGGCGGACGAGAAAACTGTCACCTATGCTATCGGTCCATTCTGTTACCTATCTATCCGGTTCGGACACTATTCCCTTCTCCCCGTCACTATACGGGGAGAAGGTGCCGGCAGGCGGATGAGGGGCGGCGCCAGCTTACGAAATGAGTTTGCGCGAAGCGCCTACCCCACCCACTTCTCGTAATCCGACACCAGAAGGTGCAGCGGGGCGACGTCCTCGTCGATGTTGGAGAAGCGGCCGATCGGATCGCGGAAGACATTGTCGGTGAGGTCGTCATTGACGGTCGAGACCTCGCCGATCAGCACGTCCTTGCCCTCGGCCCAGAAGGCGTGCCAGACGCCGGGCAGCAGCGTCACACTCTGGCCCGGATCGAGCTTCAGCAGCCCGCCCGCCGGCAATCTGGTGATGGTGCCGTCGACCGGCACCGAGACCTCGGCTTTCGGGTCGATGCCGCCGTCGCGGTCGTGCATGAACAGTTCCAGCACCAGCTTGCCGCCGCCGCGGTTGATGATGTCCTCGGCCTTGATGTTGTGGCGGTGCATCGGCGAGAGTTGGTCCTTGCGCGAGATCATGATCTTTTCGGCATAGAGCATGCCCATGCCGAGCTTCATGTCCTCGTAACGGCCGTTGCGCACGGTGAACAGGAACAGGCCCAGTTCGTCGAACTTCTCTTGGCCGTAGTCGGTGATGTCCCAGCCGAGACGCGAGGTGAAGATCGCCGCGGAATCGGCCTTGTGCGCCTTCAGCTCTTCCGGCGACCAATAGGCGAAGGGCGGCATGATATAGCCGAAGGAGCGGATGAAGGCGTCGGCTTCGCGGATGATGTCGTTGATCTTGGAGCGCTTCATGGGTTCTCTTCCTTCCGGCCGCCTGCTGAAATCTGTACTTCCGAATAGCCCAATGCCGGTCCTCTGTCGACGCAAACCGACGGGTCTGGCCCCGTGACATGGGCCGCGTTCGGGGCCATAAACCCAGCTGATTTATTTTAACGCAATGTCTTTGTCCCACAGCGGATCGCCGCTCGGAAGACATGCTCGGACGGGTGATCTCATGGCAAGCATAGACGACCTCGACACACCCGCGATCCTCATCGATGCAGCCCGCGCCGAGGCGAACATCAAGAAAGCGCAGGCCCATGCGGACGCTCACGGTCTGAAGCTCCGCCCGCATATCAAGACGCACAAGCTGCCTTACTGGGCGAAGAAGCAGGTGGCGGCGGGCGCCGTCGGCATTACCTGCCAGAAGATCGGCGAGGCCGAGGTGATGGCCGATGCCGGGCTGACCGACATTTTTCTCCCTTACAACATCCTTGGTCGCGCCAAGCTGGAGCGGCTGAAGGCGCTGCATGGGCGCGTGACGCTATCGGTGACGGCGGACAGCCGTGACACTTTGGAGGGCCTTGCCGCCACATTCACCGACGCCGGCCATCCGCTGCAGGTGTTGGTCGAGTGCGACACCGGCATGGGCCGCTGCGGCGTGCAGAGCGCCGACGAAGCGCTGACGCTGGGGAAAGTGATCGACCAGGCCAACGGCCTCGCCTTCGGCGGGTTGATGACCTATCCGGCGGCCGGGTGCGCCGCCGAGGCGGACGCCTGGCTGAAGACCGCGCGCGGCGCGCTTGCCGCGGCGGGGCTCGAATGCGAACGCATCTCCAGCGGCGGCACGCCGGACATGTGGCGCTCCGGCGAGGACAGCGTCGTCACCGAATACCGGCCCGGCACCTATATCTATCTCGACCGCTACCAGGTCGCCAAAGGCGTCGGCACGCTGGACGACTGCGCGCTGACCGTGCTCGCCACGGTGGTCAGTCATCCTACGCCAATCCGCGCCATCCTCGACAGCGGCAGCAAGGCGCTGTCCTCCGATACGCTCGGCCTGCCGGAATTCGGCGAGCTGCTCGGCGTGCCGGGCGCCCGCGTCACCGGCTTGAGCGAAGAGCACGGCACCGTCACGCTCTCCGACGGCGCCAAGCTGCGCATCGGCGACCGCGTGCGCGTCGTTCCCGATCATTGCTGCGTGGTGACGAATTTGTTCGACCAGGTGCATCTGGTCGACGGTGACAAGGTGCTGGAAACGCTGCCGGTGGCGGCGCGCGGACGAATGGGGTGAGCCCTACTGTCGCTCGGCCTGCCTCGCGGCAACTCTGCGCATAGCGGTCACGCGCCGCCTGAAAATCTCCGTGCGCATGGCCATCAGGTGCAGGGCGAAGAACAGCACCGTGAAGCCGAGCGCCATTACGGCCAATGGCCACAGCATCGAAGGGTCGATGGTCGGGCCGCCGAGGCGGAAGACCGAGGCCGGCTGGTGCAACGTGTTCCACCAGTCGACCGAGAATTTGATGATCGGGATGTTGATGAAGCCGACCAGCGTGATGATGGCGGCGGCCCAGGCGGCGCGGCCGGGATCGTCTAGCGCGCGGGTCAGCGCGATAATGCCGAGATACATCAGGAAAAGCACGAAGACCGAGGTCAGCCGCGCGTCCCACACCCACCAGGTGCCCCACATCGGCTTGCCCCAGATCGAGCCGGTGATCAGCGCCAGCGCGGTGAAGACGGCACCAATGGGCGCCGCCGCTTTCAGGGCGACATCGGCCAGCGGATGACGCCAGACCAGCGTGCCCAGCGCCGAGATCGCCATGATCGTGTAGCACATCATGGCGAGCCAGGCGAAAGGCACGTGGATATACATGATGCGCACCGTGATGCCTTGCTGGAAATCCTCCGGCGCGGTGAAGCTCATATAGAGGCCAACGCCAAGCAGGATCGCTGCGACTGCGGCGAGCCACGGAATGACCTTATCGGCCAGCCCGACGAAGCGCGTCGGGTTGGCGAGATCGGTCCAGCCGGCAAGGCGTGAGGTGGTGTCACTCATGCCGACTTAAATAGACCGGAGATGGGTCTGGGGCAATCGGGGGAAGGCGTCGCAGGAAGAGGCACCCTGCCTTCTCCCCGTGTGGGAGAAGGTGGATCGGCGCGCAGCGCCGAGACGGATGAGGGGTGTTCCAGCGAAATGAGACGCCGAACAGTGCGGCAGCAATGCACCCGGCTGTCGATCGGATGCTAGTACCAAGCTGGAGCACCCCTCATCCGGCCGCTTCGCGGCCACCTTCTCCCACAAGGGGAGAAGGGGGAAGCGTTCTGCCTTACGCTGCTTCGTTCACCGCACGGCTGAGGCGGCGGACCTCTTCGTCGTTGAGCAGGCCGCCGGCGCGCAGCAGGGCGGCGAAACGGCCGTTGCGCAGCGACAGCTCGGTGAAGCCGCCCATCTCGACCACCCTGCCCTTGTCCATGAAGACGACGAGGTCGGCGTCGCGGACCGTGGTCAGGCGGTGAGCGATGAT
This sequence comes from Mesorhizobium sp. CA4, assembly GCF_020165075.1. Lineage (NCBI taxonomy): Bacteria > Pseudomonadati > Pseudomonadota > Alphaproteobacteria > Hyphomicrobiales > Phyllobacteriaceae > Mesorhizobium > Mesorhizobium sp. CA4. The sequence continues at coordinate 19,584 of NZ_JAIUHK010000005.1, forward strand.
GAAGGTCGTGCGGTTGCGGCGCAGCTCGTCTATAGCCTCCTTGACGCGGTCCTCGGTTTCGACGTCGAGCGCGCTGGTCGCCTCGTCGAGCACCAGGATCGGTGCATCCTTGAGCACAGCGCGGGCGATGGCGATACGCTGGCGCTCGCCGCCCGAGAGCTGGCCGCCGCGCTCGCCGACGACGGTGTCGTAACCGCCGCTCTTAGCGAGGATGAAGTCCTGCGCGGCGGCGGCATTGGCGGCGGCGTGGATTTCGTCATTGCTCGCATCGGCGCGGCCGACGCGGATGTTGTCTTCGATCGAACGGTTGAGCAGGCCGGCGTCCTGGAAGACGGTGGCGATCGAATGGCGCAGCGACTTGCGGGTCACCGAGCGCGTATCGATGCCGTCGATCAGGATGCGGCCGCTGGCCGGCGTGAAGACCCGCTGCAACAGATTGATCAGCGTCGTCTTGCCGGCGCCGGTCGGGCCGACGATGGCGACCGTCTGGCCGGCCTGGACCTCGAAGGAGACGTCCTCGATGCCATGGCCCGAATTGGCGAACTCGAAGCTGACATTCTCGAAGCGGACATGGCCGGTGACATTGGTCAACTCGCGCAATCCGTCCGGCTCGGCGGTCTCGGCAGCCGAGTCCTCGAGATGATAGAAGTCCTCGAGCTTGGCGCGGGCCTCGGAAATCTGCGTGGTGAAGGCCGACATCTGGTCGAGACGGGCGATCAGCATTCCTGCAAAGCCGGTGAACGCCACGACGTCGCCGACGCGGAGCTGACCACGGGTGACGAGATAAGCGCCGATCGAGAGCACGATCATCATCGAGATGGTCGACGACAGGCGGTTCAGCGCATTGGCGATTGCCCACCAATCGAGCACCGGGTTCTGCGCGTCGAGCAAATCCTTCACATAGCGCTTCAGCGTCGCCGTCTCGTGACCGATGCGGTTGTAGCTCTGCAGCACGGCAACGTTGCTGACGCTGTCGGTCACGTGGGCAAACACGGTGTGGTAATGGCGTTCGACGGCAGTCTGCCCCGACTTGGTGCGGCGCATGACGAGGCGGCCGATACCGACATAGAGCACGCCCAGGCCAAGCAGCACGACGGACATGCGGATGTCCATGGATAGCGCGGTCGGAACCAGCAGCACCAGCGCGATAGCGGTCGAGAGATGCACGCGCATGAATTCGAGCCACAGGCTGAACAGGGTCTCGACCGCGCGCAGCAGCGTGTGGAGGGAATTGGATGTGCCGCGCTGATGGTGCCAGGCAAGCGGCATGGTGATGACGCGCTCGAAGGACTGGCACAGCACTTCGGAGCGGCGGGCGTGGGCGAAGCGATCGGCGCCGCGCGCCACCAGCACGAAGGCGACGACGTTGAAGGCACCGAGAGCGGCCCAGACGGCGAGCGTCGAAAACACCGCGCCCTTTTCGGAGATGGCACCGATCACGCGGCCCAGCAGGATGGGCTCGAGGATCGCGATCGCCGCGAGCGCCACGTTGGCGCCGCAAATCAGCGCAACGCGCTTCTTGTCGGACGCCAGATAACCCAGCGCTCTAAAGTAGATCTGCAGAAGTGACACTTCAGCTACTCCGCCAAACTCTTGCTGTGCTCAATGCCCGAATTGTGCACCGCACCATTTTCTGACACGTATCGGTTAACGTGTCGCGAAACAATGCGTCGTCTATCGCTTCCGTTCCCATTTAGCGAACAAAAGATGACGACGGTACGAAATCTGACGTGATCACCTAACGGTTTGAGATAAAAGGTGAAATGTCAGGCTTGCGGCAAAATAATGGCACCTGCCACGCGCTGCCACATTTTTAATCACAAGCCGCTTACTTAGCCAGTCCTAAGGAAGGCGCGCGATCGGACGCGAGAGCTGCGCCAAGTAAAAATGGCGATCGGCCGCGCACCCCGAGGGATGCGCGGCCGACAAGCCAAACCTTTGATTTTACGCAGGTATCCTGACGACGACCTCGGTCTTGTCGCCGGCTTTCGGCTCGAAAGAGGCCGATTTTTTCTTTAAACCATCGACTTCTAGCGAGATCGACTTGGTCTTTTTGTCGCGGATGACGCGAAGCTTGATCTCGCCGTCGAACATCTTGAGCGTCGCGGCGTAGCCGTCCCAGTGTCCGGGCAGCTTCGGCCTAAACGTGATCTCCTTGCCTCGCCGCTCGATACCGAGAATGCCCTCCACCGCGGCGCGGTAAAGCCAGCCGGCCGAGCCCGTGTACCAGGTCCAGCCGCCACGGCCGCCCTTGCCTTCGCCGGCATAGATGTCGGCGGCCACGACATAGGGTTCGACTCGATAGTGCTCGGCCGCCGCCTCGTCCGAAGCGTGGTTGACTGGGTTCAGCATCGAGAAGCAGCGATAAGCCTCGTCGGTGCGGCCCATTTCAGCCAGCGCGATGACGAACCAGGTGGCGGCATGGGTGTATTGACCGCCATTCTCGCGCACGCCCGGCGGATAGCTCTTGATATAGCCGGGATCCTTCTCGCTTTTCGAGAATGGCGGCGTGAACAGCTTGACGATCTTGAGCTCATCATCGACCAGCATATTGGTTGCCTGTTCCATGGCCGTTGTCGAACGGGCAGGATCGCCCTCGCCCGACAGCACGCTCCAGGACTGGGCGATGGAGTCGATCTTGCACTCGTCCGAATTGTGCGAGCCGAGCGGCGTACCGTCGTCGAAGCTGCCGCGCCGGTACCATTGGCCGTCCCAGGCGGTGCTTTCCAGGGCCCGCTTCAGCGCGTCCGCATGCTTGGTCCAGGCCTGTGCCCGCTTGGTGTCGCCCTGCCCCTTGGCGACAGGCCCAAAGTCGGTGAGCGTCTTCAACAGGAACCAGCCCAGCCACACGCTCTCGCCCTTGCCGCCCTCGCCGACACGGTTCATGCCGTCGTTCCAGTCGCCGCCGAGGATCAGCGGCAAGCCGGCAGGGCTGCTGCGCTTGATCGCGAGATCGAGCGCCCGCGCGCAATGGTCATAGAGCGGCGCGGTGTTCTTGGTGATCTCGGGCGTGAAGAAGGCGTCATGCTCGCCGTCGCCGAGCTGCTGGCCGTCGATGAAGGGCAACTGCTCCTTGAGGATGCCGGTATCGCCGGTCACCTCGATGTAGCGGGCCGTCGCATGCGCCAGCCAGACGACGTCGTCCGAGATCATGGTGCGCACCCCGGCATCGGTGCGTGGCAGCCACCAATGCTGCACGTCGCCTTCCGGGAACTGCCGGCGCGCCGCATTGAGGATCTGGTCGCGCGCCAGCTTCGGATCGTGCGCCAGAAGGGAGAGCGTGTCCTGCAACTGGTCGCGGAAGCCGAAAGCGCCGCTCGCCTGGTAGAAAGCCGAGCGCGCGCGGATGCGGCAGGCCAGGCTCTGGTAAGGCAGCCAGTGGTTGACCATGGCGTTCATCGCCACGTCCGGCGTCTCGACCTGGATGGTGTCGAGGAAGCCGCGCCAGGTCTTTTCGTTGTCGGCCAGGCGCTGATCGAAATCCTTGCCGCGATGGGCCTGCACCAGCGCGCTTGCCTCGGCGGACGTGGCCGCGTCGCCAAGCAGCCAGAGCAGCGTGACGTCGCCGCCGGCCGGAATGTCGATATCGCTGGCGACGACCGCGCAAGGATCGTCGCCGGCCTCGACACGGCCGGAAAGCGCAAGCCCGCCAAGCACGGCCTGCGGGTATTCGGTCGTGCCGTGCCTGCCGATGAACTCGCTGCGGTCGGCGGTTACCGAATGGACAGGATGGCTGGCCCCCAGGAAGGCGACACGCTCGCCGAAGTCCAGACCATAGGGGTTCTGCGCCAGCATGGCGCCGGTGGCGGCGTCGCGCGACGGCACGATGGTCGCCGCCGTGCGCGAGCGATGGCCGCCCAGCACCCATTCGGCATAGGCGTAAATGCGCAGCCGCGCCGGCGCCGGGCCGGCATTCTGGATGCGCAGCCGCGTGATCTTCACCGGATCGGTCGGATCGACCACCTGGGTCAGGTCCATCGACAGCGGCCCGCGCTTCGAGCGGAAGGTGGAAAAGCCCTGGCCGTGCCAGGTCTCATAGGTCATCGACGGATCGCGCACCATCGCGGCCATCGGCGAGAAGGCCTTGCCGCTCAACTGGTCGAAAATATAGAAGCCCTCGCCCGGCCGGTTCGACACCGGGTCGTTCGACCATGGCGTCAGCTGGTAGTCGCGGCTGTTGCGGCTCCAGGTGAAACCGGCGCCTTCCGCCGAGACGTGAAAGCCAAAGGAGGCGTTGGAGATGACGTTGATCCAGGGCTGCGGCGTCGATCGCCGCCCGGTCAGCCGCGTCACATAGTGGCGGCCGTCGCCGTCGAAGCCGCCAAAGCCGTTCCACAGGCGCAGACCGCTGCCATCGGCGGCGATATCGCCTCCACCTTGGCTTGCCGGCACCGGCAAGGGCAGCGGCGGAACAGGTTCGCGCGGTGAGCCGCCCTCCGCCTGCAGCAAGGCATCGCGGGCCTGGAGGGCCGCCGTCTCGGCGCGTTCCAGCTGGTCGAAGATCGTGCCGTTGCGGGTATGCAGAACGACACGCGCGACCGACAGCAAGGTCTTGTAGGTCGGCTCGTCCATCAGGTCGCGACGCACGGCGAAGATGTGCTGGCGAGGCCCGAGCTCGCGGCCGCGCAGGCGACTGTTCTCGCACAGCGTCTCCACGGCGCGCTGCAGGTCCTGCACATAGGACGAGGCCTGCTCGTTGACGACGACGAAGTCGATCATCATGCCACGCGCCCGCATATATTCCTGGAAGCGCAGCGCCTGGGCGACGATCTCGAGATCGGCGACGTCGCCGATGCGCACGAGGAAGATCGGGAAATCGCCGGAAATGCTGGTCGGCCACAGGCTCGACTGACGGCCGAGGCCCGACGCGATGGATTCGGCCGGCAGGCGCAGGAACGGATCGGGATAGATCAGATAGCGCGCAAGTTTCTGCACATTCGCGGCGTCGGTGAGGCTTAGCCCCAGATGACGCGTCTGCACCTGGCTGCGCGTCCAGGCCAGCATGGCCTGGCGGGCGAAGCTCTCCTGGTGGTCGAGACGGGCGATCGCCTCATCGAGCTCGCCGCGATGGGCGCCGACGGCGGTCCAGAAGGTCAGCGAGATTTTCTTGTTGGCCGGCACGCGCACCTGGCGGCGCAGCGCCGCCACCGGGTCGAGCGTGAAGCCCTGGCTGCCGGAAAGCCTGGCGCCGGGGTCGAAGGCGATAGCATCGGCGATGGTGCGGCCACGGCCGATGAAGGCGCGCCGGTCGGTCTCGGCCTCGGCGTCGCGCGACGGTCCCGACGGATCGGTGACGAAATGCACCATGGTGAGGTCGGGGTCGTTCTTGTCGCGCTTGCGCCGCGTGGCGAAGATCGCGCCGTTGTTCGGCGCGATCTCGGTCTCGACGAACATCTTGGAAAACGCCGGATGAGCGTTGTCCGAGGCCTCGTTGCCAAGCACCAGCTCGGCGAAGGACGTCACCTCGATATGCCGGTCGGTGGCGCCGTCATTGTAGAGCGTGATGCGGCGGCCTTCGCCATTGCCCTCGGAAATGACGATGCATTCGACCTCGGAACGCAGCGAGCCAACCGATTTGGTGAAGCTCGCCTTGTCGTCGGCAAACAGCGTCTGCACGCGCTCTCCCTCGGCGCGCTTCGGCTCGGCCGTGGCCGACCACCAGTCGCCGGTCGCGGTGTCGCGCAGGAAGATATAGGAGCCGAGACGATCCTCGCTGGGATCCGGCTGCCAGCGGGTCACGGCAAGTTCGCCGAAGCGGCTGTAGCCGGAGCCGGTCGCGGTGACCATGACCGAATAGCGGCCATTGGACATGACGTTGGTCGCCCGCAGCGCCTTGATCGGGTCGAGGATGATGCGGCTGTCCGGGCTCTCCGTCTCGGCCGCGTCCTTGGAGCGCTCGTCGGCTTCCGTCCTGACGGTTGCGGTCGGAATGTCGCGCGGCGCCTTCTCCTGCAAGAGAAGCTCGGCCGACTCGATCACTGGGTCGCTGTGGAAACGCTCGCGCAGCCGGCCCTCGAAAATGGCGTCGGCGACTGCCGCGATCGACATGCCGGAATGGTGCGCCATGTAGTTCTGCACCACCGCGTGGTCGGCGCCTTCGGGCACGCGCTGCGGCGTGAAATCGACCGCGTCATAGAAGCCATGACGGCCAAGCGCGCCGATCGAGCGCAACCGCTGCAGATTCTGCACCGCCTCGCGCGGGCTGAATTGCGCGGCCAGGATCGTCGCGTAAGGCGCAATCACGGTGTTCTGGCCAAGACCACGCTTCAGGCCGAGGCCGGGCACGCCGAAATTGGTGTATTGATAGGTGAGCTCGCGATCGCGGGCATTGTAGGCCGCTTCCGAAATGCCCCACGGCACGTTCTTGGAACGCGCATACTGGATCTGGCGCTTGATGATGAGCTTGCTGGTCTGGTTGAGGATCGAGCCCTGCGGCTCTTTCATCACAAGCGGCGGCATCAGATACTCGAACATCGAGCCCGACCAGGACATCAGCGCGCCCTGGAAGCCGATCTCGACAATCGGGCGTCCCAGACGGAACCAATGCTCGGTCGGCAGGTCGCCCTTGGCGATGGCGAACAGGCTGGTGAGACGCGCCTCGGAGGCGAGAAGGTCATAGCAGCTCTCGTCGAGCTGGCGGTCTTCGACGCGGTAGCCGATCGAGAGCAGCTTGCGCTCCTGGCGCATCAGGAAAGAGAAATCCATCTCGAAGGCATAGCGGCGGCAGCGCTCGCGCAGAGCCAGCAGCTTGGCGCGCAGTGCGGCGACGGCGCTCTCGTCATTGTGCGAATCGTGCACATGCGCCTCGCAGGTTGCCTCCAGCCTGGCCGCCCAGTCGGCGATAACATCGCTTTTCGGCGAAGTTGCCTCGGTGTGGATGGCGGTGGCGAGCTTGCGTATCTCGCCCGCGAGCACGGCAAGATTGATGGTGCGGATCGACGCCATCTCAGGCTGCGCCTTGATGGTCGCCACCGCCCGGCGCATGCCGTCCAGGCGATCGGCCAGGCGCTGGCGCAGCGGCCGCAACTGCCGGCGGTCGTCCGGCAGCTCGTCCAGGCTTTCGTCGAGAATGGTGACGGTGTCGATGATGCCTTCGAAATCGCCCTGCAGATGCACGGAAGGCGCCTCGGCCCATTCGGCGCAGGAAGCCGCCACCGCGACCAGATGTCCGGCGAGATTGCCGCTGTCGACAGCGGAGATGTAGAGGGGATAAAGCGGCTTCAGTGTCGTCGTGTCGTACCAGTTGTAGAGATGACCGCGATCGCGCGGCATGTTCTCGATCGTCGTCATCGTGGCGTCGATGCGGGTGATGGCGTCCGACAGGCTGATCCAGCCGAAATCGCGCGCCGACACCACCGAGAGCAGATAGACGCCGATATTGGTCGGCGAGGTGCGCGGCGCCACCACCGGCGCCGGGCTCTCCTGGAAATTGTCCGGCGGCAGGTGATGCTGCTCGGCCGTCACAAAGGTCTCGAAATAGTGCCAGGTGCGGCGCGCGAAGGTGCGCAGCGCGTGAATGTCGGCGGGCGAGATGCGCAGCCTGTCCTCGGTCTCGGCCGAACGGCTGATCCAGCAGGCGACGGCGGGCGAGGCGATCCAGAAGATGGCGAAGAAGAAGGCGACAAAGGCGCCGGTGGAATCGGCCAGCACGGGAATGGCGAGGCCGACGACGCCGATGATCACCGCGCCGTACATCATGCCGTAATATGCGCCGAGATCGTTGCCGCCCTTGGCGGCTTGCGAGGCGGTGCGCCATTCCAGAAGATTCTGCCGGCTGACGAATAGCCGGTAGAGGGTGCGGATGATGGCATCGCCCATCATCCAGGCGAGATGCGCCATCAGAAGCACCTTGAGCGCCACAAGTGCCGTGCCGAAGACGGTGTCGCGGGCCAAAGCGGAGAAGTGGCCGCGCGGCGTCTGGTCGCCGCTCTTAGGCAGGATGCCGTTCACGATGTCGAAGGTCGGCGCCATGAACAGGCTGAGGATCATAAGAGCCTGCCACTGCGCCGCCTGGGTGAAGGGCAGCAGCGTCCAGCCGGCGACGCAGGCCATGACCCAAAAGATCGGGGTGACCGAGCGGCGCAGATTGTCGACCATCTTCCAGCGCGACAGCGCCGGCACGCCGGAGCGCGGGTCGAAGATATAGCCGAGCAACTGCCAGTCACCTCGCGCCCAGCGATGGTGGCGCGAGGCGTCGACCGAGTAGCGGGTCGGATAATCCTCGACCAGCTCGACATCGGTGACCAGCGCGGCGCGCGCGAGCGCGCCTTCGAGCAGATCGTGGCTGAGGATGGTGTTTTCGTCGATGCGGTTCTTCAGCGCCGCCTCGAAGGCGTCGACATGGTAAAGGCCCTTGCCGGTGAAGGACCCGTCGCCGAAGACGTCCTGATAGACGTCGGAGACGGCGAACACATAGGGGTCGAGCCCGCGATTGGCCGAGAAGACGCGCTGGAAGAAGGATGCATCGTCCCCGCTGGTGAGCGAAGCCGTGATGCGCGGCTGCAGGATGGTGTAGCCGGCTGTGACGACGTGCTTGACCGGATCGAAATGCGGACGGTTGAGCGGATGGGCAAGCTTGCCGACCAGGCTTGAAACCGCATCGCGCGTGGTGCGCGTGTCGGCGTCGAGCGTCATCACATACACGACCTTTTCCGGTAGCGGCACATCGAGCGGCAGGAAGGTGGTGTCGCTGTCGCCACGCAAAAGAAGGTTCAGCTCATGCAGCTTGCCGCGCTTGCGCTCCCACCCCATCCAGCAGCCCTGCGCCTGGTTGTAGAGCCGGCGCCGGTGCAGGAGGTAGAAGCGCGGCGAGCCTTCCGACGGATAGCGCGCATTAAGCCTGGCGATCTCGTCGCGGGCATATTGCAGGATCTCGATATCGGCGGCGTCGATCTCGGTCTTGGAGTCCGGCCAGTCTGACAGCAGCGCGAAATGGATTTCCTCGGCCGTATTGGCGAGGTGATGCACCTCGATGTTGCGGATGTTTTCCTCGACATCGTCGCGCGAGCCGATCAGTGACGGAACCACGACCATCGTGCGCGACTCGGCCGGTATGCCGTGCTTGTTGTAGTCGTAGCCAACAAGCCGGGTCGGCTTGAGGAACAGCGCCACCACGGTGTTGAAGAAGGCCAGCGCGCCCTCGCTGGCGGGCACGGCGAACAGCGCCAGCATCAGCGTGATCGATTCCACCGACAGGCCGAGATTGGCGAGCGCTTTGCCCGACAGCACCAGCAGCAGCACCGTCAACAGGAAGACCGGCACGACGATGCCCAGCCAGCCGGCGCTGGCAAAGCCTCGTTTGAAGCTCACATGGAAAGGCGGCCGGTAGCCGATCGCCTTTTCCAGCTCCTGCCGGCGCGGGCCGACCAGGAAGAAACCGACATCGGTGTGCACGGCGGGGTCCGCCGTTTCCGGCAGGCCGGACGCATCGGTGAGGCCGGGCGTGTGGCCGGCAAGCTCGATCGCCTTTTCGGCGACGCGGTACTCGGAGAGATGCGAGCGGCGCGCCAGCTGTTCGATCGCGGTGCGGTACTGGTCGCGCGAGAAGAAGTCGAGGTTGGCGAAGTCGGTCTTTGCACGCAGCAACGTGTCGATGCGGCTGACGCCCTCGAACCAGACCGTCCAGTCGACGTCGTTGATGAGGCGCAGACCGCGAATGATGTTGCCGGTGGTGACATTGCCCGAGGACAGCGTCTGATGCTCGGAGATGATGATCTCCTCGGCGTCGGAGCCGGTCTTCTCGAGCTCGCCTTCCAGCCATTCCAGCGCGCGGCCGGCGTTCTGCGATCCGTCGCGCAGGCGGTAGAGCAGTTGGGTGGCGAAAGTGGTGTCCTGCGCATGCGCGCTGTAGTTGGACAGAATCCTGGTGCGGTCGGCATTGTCGTCGGTCCCCAGAACCCGGTCGGCGACCTCGTTGGCGGTCTGGCGCATCTGCCTGGTGCGCTCGACGCGCACGGCGATGCGGCGCAGGTTCTCGATCAGCACGAAGCGCAGCAGCGACGGCAGCGCCCAGAGCTCGCCGATCTTCATCGGCTCGACCGACTGGAAGCCCTCGACGATCGCCTTGAACATGCTGGCCGACACGGAGCTGTCGGAATGCTCGACATAGCTCCAGGCGACGACGAAGGCGCGTGGCAGCACCGTGCCGTCGCCGAGCGTGAGCGTCGGCAACTGCCGGTAGAAGCGGCGCGGCAGGTCGCGCTTGACCTGGAAGATGGTCTCCTCGACCAGGTAATTGTTGTCGAGCAGCCATTGTGCGGCCGGCGTGATGGTCTCGCCCTTGGCCTGCGCCGCATTGGTCGAGCGGTAGACTTCGAGAATCTTCTTAGCGCTGTCGCGGATGCGTGCCTGGAACTCGAACGGGGCGAGGCCGAACAATTCCCTGACCTCGCCCTTGGCGAGCGCGACGCCCAAGGCGCGTAGCCGGTCCTCAGGCAGGAAATTGGAGCGTATCGGCGCGTCCGTCGCCGCCGGGAAGCCAGCGCTTGTCTGTTCGATCTTGTTGGGATTGGTCTGAATGTTCATTGAAAATTCCGTAAGCGGGGGCGCAATGCGGCGTCACCGCCACGGCAATGGCCCTAAAACCGGTTCAATTGCAATTGGTTGCATGACTGATCGGCCGAAAGTTTGTTTTGCGCACCACAACCGGGGCGTGCCCTTTCGACAGCTCGTAGGCGAACGCCCCTCGCTCTCCGCCCCCGGTTGGATCAGGGCAAGGATTCGGGCTTTTTCGTGATACATGCAAGGGGCAGGGCGATAATTCGCCCGAGCCGCGATCATGTTTGGCAACAGCCGTTAATGGTTGGCCGCGAGGCGGTGGAGCCCGATCACGAAAAGCAGGCCCTGCCCCTTAGGCTGAAGCCGCATTTCCGGGCTGTCGCGGTCGAGGATCAGCGTGTCGAGCGATCCGAGGCTCGGCGCATCGTCCGTGAAGAGCATGGCGCCGGCGCCGAGGGCAAGAATGAGCGTGGTGTCGGCGCGCGGCGCGATCCGAATCTCGGCGGTGAAAGACCGGCGCTCGACCTCATGGACCATGCGGCCACGGCGCGTCATGATGTTGAGATCGGTGATTGGACCGCCGATCAGCGCCGCGCCGGTGGGTATGTCGCCCGGAAAGGCGAGCGGCGCCGAAGCCGAGGTCAGCCGCACCGGAGGCCGGCCGGCAATGTCGAGGATGATCCCCTCACCTTCCAGTACCGATAATGTCCGGTCTATGCCTGCGAAGCTTGAGAACGGCCCGCTGGTCTCGACGCGGGCCATGGAGATGCGCCAGTCGAAATCGTCGAGCCCGGCGCCGTCGGGCGAAACGGCGATTTCGGTGGTCGTGCCGCCGCCATTCTTCCACGGCATTACGCGGTAATCGGCGGCACGAAGGATGAGCATTCGGCTCAGCCCAGGATGCCCGGCAGGTTGAGCTGGTGCTCCTTGGCGCACTGGATGGCGATGTCGTAGCCGGCATCGGCATGGCGCATGACGCCGGTCGCCGGGTCGTTCCACAGCACGCGCTCCAGGCGCTTTGCCGCCTCGGGCGTGCCGTCGGCAACGATCACCATGCCGGCATGCTGCGAGAAGCCCATGCCGACGCCGCCGCCATGGTGCAGCGACACCCAGGTGGCGCCGGACGCGGTGTTGAGGAGCGCGTTGAGCAGCGGCCAGTCGGAAATGGCGTCGGAGCCGTCCTTCATCGCTTCGGTCTCGCGGTTCGGCGAGGCGACAGAGCCGGAATCGAGATGGTCGCGGCCGATGACGACCGGCGCCTTGAGCTCGCCCTTGGCGACCATCTCGTTGAAGGCGAGACCGAGCCGGTGGCGGTCGCCGAGGCCAACCCAGCAGATGCGCGCCGGCAGGCCCTGGAAGGAGATGCGCTTGCGCGCCATGTCGAGCCAATTGTGCAGATGGGTGTTGCCTGGGGTGAGCTCGCGCACCTTGGCGTCGGTCTTGTAGATATCTTCCGGATCGCCCGAGAGCGCGGCCCAGCGGAACGGACCGATACCACGGCAAAACAGCGGCCGGATATAGGCCGGCACGAAGCCCGGGAAGGCGAAGGCGTTCTCGAAACCCTCGTCCTTGGCGACCTGGCGGATGTTGTTGCCGTAGTCGAGCGTCGGCACGCCGGCGTTCCAGAACGCCACCATCGCCTCGACATGCTCGCGCATCGAGGCCCGGGCGGCCTTTTCGACGGCCTTCGGATCCGAGATGCGCTTCTCGCGCCACTCGGCCGTCGTCCAGCCCTTGGGCAGATAGCCGTTGATCGGGTCGTGCGCCGAAGTCTGGTCGGTGAGGATGTCGGGGCGGATGCCGCGCCTGAACATCTCCGGCACGATCTCGGCGGCGTTGCCGAGCAGTCCGACCGACTTTGCTTCGCCGGCCATGGTCCAGCGATTAATCATCTCCATGGCTTCGTCGAGCGTCTCGGCCTTCTCGTCGAGATAGCGGGTGCGCAGGCGAAAATCGATCGAGTCCGGATTGCACTCGATGGCAAGGCAGGAAGCGCCGGCCATGACGGCTGCCAAGGGCTGGGCGCCACCCATGCCGCCGAGGCCGCCGGTCAGGATCCACTTGCCCTTGAGGTCGCCGTTATAGTGCTGGCGGCCGGCCTCGACGAAGGTCTCGTAGGTGCCCTGCACGATGCCCTGTGTGCCGATATAGATCCAGGAGCCGGCCGTCATCTGGCCGTACATCATCAGGCCCTTCCTATCGAGCTCGTTGAACTTCTCCCAGGTTGCCCAATGCGGTACGATGTTGGAGTTGGCGATGAGCACGCGCGGGGCGTTGGAATGTGTCTTGAAGACGCCGACCGGCTTGCCGGACTGGACGAGCAGCGTCTCGTCCTCGCCCAGCGTCTTCAGCGAAGCGACGATGCGGTCGAAATCGTTCCAGGTGCGCGCCGCCCTGCCGATGCCGCCATAGACGACGAGCTCGTTCGGGTTCTCGGCGACCTCCGGGTCGAGATTGTTCATCAGCATGCGCAGCGGCGCTTCCGTCGTCCAGTAACGGGCGTTGAGCTTGTCGCCGCGCGGGGCGCGCACTTCACGTATGTTGTGACGAGGATCGGTCATCATTGTCCCTTTCAGGCAAGGCGGGCGGCGCGGGTCAGCGCCCGGCCCAGTCAATGGCGGTTTCGAGGATTGTTTTCAGCGTGGCGCGGATCGGCGCGGCATAGGTGGCATCGTAAGGCACCGGCCAATTTTCCGGCGAGCCCTTCCCTGCCGGCTCGCGCATGTAGCCGCGGTTGGAAAGCTCCATCTGGAGAGCGTGGACGCCGTTTTGAGGCTGGCCGAAGCTTCTGGTGATCCAGCCGCCCTTGAAGCGGCCATTGACCACCCAGGTCTCGCCGGTCGCGGCGAGGATGGCGGCCACTTTTTCCTGCAGCACGGGATCGGTGCTCTTGCCGTCATTGGTGCCAAGGTTGAAGACCGGCAGCGTGCCTTCGAACAGGCGCGGCAGCACCGAACGGATCGAATGGCAGTCGTAGAGCACGATTTTGTCGTGCATGCCGCGCAGCCGGTCGATCTCGGCCTGCAGGGCGGCGTGGTAGGGAACGAAATAGGTCTCGCGGCGCTGGTCGATCTCAGCCGGCGTCGGCTCCTCGCCCATGCGGTAGAGCGGGTCGCCGTCAAAGGTGTCCGTCGGGCAAAGGGTTGTCGTCGCCTGGCCGGGATAAAGCGAAACGCCCGATGGATCGCGATTGACGTCGATAACGGTGCGCGAGATGGCGGTGTGGACGACCGTGGCGCCGAGGTCGGCGGCGAAATCATAGAGCTTGTAGATCCACCAGTCGCAGTCGCGCCGGCCGAGCCAAGGCGAAACGAGGCGCGAGTCGAGGCCGGCAAGGTCGATGCCGGTGTGCGGGATCGAGACCAGCAGCGGTGCGGTGCCCTGGGTGACGGTGAGCCAGCTTGGCGAGGCCATCATGCCGCTCCCGCGATCGACGGCAGCTTCACGGCACCCGCCGCCTTCACCGCGGCGCCGCTGCGGACCATGGCGATCGCCTTTTCCATGTCGGGGTGGAAATGGCGGTCATTGTCGAGATGCGGGACTTCGGCTCGCACCAGCTTGCGCACCGCCTCCAGCGCTTCGCTGGACGCAAGCGGCGCGTGAAAATCGCAGCCTTGCGCGGCGGCCAGCAATTCGATGCCGATGACAGCGGTCGCATTCTCGATCATGCCGAGCAGCCGGCGCGCGCCGTGCGCCGCCATCGAGACATGATCTTCCTGGTTGGCCGAGGTCGGAATGGAATCGACGCTCGCCGGATAGGCCTTCTGCTTGTTTTCCGAAACAAGCGCCGCCGCCGTCACCTGCGGGATCATGAAACCGGAGTTCAGACCCGGCTTCGGCGTCAGGAAGGCCGGCATGCCGGACAATGCCGGATCGACCAGCATGGCGATGCGGCGTTCCGACAGCGAGCCGATCTCGCAGACGGCAAGCGCGATCATGTCGGCCGCGAAGGCCACCGGCTCGGCGTGGAAATTGCCGCCCGAAAGCGCGGTGTCGTCCTCGGCGAAGATCAGCGGGTTGTCGGTGACGCCATTGGCTTCCGTCTGAAGCGTGTCCGCCGCCTTGCGCAGCACGTCGAGCGCGGCGCCCATCACCTGCGGCTGGCAGCGCAGGCAATACGGGTCCTGCACGCGCTCGTCGCCGACGCGGTGCGATTCGCGAATGGCGCTGCCGGCCATGAGATTTCGCAGGGCATCAGCCGTCTCGATCTGGCCGCGATGCTTTCTCAAAAGATGGATGCGTGGGTCGAAGGGTGCGTCGGAGCCCTTGGCTGCGTCGGTCGACAGCGCGCCGGCGACCAGCGCCGACTGGTAGAGAATCTCGGCCTCGAACAGGCCGGCCAGCGCGAAGGCGGTCGAGAACTGCGTGCCGTTGAGCAGCGCCAGGCCCTCCTTGGCGCCGAGCGTTACCGGCTCCAGCCCATGCGAGACGAAGGCGACCTTGGCCGGGAACCGGCCATGCGGGGTAAAGCATTCGCCGACGCCGATCATCACGGCGGTCATATGCGAAAGCGGCGCGAGGTCGCCGGAAGCGCCGACCGAACCTTGCGCCGGCACTACCGGAATGACGTCGTTGGCGAGCATTGCTTCCAGAAATTCGATGGTCTGGGACCGCACGCCGGATGCGCCCTGGGCCAGGCTGGCGAGCTTCAGTGCCATCATCAGCCGCACCACGGCGACGGGCATCGGCTCGCCGACGCCGGCGGCATGCGACAGTACGATGTTGCGCTGGAGGGTTTCGAGATCATCAGCCGGGATGCGGACGCTGGCCAATTTGCCGAAGCCGGTGTTGATGCCATAGACCGGCTCGCCCTTGGCGAGGATGCGGGCGACCGCCTCGGCGCTGGCCTTGATCTTCGGCCGGCAGGCATCGTCGAGCTTCGGCACGGCGCCGCGATAGATGGCGCGCCAGTCGGCAAGCGTGACGTTGCCGGGCGTCAGGGTAAGTTCCGTCATTGTCCTCTCCAGATACGGGCATGGAGCGGGTTGAAGCCCATGCGGTAGACGAGTTCGGCCGGGCGCTCGATGTCCCAGATGGCGAGGTCGGCCGATTTGCCGGCTTCCAACGTGCCGGTCTGGCCCAACAGGCCAAGGGCGCGCGCAGCCTCGCGGGTGACGCCAGCCAGGCATTCGTCGACAGTCATGCCGAACAGCGTCGCGGCCATGTTCATGGTGAGCAGCAGCGAGGTGAGCGGTGAGGTGCCGGGATTGGAGTCGGTGGCGACAGCCATCTTCACGCCGTGGCGGCGAAAGAGATCGACCGGCGGCTTCTTCGTCTCGCGGATGAAGTAGTAGGCGCCGGGCAGGATGGTCGCCACGGTGCCGGCCTTGGCCATCGCTTCGGCGCCGGCTTCGTCCGTATATTCAAGATGGTCGGCAGAAAGCGCGCCATAGCGGGCGGCAAGTGCCGCGCCATGCAGGTTGGAAAGCTGGTCGGCGTGGAGTTTTACGGGTAGGCCGAGCGCCTTCGCCTTGTCGAACACGCGCGCCATTTGCTCCGCCGAGAAGGCGATGCCCTCGCAAAAGCCGTCGACCGCGTCGGCGAGTTTTTCAGCGGCAACCTCGGGGAGGATCGTGCCGGCGACGAGATCAATGAAGGCGTCCTTGTCGCCCTTGGCTTCCGGCGGCAGCGCGTGCGCGGCAAGACATGTCGTGCGGACCGTGACGGGGCGCTCATTGGCCAGATGTCGGGCGGCGCGCAACGACTTTTTCTCATTCTCGGCATCGAGGCCGTAGCCGGACTTGACCTCGACGGCGGTGACGCCTTCGGCGATCAGCGCATCGAGCCGCGGCAGCGTCTGGGCAACAAGCTCGTCTTCGCTCGCGGCGCGCAGCGACTTGACCGAGGAGACGATGCCACCGCCGGCGCGCGCCACTTCTTCATAGGTGGCGCCGGCCAGACGCATCTCGAATTCGTTGGCGCGGTTGCCGGCATAGACAAGATGGGTATGGCAGTCGATCAGGCCGGGCGTGATCCAGCGTCCAGAGCAATCGACGGTCTCGGCGCCCTGCCCGACCGAAGCCGGCATGTCGGCCTCGGGACCGGCATAAAGAATAAGCCTGTCGCGCACGGCGATCGCGCCTTTTTCGACGATACCGAGACCGGCCGCACCCTCGGCCATGGTCGCCAGGCGCGCATTGCGCCAGATCCGATGACCGCTCTCCTTATTCGCTCCACCCATCATCTTTTCCGTTTGCTTGGATGGCGATTATGTATATACATATTGGGACGCGACGCAAGTGATAATGTCGCATGGGCATTCAGATTCGGAGATGGACGTGACGGCGATCTTTGCGGAACAGGCGCTTCTGCCCGAGGGCTGGCAAAGGAATGTCAGGCTCGTGTTCGAGAACGGCCGCATCTCGAAGGTCGAGACCGGCGCTGCCGCTCGGGCCGGCGACGAACGGCACGCCATCGTCCTGCCGGGCATGCCCAATTTGCACAGCCACGCCTTCCAGCGCGGCATGGCCGGTTTGGCCGAATTGCGCGGCCCCTCGGCCGACAGTTTTTGGAGCTGGCGCGAGGTGATGTACCGCTTCGCGCTGTCGATGACGCCGGACCAGGTCGAAGCGGTAGCGTCCCAGCTCTATGTCGAAATGCTGGAGGCCGGCTTTTCGCGTGTCGGCGAGTTCCACTATCTCCACCATGATCGCGACGGACAGCCTTACGCCAATATCGCTGAAATGGCAGAGCGGATCGCGGCTGCCGCCGCAGGCACCGGCATTGGCCTGACACTGCTGCCGGTCTTCTATGCCCGTTCTGCCTTCGGGGGCGCTGCTCCCAACGAAGGCCAGCGGCGATTCATCAATGATGTCGATCGCTTCGGACGTCTGCTTGAGAAAAGCCGCGAGGGCGTTCGTTCGCTGGAGCAGGCCGTCCTCGGCGTTGCGCCGCACAGCCTGCGCGCCGCAACACCGGACGAGCTCAATGCGGTCGCCGCGATGGCGCCGGACGGACCGATTCATATCCATGTCGCCGAACAGGTGAAGGAAGTCGAGGACTGCGTCGCATGGTCGGGCAAGCGCCCGGTCGAATTTCTGCTCGCCAACGCCAAGGTGGACAATCGCTGGTGCCTGATCCACGCCACGCATATGACCGACGCGGAAACAGCCGCGATGGCGAAGAGCGGCGCGATTGCCGGGCTCTGTCCGATCACCGAAGCCAATCTCGGCGACGGCACTTTCGCGGCCCCATTCTTCGCCGAGCATGGCGGGCGCTTCGGCATCGGTTCCGATTCCAATGTGCTGATCGGCCTGCCGGACGAGCTGAGGCAGCTCGAATATTCGCAGCGCCTCGCCCACCGCGCCCGCAATGTGCTGGCCCGCGCCGGCGGCTCGACGGGGCGCGCGCTGTTCGACGCCTCGCTCGACGGGGGCAGCCGGGCGCTCGGCGCCGGCCAGTCGCGGATTGCCGCCGGCGGCCCTGCCGATTTGGTCTCGCTCGACGCCGGTCATCCCTCGCTTGCCGGCAAGGCGGGCGACGCGATCCTCGACGCCTGGATCTTTGCCAATGGCACCAAGGTCGATTGCCTCTGGGTACATGGCAAGAAGCAGGTCAGCGGCGGCAGGCATGCGAAGCGCGAGGCGGTCGCCAAGCGGTTCCGCGAAGTCATGACAGCATTGTCGCAGGGCTGAACAGGAACTTCCGATGAGCCTGAGCGAGACAGATGACATCGAAGGCGGCGAGATCCTCTCGCTGCATCAACGCATTCTGTCGGACATCCGCGAGAAGATCCTGTCGGGCGCCTGGGCGCCGGGCCATCGCATCCCCTTCGAGCACGAGTTGACGGCTCACTATAATTGCTCGCGCATGACGGTGAACAAGGCGCTGTCGCAGCTCGCCAAAGCCGGATTGATCGAGCGCCGCCGCCGTTCAGGCAGTTTCGTGCGCCAGCCGCAGTCGCAGGCGGCGGTGCTGGAGCTGCACGACATCAGGATCGAGGTCGAGGCGCTCGGCCTGCCCTATCGCTATGAGCGGCTCGAGCGCCTGAAACGGCGCAGCAGTGCCGAGGATCGCGCGCGGCTCGGGCTTTCCCAATCAGGTCCGGTGCTCGCGCTGGAGGGCATGCATTTTGCCGGCGAACGGCCATTCGCCCTTGAGCAGCGGCTGATCAATCTTTCAGCCGTGGCCGAGGCTGCCGAGGAGGAATTTCTCCAGATCGCGCCGGGGCCCTGGCTGATCGGCCGCGTGCCATGGAGCGAGGCCGAGCACCGCATCCGCGCCATGGCCGCCGACGAGACGATCGCCGATGCGCTCGACATCGACGCGAGCGCGCCCTGCCTGGTGGTCGAACGCCGCACCTGGAGCGCCGAACACTCGGTGACCCATGTACGGTTCATCTACCCGGCGGAGAGCCACACGCTGGTGGCGCGGTTTACGCCTTCGCAGGGGTGACTCCCCTCACCCAGCCCCCGCTTCGCTCGGCTGACCTCTCCCCAAGGGGAGAGGAACGGTCAGCGCCGGCGCAAATCTCTTCTCCCCACCGGGGACAAGGTGGCCGCGAAGCGGCCGGATGAAGGGGGAGTGCCGCCTCAGATCGCCGCAGTCACAATGATCTCGACCAGATATTCCGGAGCGGCGAGCTTGGCTTCGCCGGTGGCGCGCGCCGGGGTGTGGCCCTGCGGCACCCACTTGTCCCATTCCGAATTCATCTCGGCGAAGGTGCCCATGTCAGCCAGCCAGATGATCGCCTGGACGATCTTGGTCTTGTCGGTGCCGGCCTTGGCCAGCAATTCGTCGATGGTCTTGAGGATATCGCGGGTCTGCGAAGCGACGTTGCCGCCGGGCTCGCCGACCTGGCCGGCCAGATAGACGGTGTTGCCGTGGATGACGATCTGGCTCATGCGCGGGCCGACATCGATGCGACGAATGCTCATTGGAGGTTCCTTCATTGTGGGAGTCGCTGCTCTTTAGAGTCCGGGTCGACTTGGGGCAAGGCCGGCAGGCGCGAAACCAATTGAGCCAAATGTCTGGTCTATGCCCATCCGCCTACACGCCGAGTTGACCGGCGCGACACAATTCCGCCTGATCGCCATGTTGACTAATGTAATAACATCACATATCGACGACAAACTCGATTTCGCGGACCGACTGTCTGATGACCAATGCCTGCCTGACCTTCCGCGACCTGACGCTGGGCTACGGCAGCCATCCGGCGATCCATCATCTCAACGGCATCGTCCGCAAAGGCTCGCTGACCGCCGTGGTCGGCGCCAACGGCTCGGGCAAGTCGACGCTGATGAAGGGCATCGTCGGCGTTTTGAAGCCGATGGAAGGCGCGGTGGTCCGCATGCCGGGCGTCCGCACCGCCTATCTACCACAGCAGTCGGAGCTCGACCGCTCCTTTCCGGCGCGGGTGGTCGATCTGGTCTCGCTCGGCCTGTGGCCAAAGCGTGGCATGCTCGGGCGCTACACCAAAGAGGACCGAGAATCCGTCAGCAAGGCGCTGATGGCGGTCGGGCTCGGCGGCTTCGAGAAGCGGCCGATCGACACGCTGTCCGGCGGACAGCTGCAGCGCACGCTGTTTGCCCGCGTGCTTCTGCAGGACGCCGACCTCATCCTGCTCGACGAGCCGTTCAATGCGGTCGACTCCAAGACGGTGGGCGATCTCATCCAGTTGATAAAGCGCTGGCATGGCGAGGAGCGCACGATCATGGTCGTGATTCACGACCTCGACCTGGTGCGGCAGAATTTCCCGGAAACGCTGCTGCTTGCCCGCCAGCCCGTCGCCTGGGGCGACACCAAGGAAACGCTGCGGCCGGAAAATCTGCTCAAGGCAAGGCGCTTCCACGAGGCGTGGGAAGAAAATGCGCCGTGGTGCGAGCCGGACGATAACGACCATGGCCATGATCACGCGCACCCCGATCACGCGCATGATCACCATCATGACCATCAGCATGGCTCCGGACCGAGGGCGGCGTGATGGATCTCTACGGCCTGTTCATCGCGCCCTTTGCCGATTTCGCCTTCATGCAACGGGCGCTGTTCGGCTCGCTGATGCTGTCGCTCGGCGCCTGCCCGGTCGGCGTCTTCCTGATGCTCAGGCGCATGAGCCTGTCCGGCGACGCGATGGCACATGCCATCCTGCCGGGCGCCGCCGCCGGCTTCCTGCTCTATGGGCTCGAAATCCTGCCGATGACCGTCGGCGGGCTGATCGCCGGCATCATCGTTGCTCTCGGCGCTGGCGCCGTCTCTCGCTTCACCATCCAGCGCGAGGACGCCTCGATGGCGGCCTTCTATCTCATCTCGCTTGCCGTCGGCGTGCTGATGGTGTCGATCCGCGGCTCCAGCGTCGATCTCATGCATGTGCTGTTCGGCACGGTGCTGGCGCTAAACAATGATGCGCTTATCCTGATCGGCGGCATCGTGGCGGTGACGCTCGCCTGTCTCGCCATCTTCTGGCGCGCGCTTGTCGCCGAGTGCCTCGACCCGCTGTTTCTGCGCTCGGTGAGCCGCATGGGCAGCCCGGTGCATTTCATCTTCTTAGGCCTTGTCGTGCTCAACCTGGTCGGCGGTTTCCAGGCGCTGGGCACGCTGCTCTCGGTCGGGCTGATGATGCTGCCTGCCGCCGCCGCCCGCTTCTGGACAGTGCGCGTCGAACCGATGTGCGTGCTCGCCGTGCTGATCGGCTTTGCCTCCTGCATTGCCGGGCTGCTTCTGTCCTACCACGCCTCGCTGCCCTCCGGCCCGGCGATCATCCTTTCGGCCGGTGTCGTCTATTTCTGCTCGATCCTGTTCGGCACGCGCGGCGTGCTGCGCGCACGCATCGTTCATCACCGCCACCGCACCGCCTGATCCCAATTCCCAAAGCAAGGAGACCTACCTGATGCTGAAATCCTTCCGTGCCGCGCTGGCGTTGAGCGTTATAACATTAAGCACTTTGGCAACCTCTTCCGCTTTCGCGGCGCCGTTGAAAGTAGTGGCGAGCTTCACCGTCATTGCCGACTTCGCGAAAAATGTCGGCGGCGACCGGGTCAACATCACCACCATCGTCGGGCCGGACGGCGACGCGCATGTCTATGAACCGAGCCCGGCGGACGCAGTGGCGATGGCCAAAGCCGACGTCGTGCTGGTCAACGGCCTGCATTTCGAGGGTTTCCTCCAGCGCCTGGTCGATGCCAGCGCCACAAAGGCCGCGATCGTGACGCTGACCAAGGGCGTGACGCCGATCGACTTCAAGCCGGAATTCGCCGATGCGGATGCCGCCGAAGGCGCAGGCACCGGCGGCGGCAAGACCGTCACCGATCCGCACGCCTTCCAGTCGATCGCCAACGCCAAAATCTATGTGAAGAACATCGCCGACGCGTTCTGCGCCGCCGACAGCGAAGGCTGCGACAGCTACAAGGCCAATGCCGCCGCCTACACCATCAAGCTCGATGCGCTGGAGGGCGAAGTCAAAGCGGCGATCCAGTCAATCCCCGAAGCCAAGCGCGTCGTCATTACCTCGCATGACGCCTTCGGCTATTTCGAGCACGAATACGGCCTGACCTTCCTGGCGCCGCAGGGCATCTCGACCGATTCCGAACCGTCGGCCGCCGATGTCGCCAAGCTGGTTAGCCAAGTCAAGCAGGACAAGGCGGCGGCGATTTTCTTGGAAAACATCACCAATCCGCGGCTGATCGAGCAGATCGCCGGCGAGACCGGCATCAAGGTCGGCGGCACGCTCT
Source organism: Mesorhizobium sp. CA4 (assembly GCF_020165075.1). Taxonomy (NCBI): domain Bacteria; kingdom Pseudomonadati; phylum Pseudomonadota; class Alphaproteobacteria; order Hyphomicrobiales; family Phyllobacteriaceae; genus Mesorhizobium; species Mesorhizobium sp. CA4. The sequence goes on from NZ_JAIUHK010000005.1 coordinate 41,747, forward strand.
ATTCGGACGCGCTGTCTCAGCCCGATGGCCCCGCCTCGACCTATATCGACATGATGCACAACAATATCACGCAGATCAAAGGCGCGATCCTCGGAAGCTGAGCGACGCGGCATCCAACCGGGCCGACACCGGCCCGGTTGGATTTTTCGATCGGTCGTCGCTATTTGGCAGAGAATTCTTTCAATGCGGATTGCCGCCTCTCTCCCGGAGTGGCAAGACAGCCGCCAGAGAGTTCGCGAGGACCACATCATGGAATACCGCCAGATCAGCGACGACTATTCGGTCTCCGGCCAGATCCAGCCTGAGGATATCGCCGCCATCAAGGACGCCGGCTTCAAAAGCGTGATCTGCAACCGGCCGGACGACGAACAGCCCGGCCAGCCTTCGGCCGGGAGCGTTCAGGCCGCGGCCGAGGCGGCCGGCCTCGGCTTCCGCTACATTCCGGTCATCAGCGGCCAGATCACGCTGAACAATGTCGAGGAACAGGCCGCCGCGCTGGATGAACTCGAAGGGCCGGTGTTTGCCTACTGCCGCTCAGGCGCGCGTTGCACCAACCTTTATGGGCTGATCCAGCAGCAGCGAGGGTGACGGATTAGTTATGCCGTGCGGACCCCCTCCGGCCTGCCGACCAGAGGGGGGTGCTGTCCCTCCAACATAGCCGGCGAGGTCCGCTGAGCTAAATCGGCAGCGCCGCGGTTTCCTTCAACGTCTCCAGCACGATCGCTGTCTTCACATGCTGCACGGATTCATGCGGCAGGAGCACGCCGTTGACGAACTCGGACAGTGACTTGAGGTCGGGCGTCACCACCTTCAGGATATAGTCCATCTCGCCGGTCAACGCGTGCGCCTCCTGCACCTCGGGCAGGCGGGCCACCAGCTCGCCGAAGCGGCGGGCATTGTCGCGGTTGTGGGTGGCTAAAGTCACCGAGATGACGTTGACCAGCGAAAAGCCAAGACGATCGCGGTCGAGCACAGCGCGGTAGCCTTGGATGTAGCCATCATCCTCCAACCGCTGGCGGCGGCGCGAGCATTGCGAGGGCGAAAGGTTCACACGCTCGGAAAGATCGTTGTTGGTGAAGCGCGCATCCTCCTGCAGAAGCGCCATTATCTTGCGGTCAAAGTGATCGAGACGCGTATCATTCACAAAAAGCCCTCCGTTCATGCACAATTTGCGCACATGATGAGCATTTCAAGTGGTTGAATGCAAGCACCGTGCGGCAGCTCCGCGCTATCATGGTGAAAGATGGCCAAGCTTGGCCGCACAGCTTTCGGAGGACTGCCATGGGCCCCTTCCCGCACGACGCCCCGCCTGCCAGGATCAGCAAGCAAAACCCCGCCGGCACCGACGGCTTCGAATTCGTCGAGTTCGCGCATTCAGAGCCGGCAAAACTCGCCGAGCTCTTTGCCCGCATGGGCTATGTCGCGGTGGCCAAGCATCGCAGCAAGGACATCACCGTCTGGCGCCAGGGCGACATCAACTATGTCGTCAATGCCGAGCCCGGCTCGCATGCGATGAAGTTCGTGGAGAAGCACGGCCCCTGCGCCGCCTCGATGGCGTGGCGCGTGGTCGATGCCAAACATGCCTTCGATCATGCCGTCTCAAAGGGTGCCACGCCCTATGAGGGCACCGACAAAGCGCTCGACGTGCCGGCCATCGTCGGCATCGGCGGCTCGGTGCTTTATTTCATCGAAGCCTATGGCGAGAAAGGCTCGGCCTATGACGCCGAGTTCGAATGGCTGGGCGAGCGCGACCCCAAGCCCGAAGGCGTCGGCTTCTATTATCTCGACCACCTCACCCACAATGTCTATCGCGGCAACATGGACAAGTGGTGGGATTTCTATCGCGACCTCTTCGGTTTCAAGCAGATCCATTTCTTCGACATCGACGGCAAGATCACCGGCCTTGTCAGCCGGGCGATCACCTCCCCCTGCGGCAAGATCCGCATTCCGCTGAACGAGTCCAAGGACGAGACCAGCCAGATCGCCGAATACCTCAAGAAGTATAATGGCGAGGGCATCCAGCATATCGCGGTCGGCACCGACGCCATCTACGAGGCGACCGACAAGCTCGCTGCCAACGGGCTAAAATTCATGCCCGGCCCGCCCGACACCTATTACGAGATGTCGCATGAGCGCGTGCACGGCCATGACGAGCCTATCGAGCGCATGAAGAAGCACGGCATCCTGATCGACGGCGAAGGGGTGGTCGATGGCGGCATGACGAAGATCCTGCTGCAGATATTCTCCAAGACTGTGATCGGGCCGATCTTCTTCGAGTTCATCCAGCGCAAGGGCGACGAGGGCTTTGGCGAGGGCAATTTCCGGGCGCTGTTCGAATCGATCGAGCAGGATCAGATCAAGCGCGGCGTCATCAAGCTGGACGGCAAGGCGGCGTAAGCCGGTTGCGGCTTTGACCTCTTATGACCTAAATTCTGGTGATAGGAGGTCGATATGAATATACCGATAGCCAAAGCGAAGGCCCAGCTCTCTGAGTTGGTGAAGCGTGCCCAGGCAGGTGAAGAGATCAACCTGACCCGGCAGGGGGAGATTGTGGCAACCTTAAGCGCCCCTGCTCGGCCCGGCGGAAGCAAAGGCCTTTTGGGGCCTTGAAAGGCCAAATTTGCGTATCGGACGATTTTGATGAACTCGGTCCCGAACGGGACGAGTAGATTAAATGAGCCGTAAATATCTGGTCGATACCTTATTTTACTCTGGGTACTCAACGCGGACTCACGACTTTCTGGCCACCATCGCGACATCTTTCTTGCGGGCGCGGATGTGGTCGTCAGCGCAATCTCGCTAGCAGAGATCGCCATCAAGAAGTCGCTCGGCAAAGTCACGCTCATAGGCAATATCGTCGAAATCTTGCGGTCGAACGGTATTCCGATCCTCGGCGTCAATGAATTGCACGCCGCGAGGCTTGAGCATCTGCCGCTTCATCATCGTGATCCATTCGACCGTCTGCTCATCGCGCAGGCTCAAATTGGAGGTCTGACGATGGTCACTGCGGATCGGCACTTCGCAGCCTACGACGTTTCGTTGGTCTAAGCATCCAGTGCAGCCCGACCTCAGCCTTCCTCGGCTTAGCTTAATATCGTAGTCGAGCGGGAATCGTCCTTGGGGCGCCATGACCAAAGCAAGTAGCGCCGCACCATCTGGCGTCGATGCTGGGCGAGCTACTTTTGGAGGCCGGCGGCTTTGCGCAGGATATCGTTGATCCGGCTCTGCCAGCCGGGCCCGCCGGCGCGGAAGCGGGCAATCACGTCGCTATCGAGGCGCAGCGTCACCTGCTTCTTCGGGTTGTCGAGTGCCGGCCGACCGCGTGAGCGGCGAATGCTTTCGGCAAAATCGGGGAAGACCTCGGTGAAGGGACGAGCGTTTCGAAAATCTTCCTCGGTCCACTCGGGATTGTCGGAAACGGCATCCCAATCTTCCTTCGTGAAGCCCTTGCCTGGCTGGAATTCCTTGTCTGGTTTCGTGATGCTCAGCTTAGACTTCGCCATCGAACAATCTCCTTTCCGCCTGGTTGGCCGGCCGCATCGAAATTATCGAAATGCCCTCAGAGCCAAGCCGGGCAAAGATCACCGCTACGACTCCGCCAACAAGCCGACCGATCGCCATGAAGCGCCCGGCCTTGGCCCTCCGGGATTGTCGACGCGAGAAAGAAGCCGTCATCCAGAGCGGCAAAATCCAGCCCGTGCTTCTCGATATTGGCCAGCCGCTTCGGCTCATCCCAAATGATCTTCACAATTTATGTACCTACAATAATTAAGTCAATAATTTTGTAACTACAATTTTCAGGTCGTCTCGTTCACAACCCCAGTTGCTCGACTTCATTCTTCCTGAGCTTCAGGTCGTAGTCGAGCAGGAACTCATCCAGTTGCGGCGGCGGAACGGAAGTGCCGGAAAGCATGGCGTGCACCTGGCCACGATGATGGATGTCGTGCAGGAAGAGATGGGCGAGGATATCGCCGATGCGCTCGGGGATCATGCCGTCCTCGCGCCTGTCGGTGATGACACGGCGGTCGAGATCGGCTTCGGACAAGTAATCGCAGAAGGCAATCAGCCGGCGGTCGAAATCGGCTTGTGCCTCCGCCAAGGTCGCCGCATCGTCGAACGGCACGTAGTCGTCGTAGGCTGCGGCACCACGGCCTCCATCCGTCAGGAAGTCGAGATAGAGAAGGTCGACCGCGAGGATGTGGTTGAGAGTCTCCCTGATCGAGGGAAAGAAACTTGTGCGTTCGGCCGCGAACTCGCCGGGCTGAAGCGCAAGCACCGCGCGGTAGAGCCGGTCATTCGACCAGAGGTTGTTGCGGGCCATGCGGCGCAGGTGATCGAGCAGGGTCACCGTTCGGGTTCTCCCTCACCTCTCGTATTTCTCGACCTTCTGCTCGATGGCGCCGAAGATCGAGTGGCCGGTTCTGTCCTTCATCTCGATGCGCACCGTGTCGCCGAAACGCAGGAAGGGAGTCTTCGGCTCTCCTGACTCGATGGTCTCGATCATGCGCAACTCGGCGATGCAGGAATAGCCGGCGCCGCCGGCCGAGACGGGCTTGCCCGGCCCGCCATCGAGCTTGTTGGAGACCGTGCCCGAGCCGATGATGGTGCCTGCGGCGAGCGGTCGGGTTTTAGTGGCATGCGCGATCAGGGCGGGAAAATCGAAGGTCATGTCGACGCCGGCATTGGCGCGGCCAAACGGCTTGCCGTTGACGTCGACCAACAGCGCGAGACTGACCTTGCCGCCGTCCCAGGCATCGCCCAGTTCATCCGTCGTGACCGCGACCGGCGAGAAAGCGGAAGACGGCTTCGATTGGAAGAAACCGAAACCTTTTGCCAGTTCCGGCCCGGTGACGGCGCGCAGCGTGACGTCGTTGACCAGCATAATTAGGCGGATTGCCTCCTTCGCTTCTTCCAGGCTGGCGCCCATCGGCACATCGTCGACGATGACCGCGACCTCCGCCTCCAGGTCGATGCCGAAGGCCTCGTCGGCCATCCGGATCGGATCGCGTGGGGCAACAAAGGAATCGGAACCGCCCTGGTAGATCAGCGGGTCGGTCCAGAAGCTCGCCGGCATCTCGGCGCCGCGCGCTTTGCGCACCAGCTCGACATGGTTCACATAGGCCGAGCCGTCCGCCCATTGATAGGCGCGCGGCAGCGGCGAATGCGCGTCATGCTCATGAAAGCGCGCCGAAGGCACCGCGTTGGCCTCCAGCGATTCCGCCATGGCCGCCAGATGCGGCGCGATGCGCCGCCAGTCGTCCAGCGCGGCCTGCAGCGTCGGCACCAGGAAGGAGGCATCCGTGAACCGCGTCAGATCGCGCGAGACCACGACCAGCTTCCCGTCGCGCGTCCCGTTCTTCAGTGTGGCAAGCTTCATGCGGTTTCCTCTCCTGACGCGGCGTGTTCGCCGCTTAGCGGTACAACAAGGCCGTCGCGGGCAATCGTCAAGTCGCCGGCCCAAGTTTTCCTGACGGCGTCGATCCAGTCGGCTTCGCCGATCGCCGGGTCGTCGGCTGGAATGAGATGGTTGAGCACAAGCCGCTTCACCCCGGCATCGCTAGCGATGCGGCCTGCTTCCCCGGCCAGGCTGTGGCTGGCGAAGAGATGCTCGCGCAGCCGCGCGCCGTTGCCGGTCCGGGCGACCAGCCTTTCCACGCCGGCCTCCAGCATGGCTTCATGGACGAGGATGTTGGCGCCGCGCGCAAACTCGGCCAGTGGCGGAAAAAAGGCGGTATCGGCGGAGAACACCACGCTCCTGTCGCCATGCTCGAAACGCAGCGCAAAACAGTCGGTGACCGGCGGATGATCGACACGCAATGCCGTTACCGTCAGGCCCCGCTCGTCCAGAACAGACCCCTCGCCGAACTCCTCGACCGTGATCAGGTCGCGGATGTCCGGCCTGCCTTCGTCGACGATGCGGATCTCGATGTCGAATCCATCGCCTGGCAGAAGCGTTGCCAGTAATGGCTGGTGCCAGGTGGGCCGAAAATGGTCACCGGCGTCGCCAGCCCCGCCGTCCAGGCGGTGTGGGTAAGCGGCCCGAGTTCCAGAACGTGGTCCGAATGAAGGTGCGTGATGAAGATCAGGTCGAGCGCCTTCAGGCTTATGCCGGCATCGACCAGGCCGCGCGTGACGCCAAGCCCGCAATCGACAACAATGGTTCGTCCACCGAGTTCCAGCAGGGAGGAGGTCGGCCAGGGACCGCCCGGCCGCAACGCCGGGCCGCCCTTGGAGCCCAGAAGTACCAGCCGGTCATTCATCGGGCGTGCCTCAAGACCAATCGCCTTCCGGGGTGCCGTTGAAGCGCTTCTTCAGGTCTGCCCAGCAGTCGATATAGTTCTCCTGCAAGGTGCCGGTCTCGGCGGCGTAGCGCGTCAGCATCTGCGGAAAGCGCGTCTCGAACATGAAGGCCATGGTGTTGTCGAGCTTGACCGGCTTCAGGTCGGCGCGCGTCGCCTTCTCGAAGCCGGACGCGTCCGGCCCATGCGCCAGCATCTGATTGTGCAGGCTGATGCCGCCAGGAACAAAACCCTCTTCTTTGGCGTCGTACTGGCCGTGGATCAGGCCCATGAACTCACTCATGATATTGCGGTGGTACCAGGGCGGCCGAAAGGTGTTTTCCGCCACCAGCCAGCGCGGCGGGAAGATGACGAAATCGACATTGGCCGTGCCCTCCTCGCCGCTCGGCGCCGTCAGCACGGTAAAGATCGACGGGTCCGGGTGGTCGAACAGGATGGCGCCGACCGGGGAAAACGTCGCCAGATCATATTTGTAGGGCGCGTAGTTGCCATGCCAGGCGACGACGTCGAGCGGTGAATGGCCGAGTTCGGTGACATGGAAGGTGCCGCACCATTTGACGATCAGCCGGCAGGGCGTCTCCTTCTCCTCGAACCAGGCGCAGGGCGTCTTGAAGTCGCGTGGATTGGCCAGGCAATTGGCGCCGATCGGGCCGCGGTCGGGCATGGTGAACTTGGCGCCATAGTTCTCGCAGACATAGCCGCGCGCCTCCTTGTCGGCGAGCTCGACCTTGAAGACGAGACCGCGCGGCAGCACCGCGATCTCGCCGGGCCGAAGCTCGATCACCCCCATCTCGGTGACGAAGCGCAGCGCGCCGAGCTGCGGCACAACCAGCAATTCGCCGTCGGCGTTGAAGAAATGGTCATCCACCATCGAGCGATTGGCGACATAGACATGCGCGGCCATGCCGGATTGGCCGACCGCGTCGCCGGCCGTGGTGAAGGTACGCATGCCGGAGATGAAGTCGGTCGGCTCTGTCGGCATCGGCGTCGGGTTCCAGCGGTATTGGCCGAGCGCCAGCTCGTGGTCGCCGATATTGGGGCCTGTCTTCCACAAAGGGTAGCTGGCGCCCTTGAAGCGGCCGGTGTGCTTTACGCTCGGGCGGATGCGGTAGAGCCAGGAGCGCTCGTTGGTGCCGCGCGGCGCGGTGAAGGGCGAGCCAGACAGCTGCTCGGCGTAAAGCCCGTAGGCGGGCCGCTGCGGCGAGTTGCGGCCCTGCGGCAGCGATCCGGGCAGCGTCTCGGTCTCGAAGTCATTGCCGAAGCCCGGCATGTAGGAAAAGCCCATCCGATCCTCCCTGATCCCGGCTTACAAGCGTCCCAAGACGCGGCCTGCCGGCGATGTTGACCAAACTGGTTTCATTTGTAACCATCGAAAATGTAACTATCAACGGCCGCGATGCGGCCCGGGAGCGCTTCATGGAACCGGATATCCTTGAGCTGGAAAGCTTCCTGCCCTACCGGCTCTATCGGCTTGCCGACACCGTCAGTCGCGAGTTCTCGCGCATCTACAAGGAGCGCCACGGCCTGACGCGGCCGGAATGGCGCACGCTTTCCGGGCTGGGTGAACGCGGAACGATGACGGCGACGGAACTCGGCGAGCAATCGGCCATGCACAAGACGAAGGTGTCGCGGGCGGTGGCGGAGTTGGAACGGCGGCGTTGGCTGACGCGCACGCCGGATGAGAGCGATCGGCGTGTCGAGCATCTGGCGCTGACCAGGGCGGGGCTCGCCGCCTATCGCGAGATGGTGCCGCTGGCGAAGGCGTTTGAGAGGGAGTTGCTGGGGAAGCTGAGTGTGGAGGAGCGGGCGGCGATCGTCAGGGGGGTGGCGGCGCTGGAGGGGGCGTTATCCGCAACGTAGCGATCCTTCACACCCCCCTCTGTCCCGCCGACATTCTAATCAGCTACCAATCCATCACCACCTTGCCCGAGCTGCCGCTGCGCATCGCGTCGAATCCGACCTGGAAATTGTCGATCCCGATCCGATGCGTGATCAGCCCGGAAACATCCAGTGGCCCCTGCACCAAAGCGATCATCTTGTACCAGGTCTCGAACATCTCGCGGCCGTAGATGCCCTTCAGATGCAGCATCTTGAAGATGACCTTGTTCCAGTCGATCTCGAAGCCGGTGGGCGCGATGCCGAGGATGGCGATCTTGCCGCCATTGTTCATGGTGTCGATCATGTCGCGGAAGGCGGGGGCGGCGCCCGACATCTCCAACCCGACATCGAAACCTTCGGTCATGCCGATCGACGGCATGACGTCGCGCAGCTTTTCCTTCGAGGCGTCGACGACATGCTGGACGCCGAGTTTTCGCGCCAGATCCAACCGCACCGGGTTGATATCGGTGATGACGACCTTTCGCGCGCCGACGCATTGCGCCACGAGCGCGCCCATGATGCCGATCGGGCCGGCGCCGGTGACCAGCACGTCCTCGCCGACGAGATCAAAGGACAAGGCCGTGTGCACGGCATTGCCGAGTGGATCGAAGATCGCCGCGATCTCGTCCGGCACGTCATCGGGGATCGGCACGACATTGTGCTGCGGGATGGCCACATACTCGCCGAAGGCGCCGGGGCGGTTAACGCCGACGCCGAGCGTATTACGGCAGAGATGCCCCCTGCCCGCGCGGCAGTTGCGGCAATGGCCGCAGACGATATGGCCTTCGCCCGAGACGCGCTGGCCGACCTTGTATTCGGTGACCGCGGCGCCGTAGTCGGCGACGGTGCCGACGAATTCGTGGCCCGTCACCATCGGCACCGGCACGGTCTTCTGCGCCCACTGATCCCAATTGTAGATATGGACGTCGGTGCCGCAGATCGCGGTCTTCTTGACCTTGATCAGCACATCGTTGGGGCCGATCTCCGGCACCGGCACCTCTTCCATCCAGATGCCCGGCTCGGCCTTGGCTTTCACCAGCGCCTTCATCATGTTCGACATCAGACGCTCCTCAAAAGTCTTACCTGTCTTGATGGGATCGGTTTCATCAGTGCGCCGCCTCCAGAATGTTCTTCAGCCGGAGCAAGTCTCGATCGGTCGAACGCCGAACGGCCAGGGCGATAAACGGTGCCACGAGACGGGAAAAGCCTGTCGGGGTGCCGCGGTTCCGGAGCGCCATATGGGTAGCGCCTTCTTGGGTATCGCGCCATGCATAAGTCGTTTCCATGGGAAACGGTCCTTCGGCGGTTCGCATCACCAGCCGCTCGCCCTGCACGAGATCGACAATTTCGTAGGTGTAAACAAGCCGCCGTCCGAGGAACTGCGCTACGAATGCAATTCTCGATCCTACCTGGGCCGGTCGGGGCGTCTTCCATTCGACCGATTTGATATTGACGTACCAGCGGGGCACGTTGTCCGGATCGGCGGAAAAGGCGGCGACGACGGCGCGTGGCCTGGCGATCTCGATCCTGCTCGTGACATCGATCGTCATGGCCGACTTCTGTTTTCCACGGCGTGGGTCAAGCGATTACACCCAGTTCTTTTCCCACGTCGCCGAACGCTTCGACCGCCCTGTCGATATCGGGGCTGGAATGGGCGGCAGACATCTGCGTGCGGATCCGGGCCCGGCCCTTCGGCACCACCGGAAAGGAGAAGCCGATGACATAAATGCCGCGCTTCAGCATGCGCGCGGCCATCTCCTGCGCCAGCGCCGCGTCGCCCAGCATCACCGGGATGATCGGATGATCGGCGCCAGCCAGCGTGAAGCCGAGCTTGCCCATCTTGGAGCGGAACCGGTCCGCATTGGCATATAGGCGCTGGCGCAGCGCGTCGCCATGACGGATCAGGTCGAATACCTTGATCGAGGCGCCGGCGATCGCCGGCATCAGAGTGTTGGAGAAGAGATAGGGCCGCGAGCGCTGGCGCAGCCAGTCAACCACCTGGCTTTTGCCCGACGTATAGCCGCCCGAGGCACCGCCCAGCGCCTTGCCAAGCGTGCCGGTGATGATGTCAACCCTGCCCTCGACGCCGCAATGCTCGGCCGAGCCGCGGCCGTTCTTGCCGACGAAGCCGACCGCATGGCTGTCGTCGACCATGACCATGGCATCGTATTTCTCGGCGAGATCGCAGACGCCCTTGAGATTGGCGATGATGCCGTCCATCGAGAACACGCCGTCGGTGGCAATCAGCCGGAAGCGGCAGTCCTTCGCCTCCTTCAGACGGGCTTCGAGATCGGCCATGTCGTTGTTGACGTAGCGGAAGCGCTTGGCCTTGGAAAGCCTAACACCGTCGATGATCGAGGCGTGGTTGAGCGCATCGGAGATGATGGCGTCCTGCTCGCCGAGCAGCGTTTCGAACAGGCCGCCATTGGCGTCGAAGCATGAAGAATAGAGGATAGTGTCCTCCATGCCGAGGAAGGAGGAGATCGTCGCCTCGAGTTCCTTATGCTCCTCCTGCGTGCCGCAAATGAAGCGCACCGAGGCCATGCCGTAGCCGTAGCGGTCGAGCGCGTGCTTTGCCGCGTCGCGCAGATCCGGGCTGTCGGCGAGACCGAGATAGTTGTTGGCGCAAAAATTCAGCACCCTCTCGCCGCCGACCTCGATCTCGGCGGACTGCATGGAGGAAATGACCCGCTCGGACTTGTAGAGCCCGGCCGATTTCAGGCCCTGGAGCTCGCTGTCGATGTGGGAAAGGAATGCTTTGCTCATGGTCCGGCCCTGTTCGGTTCGAGGCCGGACTGTCGCGCCATGGCTGCAAAAAATCCATCGCAAAAGCGACCGCTTCGGTGGCGTCGCGAAAGCTCGATCGCAATCCTTTGCGATGGTGCGACGGCAATGCGGTCAAAAATGGGGTGTGCGGGAAAGGACGTGATAACCATCTTGCGAGCTTTGCCGCGTTGCCGCGATCGCCCTTGCCGGCCTGTTAACCCTTTCAACGTAATCGTTTTCCCGTCACGAAATCCCTGGCAGGATCCGTCGACCGGAGGGTCAGTAAGTTATGTCGCAGCAGCCCGTGCAGAGCGTTTCGCGCAAGCTGATCCTGCTCATCAAGACCGGCTACTGGCTGGCGCTGACGATCATTGCCGCCATGGTGATCGCCTCCTTCATCCTTCTGCAGCAGTTGATGGCGCAGCAACAGCACAATGACGCGCTGCTCGACATCGTCCAGACGCAGAAGGCGCTGTCGCAGCGCATCGTCTTCCTGGCCAGCGCCACGGGTGCTGCCGCGCGCGACAAGCAGCCGGCGCTGGTCACTGCGCTCAAGCAGGCGACGGGCGAGTTCGAGACCAATTACGACCGGTTGCTCAAGAAGACCGGCGCCGATCCGCTCTCGCCGGCGCGCAACGACCCGAAGTCGATCGAATATGTGCTGTTCAGCAAGCCTTTTCACCTCGACTACTTCTCGGTCGGCCTCGTCGCCAATGGCGACAGGCTGGTCTCGTCTTTTGCGTCGCAGCTCGGCATGCAAAGCGACGGCTATAAGGGCGGCGGCGACCGCGTCGGCCTCGACGCTTCCGTCGCCAACGCCACCATGTCCGGCTATGCCGCTCTCGGCCAGCGCATCAGCGCCTTCGCCGATGAAAAATCCAGCAACATCCTCGACTTGCACCGCAAGCTGTTTTTTGCCACGCTCAGCGTCATCGTGCTGGTGGCGCTGTTCATCTTCCGGCCGATGTCCAACGCTATCCTGCGCAAGACGCGCGAGCTGGTCGACGCGCGCAACTCGATGGCTTTCATCGCGGTGCATGACGGCCTGACGGGGCTGCACAACCGCACCTTCCTCACCGACCATTTCGACACGCTGATCAAGGGAGCGCACCGCCGCCGCGAGCGCCTGGCGGTGATCCAGCTCGATCTCGACCGCTTCAAGCAGATCAACGATACGCTTGGCCATGCCGCCGGCGACTATGTGCTGGTGGTGACCGCCCAGCGCATGCGCGATTCCTGCCGGGCCTCGGATCTCTGCGCGCGGCTCGGCGGCGACGAGTTCGTCATGATCCTCAATGGCGCCGGCACGACCGAGGACATCCATGCGCTCGCCAAGCGCATCCTCGACGAGATCAACGAGCCGATCACCTTCCAGGGCACGACCATCATGCCCGGCGCCAGCGCCGGCATCGCGGTCTATCCGGTCGACGCCGACAATGCGCAGGACCTGCTCGTCCATGCCGACCTGGCGCTCTATTCGGCCAAGAAGCTCGGTGGCGGCAATTTCTCCTTCTTCTCCGAGGAACTGCGGCGCGAGCTCGACTATCGCAAGCAGCTCGAACAGGACATCCGCACGGCGATCGCCGATCGGAGCTTCGAGGTCTATTTCCAGCCGCAAGTGTCGCTGACCAGCGGCAAGATCAGCGGCATCGAGGCGCTGGTGCGCTGGAAGCACGCGACACGCGGCATGATCTCGCCCGGCGAGTTCATTCCCGTCGCCGAGAAATGCGGCTTCATGCCGGATATCGGCCGCATCGTCATCGGCAAGGCGATCAACGAGGCCGCCGAATGGGACCGCGCCGGCATCGATTTCGGACGCATCGCCGTCAACGTCTCGGGCACGGAGCTGCGCGAGCCCGATTTCGACAGCTTCCTGTTCGGCACGCTGGAGCGCGCCGGACTGCCGCCGCAGAAGCTTGCCCTGGAGATCGTCGAATCCGTCATCCTCGACGACGAGAAGACCGGGATCGCCGCGAAGCTCCGCCATATCCGCGCCGCGGGCGTGCATCTCGAACTCGACGATTTCGGCACCGGCTATGCCTCGCTCAGCCACGTCAACCCGAACGAGATCGACCGGCTGAAGATCGACCGCCGCTTCGTCCAGAACATCAACGAGAATGGCGACAACAGCAAGATCGTGCGCGCCATCACCGAGCTTGCCCGCGGGCTCGGCATCTCGATCGTCGCCGAGGGCGCCGAAACCGAGGCCGAGCTCGACTCGCTGATGGCGATCGGCTGCGACCAGGTGCAGGGCTATTCCATCGCCTTCCCGATGCCGCAGGACAGGGCACGCGAATGGCTGACGGCACGCAGCCCGAAGAAGGCGAAGCTGAAGGTGCTGCAGGGCAACTTGGCTTGAGATGCGCCGATATTCAGGTGAGGCCGGCCTGCAATGGCGAACAGGCTGATCCTGCTCATGCATGACGAGATGTTCCAGGACGCCTTCGACGGCAAGGCGAAACTGTCGGCGTTGATCGCGGCGCTCAGGCTGCGCCATTACGCCTTCGGCGCAATCCCCGGTTACGACTGAGGCGGCTCAGCGTTCCGCCTAAGTGCCGCAAGCACCTCGGCGAATTCGGCCAGCCTGTCGTGGGGAATGCCGGCCCGCAGCCGCTTGTCGAAGGCGATGGCCGCGAGGCGCAATTTCTCGAACAGCGCTTCGCCGGCCTCGGTCAGCGCCACCTGATGGACCCTGCGGTTTTCCGGATCGCGGCGGCGCGTCAGCAAGCCTTGCGCTTCCATGGCGTTGAGGTGATGGGTGAGCGTCGCGCCCTGGATGCCGATCATGCCGGCAAGCTCGCGCTGGTTCGCGAGTTCCTTCGACTTGACTGACAGCAAGGTCAGCCAGACCGGCAGCGTGCCGCCGGCCTCGGCCATGGCGGCATCGAAAGCCTGCGCCACCACTTTCGAGGTGCGGGCGAGATTCATGCCGACGGGCGGGCGATCAAACGGTGTCATGACCTGACAGTAGAGCAAAGCGATTGGAACATGAAACTTGGCTTCATGATTGACATCTAACCGTTAGATATCTAACTTTGTCTTATTGATGGCGTCGCCATGCTGCGGCGCGCGGCGGGCGGCAGAGAGGAATGCGGTCATGCAATTCGTCTATATCGTCACCATCGGCCTGCACGTCATGGCCGGCGTGTTCTGGGCCGGCACGACCATTGCGGTTGCCCGCGATCCGGAGATCAGGGCGGAGCGGTTCATCCGACCGCAGCTTGGCGCCTCCGGCCTGGCGTTCCTGACCGGCATACTGCTCTGGTATTTCTTCCACGAGGGTGCTTTCGGGTCGATGGAGAAGGTGTTGGCGCTGGGCATTTTGACGGCGCTGATCGCCGCCGGCGTGCAGGGCGCGCTTGTCGCCTCGGCCAGCAGGCGGCTGGCTGGCGCCGACGCTGCGACTCAGACCCAGTTGCGGGCGAAGATGACCAGAGGCGAACGCATCGCGGGCGGGCTGCTAGTCATCACCGTATTTTGCATGGCGACAGCCAAGCTGTTTTGACATCGCACGGCCGGCGAAGCCGACCGGGCGCGGCGCGCAACGGACCGAAGCGGCAGGTGGCTCTCCTTGCAAAGGTCCGTTGCGCGTCACCAACCCTCAAATCCTGATCCCGAACCGGATGCCGTCATAGATGGCGGCGTGGATGTTGCGCGACGCGACCGCGTCGCCGATGCGAAACAGCACGAAGCCACCTTCGGGATGGCGTGCGGGGAAGATGTCGCCGCCACTCACCAGCCGCTCATAGTCGACCGCGCCGCCATTCTTCGACAAAGGCTTAAGCGCAAGGTAGAGATCGTCGAGCGGCGCAGTGCCGTGCTCGACCACCACCTGGTCGACGCGCCGCTCGCCGCGCCAGCCATCGGCGAAGTCCGATGCCAGCTCGGCAATGAGCTGATTGCCCTCGCGCCGCACCGAGCGCAGGCGAGTGTTGATAGTGACGGTGACGCCCTTTTCGTGGAAGGCGCGCATATAGGGCACGTGGTTCATGCCGCCCATTTCGGGCGCGAAGAAACGCTCCGGCGAGACCAACTCCAGCCTGGAGCCGCTGTTGGCGATGAGTTCGGCGGCGCCCATGCCCTGATGGCCGCCATTGTCGTCGTAGAGCAGCACGTTCTCGGCCGGCTTGACGCTGCCGGCCATGATATCCCAGCTCGAGGTGACAAGATTGTCGCCAGCGGTCAGCGGCGGGTTCTGCGGCATGCCGCCGGTGGCCACGATCACCACATCCGGCGACAGCGCCAGTACATCGTCCTTCTCGGCCCAGGTGTCGTAACGGATCTCGACGCCGAGCCGGTCGAGCTCGGCCAACCGCCAGTCGATGATGCCGATCAGTTCCTTGCGGCGCGGATTCTGGGTCGCCAAGCGCACCTGTCCTCCGGCCTGGCTGGAGGCTTCGAGCACCGTCACCTGATGGCCACGCTCGGCCGCGACGCGGGCGGCCTCCAGGCCGCCGGCGCCCGCGCCCACCACCACGACTTTCTTCTTCGGTCCCTCGCTCTTGGCGATGACGTGCGGAATGGTCGCCTCGCGGCCGGTCGCGGCGTTGTGGACGCACAGCGCCTCACCGCCTTCATAGATGCGGTCAAGGCAATAGGTGGCGCCGACGCAGGGGCGGATCTCGTGCTCGCGGCCCTCCATCACTTTGCGGATGATATGCGGATCGGCGATATGGGCGCGGGTCATGCCGACCATGTCGAGCTTGCCGGTGGCGATGGCGTGGCGGGCGGTGGCGACATCGGAAATGCGCGCCGCATGGAAGGTCGGGAATTTCGTCGCCGCCCTCACCTCGCCGGCGAAATCGAGATGCGGCGAGGAGCGCATGCCGGTCACCGGGATGACCTTGGTCAGCGACGCATCGGTCTCAATCGTGCCGCGGATGATGTTCAGGAAATCGACCTTGCCGGAATTGGCGAGCCGCCTAGCGATCTCGACGCCCGCTTCCTTCGAGATGCCGTTTTCGATGTCCTCGTCGGCGACCATGCGGATGCCGACGATGAATTTCTCGCCGACGGCGGCGCCCACCGCATCCAGCACCATGTCGGTGAAGCGCAGCCGGTTGTCGAGCGAGCCGCCATACTCGTCGTCGCGGTGGTTGGTCAAAGGCGACCAGAAGCCATCCATCAGATGGCCGTAGGATTCGAACTCGATGCCATCGAGGCCGGCTGCCTGGCAGCGCTGCGCGGCCGACGCATAGTCGGCGACGATGCGCTCGATGTCCCATTCCTCGATCGCCTTCGGGAAGGCGCGATGCGCCGGCTCGCGCACCGGCGAGGCCGAAAGCACCGGCAGCCAGTCGGCCTTGTTCCAGCCCGTGCGGCGGCCGAGATGGGTGATCTGGATCATAACCTTGCAGTCATGCTCATGACAGGCGTCCGCCAGTTCGGCCAGCCACGGAACGATGCGGTCGTCATAGACATGCAGATTGCCGAAGGCGGCCGGGCTGTCGCGCGAGACGATCGCCGAGCCGGCCGTCATGGTCAGCGCCATGCCGCCCTTGGCCTTCTCGGCATGGTAGAGCCGGTAGCGCTCCTTCGGCATGCCGTCCTCCGAATAGGCCGGCTCATGGCTGGTCGACATCACCCGGTTCTTCAGCGTCAGGTGCTTGAGCTGATAGGGTTGGAGAAGCGGGTCGTTGCTGGTCATTGTCTTCCTGCCGTTTCAAATTGTGCGGGAGCAGAGCGCTCCCGCTTCCATTTCACGCATCGGATTCATCCGAAAACCGCTGCGCACTTTTCGGTCCGATGCTAATGAGCGGTCAAACGCGCTGCGCCCGTGAGGACTGCAACGCTTCTTTCAACCTTCGTTTCGCGCCCGCCGCATTGAACTGCGCTTCCAACGGCCGGGAGCAAGGAGCCCGCCTATGACCGACGCCAAAAACCTCACCCAGCTCGGCAAGCACGTCGAGACGCCACAGAGCCCCGAACAGGCGGTCCTGGAAACCGTGCCTTTCAATCGCGGCGACGGCCCGCCGGCGATCGTGCGCTTCACCTGCCCGGAATTCACCTCGCTGTGTCCGGTCACCGGCCAGCCGGATTTCGCCCACATCGTCATCGACTACGCGCCCGACAAGACGCTGGTGGAATCGAAGTCGCTGAAGCTGTTCATGACCTCGTTCCGCAACCACGGCGCCTTCCATGAGGAGTGCACGGTGATGATCGGCCGCCGTATCGTGGAGTCCACGAAACCGCTCTGGCTGCGCGTCGGCGGCTACTGGTTCCCGCGCGGCGGCATCCCGATCGACGTCTTCTGGCAGACCGGCGCGCCGCCCAAGGAGGTATGGCTGCCGGATACCGGCGTTGCGCCTTATCGCGGTAGGGGTTGAGATTTGTTGCGAAAGGCCGGCGGGACAGCGCCCCGCTCTGTCCTGCCGGACATCTCCCCTGCAAGGGGGGAGATTGGCAGCTTCGGCGCCCCGCTTATCCTGCGACATCGGAGATTGGCGAAAGCCGGCGCGGCATCTGATCTCCCCCCAAGCGGGGGAGATGGCCGGCAAGCCAGAGGGGGGCGCGAAGGATCGCCAGCCCTGGTCTTCAATCACCACCATCACTCGCACTGGTACTGGCTGAGCGCCCACTCGCCGGTGACCGACAGAAGATCGGAGACCTTCCAAGCGCCACCGACCTTCCTCAGCTTCCATTCGAGGCGGTGCTGGTGGCCCTCGACGACGAAGGCGACGACTACCTTGGCCTCGTCGCCATTGACCGCCGCGATGGTGCGCAAGCTCCGGTCGATGGCGAGCTTGTCGTAATCCGCATTGTCGAGCGCCATGTTGGGGTCGAGGCATTCCCCCTGCCCCGAAGCGCGCAACGCGTCGCTCTTGTCGAGCACAGTTTTCGCCGGATCGATGAAGTTCTTCCGCTGGGCGGGATCGAGCTCGAGCCCAACATGCTCGTAAAACGGCCTGACCACCGCCGTCGGCGATCCGGGTAGGACGGGCGCGGCAGGCGCCGGTTCGGCCGGCGTGGTTTGCGGCGCCGGGGTTGTGGCAGGCGGCGCCGCACCATACGCCGGCGCTTTCTCGTCGGGTGAGACTTTTGGCGGCGGCGAGCCGAAGAGCCCCTGCGCCGAGGCTCCGCCGCTCAGCCCCGCGGCCAGCATCGACAAGCTCGACAGCGCGAGGACGAGAGGGCGAAGCACGGTATCACTCCGTCGAGGCGCCGCATTCCAGCGCGCTGAGCTTCCAGTCGCTGGTCTTGGAGCTGATGTCGGCGATCTTCCACTTTCCGTCCACTTTCTTCAGCGACCACACCATTTCGCGTTTGGAGTCATCGCCTTCCGGGAAAAGATTGAAGCTTGCCGTCACCTCGGCAGTGTCGCCATTGACGGCCTCGGTGAGCTTCAGCGTCTTCGACAGGGTCTTCTGGTCGAAATCCTGGGCGTCGAGCCCGGGATCGAAGTCGATGCAGGACACCTCGTCGGGCTTCTCCTTCTGCGCCTTGTCGTTGGCTTCGAACAGCCTGGTTACCGGCTCGGTGAAACGGTCGCGGTATTTGGCGTCCGCCTCGAACTTCACCGCAGGCACATAGAAGAACTTCACGGCGTTGGACGCGGGCCCGGCAAGCGCGGCGCCGGGCAAGGCAATCGAAAGGACAGCGGCAAGCACTATCGGCTTCATGCAGGATCTCCGGAGTTCGGTGCGTGGCGGCAAGCTCGCCGCCACGCATCCTGCATATCGCCTTTTTTGCGGCTCATGAAGTCCAGGCGCGCTCAGGCATCCAGCCAGACGTTCTGGAAGTCCATTTCGTAGGTCTGGTGCATCGAATAGTTCTTCACCTTCTTGTTCATGTGGCAGTAGAGCTTCTGCCAGAAGGGCTGGATGATGACGCCGGAATCCTGCAGGATCGCCTCGACATCCTTCATCACCTCCTTGCGCTTGGCGACGTCGATCTGCGACAGCGCCTCCTTGAGCTTGGCGTCGAACTCCGGATTGGAATAGGCCGTCTCGTTCCAGGCCTCGCCGGTGCGGTAGCCGAGCGCCAGCACCTGCACGCCAAGCGGGCGCATGTACCAGATGGTCATGGAATAGGGATATTTCGTCCAGTCGTTCCAGAAGGTCGAGCCCGGTAGCACCGTGCGCTTCACCTTGATACCGGCGTCGCGCAACTGGCCGGCAATCGCATCGCCGGTGTTCTTCTGCCATTCGTCCTCGACCGTGATCAGCTCATGCTCGAAGTCAGCTTGGCCTGCCTCCGCCATCAGCTTCTTGGCGCCGGCGGCATCGCGCTGCTTCTTGGGCAGCGGGTAGTATTCGGGATGGATCGGGGCGACATGATGATTCTCGCCGACCGTGCCGCGGCCATTATAGCCGAGCTGCATCACCTGGTTGTTGTCGACCGCCATCTGCAGCGCGTTGCGCACCCGCTTGTCGTCATAGGGTTTATGCGTGATGTTGGTGCGTGCAACTAGCGTGGTCGCGGTCGCCACCTCGGATTTCACTAAGTCCATCTTGTCCAGCGGGTCGATGAAGTCGGCCGGCGTTTCGAAGTCGAGGTCGATCTCGCCGGAATCGAAGGCATTCAGCGTGGCGTTGAAGTCGGTGCCGTAGTCGATGAACTCCACCCCGTCGAGCGGCGCTTCGCCGCCCCACCACTTGCCGTTCTCGCGTCGCTTGACGACCGCCTTCTGACCAACCGAATAGGACACCAGCTCGAAAGCTCCGGTGCCGATCGGCTTCTTGATCGGATCGGCGCCATCCTTGTCGAAGTCGCGGTGCACGACCAGGGCCGGATAGTCGGTGAAGCCGGGGATGATGGCGATATCGGCTTGGTTGAGCTTCAGCTTGACCGTGTGGTCGTCGACCTTGGTGATCGCGCCGTCCTTGGCCTTGCCGGTTTTTGTGTCGATCAGCGCGCCGACACGGGCGGCCATGGAGTTGCCGGAAGCACCCTTCTCGCACCAGCGGTTCAGATTGGCGACCACATCATCGGCGTTGAAGGCGTCGCCATTGTTCCAGGTGACGCCCTTGCGCAGATGCAGCGTGTATTCGGTGGCGTCGTCATTGACGTCCCAGCTTTCGAGCAGGACCGGCTCGAAGGTGAACTGGTGCGTGTAGCGCACCAGCGGCTCCAACCACGTGCGGGTGACGTTCGCCATCTCCGTCCAGTCATAAGTGCGCGGATCCTTCTGCGCCTTGACCGACATCGCGACATGCAGCGTTCCGCCCTTCTTGGGCTCCTCGGCGAGCGCCTTGGTCGGCGCGGCAAGGCCGAGCATGCCATAGGCGAAAGCCGTCGATGCGCCGAAGGCGCTTGCCAGGGCCAGGAATTCGCGCCGGTCGACACGCCCCGCGCGCGCCTCCTCGGCCATCGCTTCGATAGCGGCCGGGACCCGGTCACCATTGCTTCTGAACAGTGTCATTCTCGTTCTCCCATTGGTTTGAGCGGGTCTTTTGCCCTTTTGCTTGAACTATCCTCTATCAACTAACGCTGTCCGGCAGCTTTTCCTCACGCCGGGCGATCAAATCCCTGAGACCTTCGGCGATGCCCTCGTCGAGCTTCGGCTCCTGGTAGTCGGCGAGCATGGCGCGCGCCTTTTCGAGGCCGCGCGTATCGTGGTCCTTGGCGCCTTCGGCGCTCCACTGCTCGAAGGAATTGAAGTCCATGATGTTGGGCATGAAGAAGGCGCTCTCGAAATGCTCGAGCGTATGCTGCGTGCCGAGGAAATGCCCTTGCGGGCCGACCTCGCGGATTGCCGCCATCGCTTCCTTGAAATCGTCGAAGGGAACGCCGCCGGCATATTTGTACCAGCCGACCAGCTGTTCGCTGTCGGTGGCGAATTTCGAATAGCCGCAGGTGAGGCCCGCCTCCAGCCAGCCGGCAGAATGCCAGATGTAGTTGGCTCCGGAAAGGATCGCGGCATGCATCAGCATGTTCGCCTCATATCCCGCCTGGGCGTCGTTGAGCTTGGAGCCGACATGGAAGCCGGAGGTGCGCCACGGCAGCTTGTATTTCCTGGCCAGCGCGCCCATCAGATACATCATCTGCGCCGCCTCGGGCGTGCCGCCCATCGGCGCGCCGGTCTTCATGTCGACGGTCACCATGAACTGGCCGTAGAGCTGCGGCGAGCCTGGCCGGATGAGCTGGGTCAAAGCCACGCCGGCGAGCGCCTCGGCGTTGACCTGCGCCACCGCGCCGACGGCGGAGGCCGAGGTCGAGGCGCCGCACAGCGCGAAAGGCGCCAGAATCAGCGGCTGATTGTGGCTCGCATAGACCCGCATGGCGTCGATCATGGTGGCATCCCACACCAGCGGCGAATTACAGTTGGTGATCGCCACCAGCACAGGGTTGTCGCGCACGAACTCCTCGCCGAAGACGATTGCAGCCATCGCCATCGTGTCCTCGGCGCGCTCCTTCGACGTCACGATGCCCATGAACGGCTTGTCTGAATGTTTCAGCGCCGAATGGATGATGTGCAGGTGCCGCTTCGGCACCGCGATTTCCATCGGCTCGCAGATGACGGAGCTCGACGAATGCAGCGCCGGCGCCATGTAGGCCATCTTGTGGAAATTGTTGAGGTCGGCGAGCGTGCCGTAACGCCGCTTGTTGTCGAGGTCGCGGACATAGGGCGCGCCATACATCGGCACGAAAATCGAGTTCTTGCCGCCGACCCGCACGGTGCGCTGCGGATTGCGCGCGTTGAGCGTGAACTCCGCCGGAACCTTCGAGACCAGCTCCATCAACAGCGCGCGGTCGATGCGGACACGCGTTTGCCTGACATCGGCGCCGGCCGCTTTCCAGAGCTCGATGGCCCCGTCGTCGCGGAATTCGCAACCCACTTCTTCGAGGATCTTGAGCGATTCCTCGTGGATCAGCTCCACCGCCTCGTCGGGGACGATCTCGTAGGCGGGGATCTTGCGCACAAGGGTCGGGAAGGACGCGATCGGCGCGCTTCTCAGCGCCTTGCGGCCAAGACGGCCGCCGCCGCGGCGGTGGGTCTGTTCGGTCAATTCAACGGCCGGTGCGTTCATGGAGGCTCCTTCTTCCCGCCACTCACGTTAGCGGGGCAAAATATGGCTGTGACGCTGGAAAATCCTGATCTTCTGTATAAGTTCACCTTATGCGAAGCCTGCGCCACCTCCTGCCCTCGGCCGGCAGCCTCATCGTCTTCGAAGCCGCTGGCCGGCTGTCGAGCTTCACCGCCGCCGGGCGCGAGCTCGGCATGACGCAGGCCGCCGTTTCCTATGCCGTGCGCGGACTGGAGGAGCAGCTCGGCGCCAAGCTTTTCCAGCGGCGCCATCGCCAGGTGCTTCTGACGGAAGCCGGCGAGCGCTTCCATGCCGATGTCTCGCTCGGCCTGTCGCACATCCGCAAGTCGGCGGAGGACCTGCGTCTGCAGGCGACCGGCGGGCACGTGACGTTAGCCGCCTCGACGGCGTTCGGCTCGTTCTGGATGATGCCGCGCCTGCAGCAGTTCCGCGACGAACTGCCGGGCATCGACCTGCGCATCCAGACCGCCGACCGCGACCTCGACATCATCGCCGAGGGGATTCCGCTCGGGGTGCGCGGCGGCGTACCGCGCGACTGGCCGGACTATCACTCGCTGTCACTCTCCGATGAAGAGATCTTCCCGGTCGCCGGCCCGAGCTATCTCGCCAAATTCGGCAAGCCGAAGACGGTCGAGGAACTAGCCACGCACCGGCTGATCCATCTCGAGGAGCCCTATCGCGAGGCGCCGAACTGGGACGAATGGTTCGCTTCGGCCGGAACCAGCCTGCGCAATGCCGAACGTGGCCTGCGCATCAACGATTACGCCCTGGTCATCCAGGCGGTGATGGAGGGACAAGGCATCTCGCTTGGATGGCGGCACCTGGTCGAGCGTCTGGTGGCATCAGGACTGCTGGTGCCGGTGACCGATCATGTCATGCGGACCGGCATCGGCTTCCACGTCATCTGGCCGAAAAACCGCGACCTCAGCGAGAATGCCCGCAGGGTGAGGGACTGGCTTGTGGCGCAGGCATGAACTGACCCCTCCCCCACAAGGCTCGAATCCGCCTATAATCGCCTGATGCCCATCCGCCAGCTTTCCGAAACGATGATCAACCAGATCGCTGCGGGCGAGGTCATCGAGCGTCCGGCGAGCGTGGTGAAGGAGCTGGTCGAGAACGCGCTTGATGCCGGCGCATCGCGCATCGAGGTCGTTACGGCGGGCGGCGGGCTCAATCTCATCCGCGTCACCGATGACGGCTCGGGCATTCCCGAGCAGGAACTGGCGCTGGCGGTCGCGCGGCACTGCACCTCCAAGCTGTCCGACAGCATCCACGACATCCGCTCGCTCGGCTTCCGCGGCGAGGCGCTGCCCTCGATCGGCTCGGTGGCGCGGCTGTCGATCCGCTCGCGCACGGCCGGCGGCGACAGCGCGGCCGAGATCGGCATCGACGGCGGGCGTGTCTCGGCGGTGAAGCCGGCGGCGGCGAACCGGGGCACCACGGTCGAGGTGCGTGACCTCTTCTTCGCCACGCCGGCCAGGCTGAAATTCATGAAAGGCGAGCGCGCCGAAAGCTCGGCCACCAGCGACGTGGTGAAACGCATTGCCATCGCATTTCCCGCTGTCCGCTTCACGCTGGCCGGCGCCGACCGTTCGACGCTGGAACTGCCGGCAACCAGCGACACGCCGGAGGGCCGGCTTGCCCGCGTCGCGCAGGTGATGGGCAAGGATTTCCCGGACAACGCCATCGCCATCGATGCCCTGCGCGACGGCGTGCATCTTGCCGGTCACGTCTCGATTCCGTCCTACACGCGCGCCAACGCGCTGCAGCAATACGCCTATGTCAATGGACGGCCGGTGCGCGACAAGCTGATCGCCGGCGCGATCCGCGGCGCCTTCGCCGACGTGCTGCCGCGAGACCGGCATGCGGTGACGGTGCTCTTCCTGTCGCTCGATCCCTCGACGGTCGACGTCAACGTCCATCCCGCCAAGGCCGATGTGCGATTCCGGGACCCAGGCCTGGTGCGCGGGCTGATCGTCGGCGCCATCCGCGAGGCGCTGGCCGGCGCCGGCATCCGTGCGGCGACGACGGGCGCCGCCGGCATGATGGCGGCATTCCGGCCGGGCGCGGCGCCCCACTCGCATGCCGGCCCGGCCAACGGCCGTCGCAGCTACGAGGCCGCTTATCACGCTTCCGTGTCCGGAGGCTTCGACCCGTTGCGCTCGGCGCAGCGGCCGCTCGACATGGGCTATGGCGAAGCGAAGCATCAACGCAACGGCTTTGCGGAGAACGACCAGGCGGCCTTCGACACCGGGCCAATGGCCAGCGCTGATGTCCGCGCCGGCATGGCCGAGCCGACTGAGGCGCTGCTCGGCATGGTGCTGGGCGCGGCGCGCGCGCAGGTGCATGAGAACTATATCGTCGCCCAGACGCGGGATTCGCTCGTCATCGTCGACCAGCATGCCGCGCATGAGCGGCTGGTCTACGAGGCGCTGAAGAATGCGCTGCATTCGCGCGCGGTGCCGTCGCAGATGCTGCTTTTGCCCGAGATCGTCGACCTGCCGGAAGAGGATGCAGAGCGGCTGGCGATGCATTCCGAGACGCTCGCCAAATTCGGCCTCGGCCTCGAACGTTTCGGCCCGGGCGCGGTGGCGGTGCGCGAGACGCCGTCTATGCTGGGCGAGACCAATGTGCCGCAGCTGGTGCGCGACCTTGCCGACGAGATTGCCGACAACGATACGGTCGAGACGTTGAAGGAGCGGCTGGACAAGATCGCCGCGACCATGGCCTGCCACGGTTCGGTGCGGTCAGGGCGGCTGCTCAAGGCCGAGGAGATGAACGCGCTGCTGCGCCAGATGGAGGCGACGCCCGGCTCCGGCACCTGCAATCACGGCCGCCCGACCTATATCGAGCTCAAGCTCGCCGATATCGAAAGGCTGTTCGGGCGGCGGTGAGCGTCCCCTGGCTCGTTGCAACAGCAAGGGTCGGCGCCATACGCTAAATATCATTTCTTGAGGTGGTATTTTCCTGTCTTCGGATTGAGAACATAGTCGTTCGCGCCTGCGAATTTGCCGCCTCCAAATTCCACCGAAATGATGTCCTTGCCTGCCTCCACCCATTTTTGCACGTTCATATAAATGGGCGTCGTCGAAATACCGGCGTTGCAGTCCTCATCGTCGAAGCCGATCTCCTGAACGGCCGTCTTTTTCTTCTTGTTGATCACCAGCATTTTCGTCATGCAGATGCCGGCGTCGGACTTCGTGTAAATCCCCGCAAATCTGTCGCGGGTCGTCTCAGCCCAAAAGGGAATTTCGACGGTCCCGTCGATCTTCAGGTCGCCTGTATCGTCAAGACTCGCGACCTTCCTGAGCGTAACGGGAAATTTGTCCACGCCTTTGCTCCAGCTTCCCGCCGCGCCGCTTTCACTGATCTGGATAGAGAAAGGACATCCGGTGGTGTCGACGGGTGTTTTCGACCCCATGACGAGGACGCGTTGAAATTCCTGGTCATCCGCGATCTCGCACAGCGTGAGCTTTGAACCCTCCGCCTTGCCATAGATCGCGATTGGGCTTTGCTTGGCGTCGTAGAAATAGCTTCCCTTGACACTGATGCCGCTGCCGAAGCTGGCATAGCGCTGCAGGGAGACGTGAACCGAGTTCGGTCCGATGGAGCCTTCGTAGTTTTCCACCTGGTACCAGCCCGCGAAGGCTTTCCCGCTTAGCATCAGCAGGCAGAAAACCGTGGCAATGAAGCCTCTTCCCATCCCGATCCCCTCCATCAAAGGCGGATCAGGATAGCTTGCCTCACGTCCGCATCACAGGGGGCGCCCGGTTACCGAGTCCAACTTGTGAATTTGAGTCTGGAAACGATCGCAACCCGTTGATTTACCGCTTCAAATTCACAACGATCACGCCGCCCAGCGCCAGCGCGCCGCCGAGGATGCCGAGCAGCGACGGCACTTCGCCCAGCCAGAAGAAGCCGATCAGAGCGGAGGTCGGTGAGACGAGATAGAGAAAGTTCGAGGCGCGCGCGGCAGGCAGGCGGGACAGTGCGGTCGCCCAGGCGGCATAGGCGATCAACGAGGGCACGATGCCGAGATAGATGACGGCGCCGAGACCGGCGCTGTCGGCGACCGCTGCCTGCGAAAAAGCCTCCGGCAGGAAGGGCGACAGGCAGAGCGCGCCGAGCACCATGTTGGAAGCGGATATCGTCAGCGGATGATGACGGGCAAAGAGCGGCTTTTGCACGATGGTGTTGACGGCGGAACAAAGTGCTGAGCCCAGCACCAGCAGCGCGCCGGCGTTGAAATGCAGGCCGTGCCCGTCGGCAACCGCGATGATGCCGATGCCGGCGAAGGAAATGACCGTGCCCAGCCAGGCAAGCACCGAGAAGCGCTCGCCAAGCAGGGCCATGGCCATGATGGCGGTGAAGATCGGGCTGACATTGATGATGAAGCCAGCCGCACCCGCCGAAACGGTAAGCTCGCCGAAATTGAGCATGGCGGTGTAGAGCGCGACGAAGATGGCGCCACCGAAGGCGAAGCGCCACAGCTCGCCGATCCTGGGCAGCGCCGGGCGCTTCACCGCGAGGAAAATGGCGGCCGGGACCGCCGCGATGGCAAAGCGTAGCGCACCTAACTCCAGCGGCTGGAAGGCGGCAAGACCGGCGCGGATCGCCGGGAAAGCCGAGGCCCAGCCGATGACCGTCAGCGTCACCGCGACCGCAGCGGTCGTGTCCATGCGCTGTGTCTCATTCAACGTGCCGGTGTAAGCGCTCATCGCCGTAGCCTCGTCTTTCTGCGTCATGGATGCAGAAAACGCCATTCCCGGCCAATTGACAAACGACCAATTCGAGGGTCAGCTGTGAGCATGGATCACAGCTCTGACCAGATACTGCCGCTCGAAACCCTGCGCGCCTTCGATGCGGCGGCGCGCACGGGGAGCTTTTCCGCGGCGGCCGAAAAACTCAACCTCACCCATGGCGCGGTGAGCCGCCAGATCGCCAAGCTGGAGGACTGGCTTGGCTTGAAAGTGTTCGAGCGCAACGCGCGCGGCGTGACGCTGACGATCGAGGGCAACCGCCTGCATTTGAGGACCGCCGAGGCCTTCGCGCTGATCTCGTTCAACTCCGACCGCTGGGTCGAGCCGCGCGGCACCGCCGTAGTGCGGCTGGCTTCGATCCCGTCGGTGAGCGGGCTATGGCTGATGCCGCGCATGGCCGTGCTGGAGAACCATCCGACCAAGCTGTGCATCGTGCTCGACGTCGACAACCGCCAGGCCGATCTCGCCGACGAAGGTATCGACCTTTCGGTGCGCTGCGGGCGCGGCCGCATTCCGGGCCGGGTGTCGGTACAGCTTTTCGAGGAGCATATTTTCCCGATCGCCTCGCCGGAGCTGGCGAAGGAGATCGGACGAGGCGATCCAGCACGGCTGCTGAAGTTCCCGCTGATCAACGATTCCGACGCGTCCGCATGGCGCGCGTGGTTCGCAGCGCAGGACATGGACTACCGTCCCCGGCCGCAGGACAGGCGTTTCGAAGACTATAATCTGGTGCTGGACGCAGCGGCGCACGGGCTGGGCATCGCGCTGGCGCGGCCGCCGCTGACGGCAGACCAGCTCCAATCCGGCCGTATCGTTGGCGTCGATGAGCGGACTGCGCTCAATCCGGTGTCTTACTGGATGGACCGCCCGGTCGGCCGGCTGCGCGCGGCGGCGGCTGACCTTGCCAGGCGCATCGCCGAACAGGCTGGGCTTGCTCCGGAAAAGCTTGAGGCTTTCCTTCAGGACGACGGCTGAGCGGGCTTATCGAAGCAACAGCAGTATGATCGTCGCGGTCACGGCCGAGACGATCGCCGTGACGACCGAAATCGTCCAGAGCGACACCGCGACGGAATCGGAGCGCGGCGCGTGACCAGCCGGACGGACCGCGGCACCGCGAGGCTGCGGCGCATTGGCGTTGGCCGCGACCAGCATCGCGGCGGAAGCGACGGCTGGCGAAAATGTGGATAATGCCGGCGCAACCGCGGGCCTGGGCGTATTGTCGGCGACCGCTGCTTGCGGCGAGGCGAAGCCGCGCTGAGCCTGATCGGTATCCATCGCCGCCCTGCCCGTCGAGGGTCTTGCCGGCGCATCGTCGGTGGCGGCATCGGGCTCCATGACGGCGCGGTAGGCATCCTCGACCTCGGAGGACAGGCGTTGCGATGCCTGCGCGGCAGGGCGCGGCTGCGCGCTTTGCAGCGACTGGGCCGCGATTTGCGCCGCCTGCCCGGTCGAGGGCGCCGGCGGCTGGACCTGCGTCCTGATCAAAGCCGCCGTCGCCGGATCGGCCTTGGGCAACGGCACCGCCTGCGGCGTGAGCGCCTGATTGATTAGAGTATTCAAGCGGGTCGTGGTGATGTCCATGCCGGTTTCCGGAAACCATTTTACCGCTCAGCCATACTGCATGAGCATTGCGTCAAGCTTGACGTTGCTTGCGATTTGTGGCGATTGAAACCCGATGAACGCAAGCGCCCTTTCATGATGAACCGTTTCGAAGGCCCGGGCGGCAGGGAAGCCCGGATCCGCTATCTCGACGGCGACTTCCAGGTCACCAGTCCCGGCTCTTTCGTGCGCTGCGCGGTGACGGGCGAGAACATTCCCCTCGACGAGCTCAAATATTGGAGCGTCGCCCGGCAGGAGCCCTATGTGAACGCGGCGGTCTCGCTTGCCCGCGAGATCGAGATGCATCCGGAATTGCGCAAGCGGGGATAGGCCTGGCGAGCCCATGGCGCCGTGGCGGCCAAGCTCGACCGCTTAGGGTACTGCATTGAAAAACTTCAAGAAATCTCTCAAGACCCTTGTTCGCATGCCGCTTATCATACGCGCAAGATGGCGCGATCGGGCGGTGTCGAGGGCGCCCCGATTCAAGCTGACGGCCTGCGCCATCTTCCGCGAGGAAGCGCCGTTCCTGGCAGAATGGATCAGGTTCCACCAGAATGTGGGATTTGAGCATTTCTATCTCTACAACAACTTCTCGACCGACGACTTCAAAGCGGTGTTGGAGCCGTTCATCCAGGAGGGGCTGGTTACGCTGGTGGACTGGCCGCGGCCGGTGGGGCAGCTGTCGGCTTATAGGGACTGCATCCGCAGGCGCTGGCGTGAAGCGTTGTGGATCGGATTCTTCGACATCGACGAGTTTCTTTTCGCGCCCGACGGACGTGACGTACCTTCGGTTCTGAGTGAGTATCGCGATCTGCCAGGCGTTTGCGTCTGGCAAGCCTTCTATGGCTCGTCCGGCCATGTCCAGCGACCGGAACGGCCGGTGGTCGAGGCCTATATGATGCGAACCGGGCCGGACATCACGACGGTCAAGACAGTCCTCAATCCGCGCATGGTCTACAGGGTGGGCGTCCATCAGTCGAAATTCCTGTCCGGTGAAGGGATGGATACCCGTCGACGGACCATCAGCCCCGGCATGCCTCCGCAGTTCGACATCCTGAGGATCAACCACTATTGGTCGCGATCGCTCGCCGACCTCGACCAGAAAATCCGGCGCGGCGACGCCTCGACTTCCGCGCTGCGCGACAGGGATCGGCATTTCGACTTCGAAAGCAAGCTCAATGTCGAGCGCGACGAGACGATCCTGAAGGCTATGCAACGCGCAGGGTAGCCGCGGCCACCCCTTCGCTTCCCCTCATCATGCTCAGCCCCGCATCTTGCGCTGGCGCCAGGCGTCGAGCGTCTCGTCAACGATGCGTTCGGGCACATGACCGAGCTCGAAGACGGCCTCGATATCGAGCACATCCAGTCGATCGAGGAAACCGGCGGGCGTGTCGCCGTGGCGCAGCCGTGCTGCGTCCTTGGCCGTGGTGACAAGCCGCAGCCCCTGCTGCCGGGCAAGCGTCAGGAGATCGGCTAGCTCGTCCTGGGCGTAGAAATGATGGTCCGGAAAGGCGCGCGACTGAGCCACTTCGCCGCCCGCCCCGCGCACGGTGTCGAAGAATTTCTCCGGATGGCCGATGCCGGCGAAGGCAAGGAAGCGGCCACCCGCGAAGCGCGACGGGTTCGCCGGCTCGACATGCGCCAGGAAAATCGGCCGCCCGGCACGCGCCGCCTGGCGCACGACGCCGTCGGCGGCTGTCCCCTCGCCCATCTTCAGCAAGCCGCTGGTGAACACCAATTGGTCGACGACCTTGGCGCGCAGCGGCCCGCCCGGGATGACGCGGCCGTTGCCGATGCCGAAGCGGGCCTCGACCACCACCAGCGCGTAGTCGATATGGACGCGCGCCGACTGGAAGCCGTCATCCATGATCAGAAAGTCGCAGCCATGTTTTTCGATGAGCAGCTTCGCGCCGGCAGCGCGGTTCGCCGTCACCGCGACCGGGGCATGTTCGGCCAGAAGCAGCGGCTCGTCGCCGACATGCTTGGCGGCATCGTGATGCGCGTCGACGACATGCGGCTTCGCAAACGAGCCGCCATGGCCGCGCGACAGGAAGCCTGGCGTGAGCTGCATGCGCTTGGCCTGCTTGGCCAAAGCGATGGCGACCGGCGTCTTGCCGCTGCCGCCGACGGTAAGGTTGCCGACGCAAAGCACCGGTGCTGCGACCTTCTCGCGCGGAGCATGGCGCATGCGGCGGCCGGCGACCAGCCCATAGATCGCCGATGCGGGCGACAGCGCAAGCACCCGCCAGTCCGGCTTTTCCCACCAGAAGGGTGGCGCTTCGCTGGTCATCGCGCCTGCCCCATGCGTCGCGGCCTCGCGCATGGACTTTTCCAAAAACCGGTCCCGATTTTTGGCATCATGATCTAGCGCCCGTTTGCGCCTTTCAGGCGCGCCTTGACGACCAGCGGCTGGATGTATGGCTCCAGCGATTTCAGCGTGCGTGCGAGCGCGCCGCGCATCTCGTCGACGGTGGCGGCACCCGCCGCCATCATTTCGTGGCGCGCCGCTTCGTTGGTCAAAAGGAAATTGACGGCGCCGGTCAGCATGTCGCGGTCGCGCACCAGCTTTGCGCCGCCGCTGTCGAGCAGGCGCTGATAGGCCTCGCGGAAATTCTGCACGTTACGGCCGGCCAGCACAGCGGTTTCGAGCATCGCCGGCTCGAGCGGGTTCTGGCCGCCTTGCGAAGTCAACGAGCGGCCGACGAAAGCGATCTCGGTCAGCCTCAGGTAAAGACCCATTTCGCCGATCGTGTCGCCGAGAAGGATGTCGGTATCGTGGGAGATGCGGTCGCCCTTGCTGCGCCTTGCCACGGACAGGCCCATGCCGGAAATCTGCGCAGCCAGCGCATCGGCGCGATCGGGGTGACGCGGCACGACGATGGTCAAGAGCCCGTGATGACGCCTGTGCAGGCTAGCATGGACCTCCGCGGCCACGACCTCCTCGCCATCATGGGTCGAGATCGCAGCCCAGGTCGGACGGCCGCCGATCTGGCGCTGCAGGGTGGCTAAGGCCCGCTCGTCGACCGGCGGCGGGTTGGTGTCCACCTTGAGGTTGCCGGAAACGGTGACCGGCCGGGCCCCCAGCGCGCGGAACCGTTCGCCGTCGATATCCGACTGGGCGATGACATGGGCGAGGTTTTCGAACAGCGCCTCGGCAACGCCGGCGCGCTTCTTCCAGGACATGAAAGAGCGGTCCGACAGCCGGCCGTTGACCAGAACCTGGGGCACATTGCGGGCGCCAAGTTCCAGGATGGTCATCGGCCAGATTTCCGATTCGGCGATGATCGCCAGTTCCGGCCGCCAGTGATCAAGAAAACGGCTTACCGCCGGCTTGAGATCGAGCGGCACATATTGGTGGATGATGCGGCTGCCGAGGCGCTCTTCGGCGACCTTGGCCGAGGTCACGGTGCCGGTGGTCAAAACGATGTTGACGCCATGGTCGAGGATGCTCTCGACCAGCGGCACCACCGCGATCGTCTCGCCGACGCTTGCCGCATGGATCCAGATCACCGGCCCTTCCGGCCGCGGACGGCCGGCAACGCCGTAGCGCTCGCGCCGGCGGGCGCGGTCCTCCTTGCCGCGCGAGGCGCGCCAGGCGACATAGGGGCCGATGAGCGGATAGGCGACCGCCCCCGCATAGCGATAGGCCGTGAGGGCAGCGCGCGCCCAACGCTCGCTCATTTGCCGCCATCCACGAGGCGATAAGCCTCGGCCGTCGCGGCATTAAGGGAGGCCGTGACCTCCTGCCGCTTGCGCTCCATCTCGGCATCATCGGCGTCGGCAGGCACGAAGACAGGCTGGCCTACGATGACCGCCGAGCGGCCGAAAGGCAGGTTGATGGTGGTCTTGTCCCAGCTCTTCTCCAACACCTTGCGGCGGCTTGTGGCGATAGCCGAGGGCAGGATCGGCCGGCCGGAAAGCCTTGCCAGAAGAACGATGCCGAGCCCGGCATCGCGCGGCGTGCTGTTCGGAATGTCAGCGATCATGGCGACGTTCTTGCCCGCGACGAGCGACCTCTTCAGCGCGATCAGGGCCTTGGCGCCGCCTTTGTCGAGATGCCTCGAGCTGTTGCGGCCGCCGGAACCGCGTACTGCCTCGATGCCGAATTTCTCGATCATCAGCGCCTGGAGCTCCGCATCGGCGCTGCGCGAGACCATGGCAACCAGCGGCCGGCCCTTGGGATAATAGGCAGGGGTGAGAAGATGCTGGCCGTGCCAGAGCGCGATGATGCCGGGCTCGAGATGCGCATGAGCCCCGCCCGCAACCTGGGTCGAGCCCTCGACCAACGGGCTGGTGACGCGAATCAGACGAACGAACCAGGCGAACAGGCTGGCGATGAAGTTCTTGACGAAACTCGACTGCGCCAACGGCTCGCGGATGCGCCTCCACAGCGTGCGCGTTCCGCCGCGCCTGGCGGCGCGCCGCCTAGTCGCCCCTTTCACCGCTTCATGCTCCATCGACGTCAACCGCCGACCTTCGATTCTGGATCGAGCAAACGGTGCAGATGAACAACGAAGTAACGCATGTGGGCATTGTCGACACTGGCTTGCGCCTTCGCCTTCCAAGCGGCGTGGGCCGATTGATAGTCGGGGTAGATGCCGACGATGTCGAGCGCGTCCAGGTCGCGAAACTCGGTTCCACCCAGCTTTTTCAGCTCGCCACCGAACACCAGGTGCAAAAGCTGCTTCTTTCCGTCTTCCACGGCCATGCCGATCCTTCGCAGATTCATGAGTTTTGTGAAACGTTTAGCCCAAAGCAGCCGATTTTGGAACTGCGGGGCCGACTCACCCTTGGTCAATCCCCTGCGATGACCCTGGCGAGCACGCCGAGCAGTTCGCCGCTGCCCGCGGCAAGCGCACCATGGTTGATCACCTCGCCGGCATAGCGCGGCGGCTTGCCGCGGCGGTCCAGCAATGCGCCGCCGGCCTCGGTGAGGATGAGATCGGCGGCGGCGATGTCCCAGTCATGCGCGTTAGGCTTGACGAAGGTCGCGTCGAGCTTGCCGGCGGCGATCATCGCCAGCCGATAGGCAAGCGAGGGAATGTAGGCTGTCCGCCGCAGCCTGTCGTGCCAGGCTTGCGGCATCAGGTCGACCAGCGGCTTGGGTCCACCGATATCGGCGCTTTCGCCCAGCGGACGCACGTGGATCCGCTTGTCGTTGAGATAGGCGCCCTCGCCCGGCAGCGCCCAATAGGTCTCGCGCTTGGCCGGGCATTCGAGGACGCCGGCGAGCGAGCGCCCGTCCTCCACCACGGCGACGCTGACGCACCAGGAATGCAGGCCATCGAGAAAGCCGCGCGTGCCGTCGATCGGGTCGACGACGAAGGTGCGGCGAGCCGACAGCCTGGCATGATCGTCGGCGGTCTCCTCCGACAACCAGCCGTAATCCGGCCGCGCCTTGAGCAGGGTCTCGCGCAGATAGGCGTCCGCCGCATGGTCGGCCTCACTGACCGGCGAGGTGCCGCCCTTCATCCACACCTGCGGGTTGTTGCCGAAATAGCGCATGGCGATGGCGCCGGCCTCGCGCGCGGCCTCGCGCAGCAAAGCGAGATCGTCGCGGGCGGCGCTCGATGTCAATTGGTCAAGCGCCGGCAAGGGTCATCCCTTCAATCAGGAGCGTCGGCGCCGCCGTGCCGAAATTGCGGTCGAGATCGTTCGCCGGCACCATGTTGAGGAACATGGTCTTCAGGTTCGACGCGATCGTCACCTCGGCCACCGGATAGGCCAGCGCGCCGTTCTCGATCCAGTAGCCGGAGGCGCCGCGGCTGTATTCGCCGGTCACCATGTCGACGCCCTGGCCGACGACCTCGGTGACATAGAAGCCGCGCTTCAACGAGGAGATCAAATCTTCCGGCGAACGCTCGCCGGGCTCGATGGCAAGGTTGGTCGAGGACGGTGAAACGGACGAG
The DNA here is from genome assembly GCF_020165075.1 of Mesorhizobium sp. CA4. Lineage (NCBI taxonomy): Bacteria > Pseudomonadati > Pseudomonadota > Alphaproteobacteria > Hyphomicrobiales > Phyllobacteriaceae > Mesorhizobium > Mesorhizobium sp. CA4. The sequence continues at coordinate 75,946 of NZ_JAIUHK010000005.1, forward strand.
CCGCTGCGCGAGCCGCGCCCATTGGTGACAAGGCCGAGCTCGCGCGCGGCCGAGGTCGACAGGAACCAGTGGTTCAAGATGCCCTTCTCGACCATCAGCAGTTTCTCACCCTCGACGCCTTCGCCGTCAAAGGGACGCGAGGCCTGGCCGCGCCGACGCAAGGGCTCGTCGGTGACGGTGATTGCGGCCGAGGCCACCTGCTTGCCCATCATGTCGCGCAGGAAGCTGGTCTTGCGGGCGACCGCGGCACCGTTGATGGCGCCGGCGAGATGGCCGGCTATGCCACGCGCCACGCGCGGATCGAACACCACGTCGACCGGGCCGGTCGCCGCCTTGCGGGCGCCGATGCGGCGCACCGCGCGTTCGCCCGCCTTGCGGCCGATCTCTTCCGGCGCGTCGAGGTCGGCGAAATGTTGGCGCGACGAAAACTCGTAGTCGCGCTCCATCGCGGTTCCCTCACCGGCAATGACGCTGGTCGAGCGCGAGAAACGCGAGGCGACATACTGGCCGACAAAGCCATGCGAGGTGGCGAGAACCATACCGCCAAAGCCGGCACTGGCGCTGCTGCCCGAGGAATTGGTGACGCCCTTGACGGCCAATGCGGCCGCTTCGGCGGCAAGCGCTGCCTCCTTCAACTGATCCGCCGACACCTCGGTCGGGTCGAAAAGATCGAGATCGCGCAAATTGCGGGCGAGTAGCGCGGGATCGGCAAGACCTTGGAATGGATCCTCGGGCGAGACCTTCGCCATCGCCACCGCGCGTTCGGCGAGCGCCTTCGGATCGGACGCGGCGGTGGCCGAGACGCTCGCCACGCGCTGGCCGACGAAGACGCGCAGCGAGACATCCTCGCTCTCCGACGATTCGGTTCCTTCGACCTTGCCCAACCGAACCGAGACGCCGGTCGAGCGGCCGCGAACCGCCACCGCGTCGGCGGCATCAGCGCCGGCGCGCTTGGCCGCCTCGACGAGCGCCGCGACGCGATCGGTCAATTTCGCTGCGTGGAGCTTATCGGTCATAAGCTTGTTCCTGTTTGTTCAAGCAATCCGTCAGGTGGACCCTGCCGGCTAATGGATGCTGACGGACCCCGATAGACGCTGCGCCCCAACATGGACGCTTTCGCACCATCTATTGTTCCACCGACGCTTGTGCAATGGCGGATGCGGCAATCTCAAGGCAATCGCTGTGGTTCACGCGGGATGCTTTCCCGCAGCGTCGCGAAGAGCATCAGTTGGCCACCGGCGCCCAGATCACGTCATCGATCCTCGTTGCCCCCGTCGCCAGCATTACCAGCCGGTCGAAGCCCAGTGCCGAGCCGCTCGCTTGCGGCATGACGGCCAAAGCCGCGAGGAAATCCTCGTCCAGCGGATAGCGCTCGCCATAGACGCGTTCTTTCTCGTCCATCTCGGCGGCGAAGCGGCGGCGCTGCTCGGCCGCGTCGGTGAGCTCGCCAAAGGCGTTGGCAAGCTCGACGCCGCAGCAATAGAGCTCGAAGCGCTCGGCGACGCGCGGATCGTCAGCGCTCGGCCGGGCGAGCGCCGCCTCCGAGATCGGATAGCCGTAAAGGATGGTGGCCCGGCCCTGCCCCAGCGCCGGCTCGATCTTTTCCACCATCACCCGGCTGAACAGGTCGGCCCAATTGTCGTCGGGCGCAGTGCGCAGGCCGGCTCCGGCCAGCGCCTCGTAAAGCGCGTCTCGGTCGGTGCTGCCGTCGACTGAGACGGTCGCGAGCAGATCGATGCCGGCACGGCGCGTGAAAGCCTCCGCCACGCTCAGCCGCTCGGGCTCGGCGAACGGATCGGCCTCGCGGCCGCGAAAACGGAAACTCTTGGCGCCGGCCTTTTCCGCGGCGAGCGCCAGGAATTCGGCGCAGTCGTCCATCAGGCATTCATAGCTCTCGCCGACGCGATACCATTCGAGCATCGTGAATTCAGGATGATGCAGCGGCCCGCGCTCGCGGTTGCGCCAGACGGGGCCGAGGCTGAAGATGCGCTCCTCGCCGGCGGCAAGCAGCTTCTTGCAGGCGAATTCCGGCGAGGTGTGGAGATAGAGGGGCCGGCGCGACGCGTCGGGCCCGATGGCCTCGGTGGCGAAGGCGGCGAGATGCGCCTCGTTGCCGGGCGAAACCTGCAGCGCCGAGGTCGTCACCTCGATAAAATCGCGTTGCGCGAACCAGCCGCGAAGCGCCGCGGCGATGCCGTTGCGCGCCATCAGCCGGGGCCGGCGATCGGCATGGATATCAGGCGTCCACCAGGGCGAAGCGGCTGTCATGGGCAGGAAAATCGCTGGGAAGGCTGGCGGTTCGGCGCAAGATGCGCTAGGGCGCACGCGATGGCCGCCGTCGCCGCTTCTCGGAAATCGACGCCCGCAGGCCGAAAAACTCGAACGGGATCGAATATCGTGGTCAAGGTCATCGCCAGTTCCTTACGCAAAGGCAACGTCGTCGATAAGGACGGCAAGCTCTATGTCATCCTCTTTGCCGAAAACATCCACCCTGGCAAGGGCACGCCGGTGACCCAACTCGACATGCGCCGCATCGGCGACGGGGTGAAAATCTCGGAGCGCTACCGCACGACCGAAATGGTCGAGCGCGCCTATGTCGAGGAACGCGAGCACACCTTCCTCTATTCCGACGGCGAAGGTTTCCATTTCATGAACCCGGAAAGCTACGATCAGGTCGTGGCTTCCGAAGCCGTGGTCGGCGACATGGCGCCCTATCTGCAGGAAGGCATGGCCGTGCAGCTCGCGCAGTTCAACGGCGTGCCGATCTCGCTGACGCTGCCGCAGCGCGCCACCTTCGAGGTTGTGGAGACCGAGCCGGTCACCAAGGGCCAGACCGCATCGTCCTCCTACAAGCCCGCCGTGCTCTCCAACGGCGTGCGCACCGCTGTGCCGCCGCACATCTCCGCCGGCACGCGCGTGGTGGTGATGACTGCCGACGGCTCCTATGTAGAGCGCGCCAAGGACTAGACCAGAGTCCGGGTCTGCGCGGCCATCCAATTACCTGATCCGCCTGTGACCAGCGGCGGCCGTTGAGGTCAGCGCTGCTGCTTACCAAAAGCGGGCGTGCACGGCGGTCGCGTTGGTTCGAGTCCTGACCCGGAGCAGACGTTGCGTTTCCTGCCAGAGCCAGATCGAACTCGAACGCAGGAATCACCGCCTTCGGGCAATAATCTCGATCGGTGCAAGCTGGCCCGCTGAAATACTCTCGATCATATTTCGGACCATCTGGGGTCGCCGCGCTCCCATGAGTGTCTGGACCCCCAGTGCTGCCTGCCCTGTGGCCGCCTGGGCGCGCTGCCGCGCGAAATGGTCAAGCGCAACATCGCGCCGCTCGCGTTCCGACAATATCTCGAACCCTGCCGCGGAAAGCGCGTCGCGGTACTGCTCCGGCGCGGCGAGCGCGTTCGTATCTGCAGTACTCGCCCATGGCAGTGGATAAGACAGCTCGCCGGCTCCAGTGCGCATGACGTCGAAGACACCGAAACGCGCATCCGCGCGCAGGACCCGCGCAATCTCCGAAAATAGTGCGCTCTTGTCGGCAACGTTCATTCCAACGTGCAGCATGTAAGCGGCGGTGAACGATCCATCCGTGAAGGGCAGCGCCAAAGCATCGCCTTGCCGCAAAGAGACGCGCTCCTCGAGATGCAGCCAACTGGAAAGCACATTGCCGGCTTCGACGTAGTCGCGAGTGAGATCGATGCCGGTCACCTGGCAGCCGTACCGCGCAGCGATCTGCCGCGCCGGTCCGCCGAGGCCGCAGCCGATGTCGAGCACTCGATCCTTGGCAGTAAGCGCAAGTTGCCCTGCCAACTCTCCCGTGGCGGCGCGGCCGCCAATGTGAAACTCGTCCACCGGCGAGAGGTCCTCGGCGGTGACCGTGCTTTCGGTCTTCCCCATGGCGGCAAGACCATCACGAATATCTGCGATCAGGGTGCCTCGCGCGTAGTGGTCAGCAACCTGTGAACGCGGCGCCGCTTCCATGATCATCGCCCCTTTGGTGCAAGCTCGCGGATCATCACCGTCCTACAATCGCTCGACAGCGCCACCGGACATTCCCCGGCTCAGTCGATGCGCCTGTCATAGCATTTGAACCGTATTCGAGCCACCATGTGGCAGGCGTCCACGTCATAAACTTCATTCGCTTGTGGCAGCTTTTCCGCCGCTTGGCCTGAAAGGCAGCTTGTCAGAAGCCGGCCCACTCAAGGCATTCGCCATTGTAATCAAGCGTCACGATTGACTCTCAGTGGGCTTCGGATCGCGCGCATTCCGATCAATCAGCCGCAATATCGGCCACCGCTTCCACCGGCAAACCTGCGGCCTGCCACTCTGGCATGCCGTCCTCCAGCCGGCGCGCGGCATGCCCGAGCGAGCGCAGCGCGGCCACCGCCTCGAAGGACATCACGCACCACGGTCCACGGCAATAGGCGACGATTTCGCGGCCGACAGTGGCGTCGGCTGACCAGGCCTTGACCTCCCCCAGCGGGACGTTGATGGCGCCCGGCACATGGCCGAGCGCGAACTCGTCCGCCGGGCGGACGTCGATCAGCGTCACCAGCCCATCGCGCATCAGCGTCTGGAGCTCCTCGCGCGTGACCGGTCGCATGTCGTCGCGCGCGTCGAAATAGCCGCGCACGATGCGGTCGACCTCGGCAAGCTGCCGCTCGGCGACGCCGCGCACGGCGGCGAAGGCGGAAAGCACGCTTGCATCGGCGAGCGAATAGTGCACGAATTTTCCATCCCGGTCGGCCGAGACGATGCCGGCGCGGCGCAGCGCCTGCAGATGTTGGGAGATGTTGGCGACCGGCTGGCCTAGCTTCGCGGCGAGCGCCTCGACGCTGCGCGCACCTTGCGCGATGTGCTCGATCAACTCCAGGCGCAGCGGGTGGCCGAGCGCCTTGGCGACGATCGCGAACTGTTCGTAGAGCGCCTGTTTCGGATTGCGGATTGACATCGACCTTTCTGCCGTCATTCAATGTAATAATTGAATGACGGTTTCGACCATTGCTGTCAAGCGGAGCGGCTTGCCCGCGGCGCAGTTGCTCGTTCGGAGGGGAAGCGATGATTCTCAGGCAGTTCCTGCACACCGACCCGGTGGCCGCTTCCTATCTGTTCGGCTGCGGCGGCAAGGCTTCGGCAGCGGTCGTCGACCCGGTCGGCGGTATCGGGCCCTACATCGAGGCGGCGAATGCCGCGGGCATGCGCATCCTCTATGTCGTCGACACGCACATCCATGCCGACCATATCTCGGTGGGACGCGCGCTAGCCGAGACGACCGGCGCCGAATACGTGCTGTTCGAAGGTGCTGCAGCCGACTTCCCGTTCCGGCGGGTCAAGGATGGCGAGGTGCTGGAGCTCGGCAATGTGACGGCGACGGTGATGCACACGCCTGGCCACACGCCGGAGCATCTGAGCCTTCTGGTCACCGACCGGACGCGATCGAGCGAACCCTGGTTCGTGCTCACCGGGCACACGCTGATGGTCGGCGATCTCGGCCGCACCGAGCTTGCTTCAAGCGTGGAGGACGGGGCGCGTGCGCTCTATACCAGCGTGCGGCGGCTAAAAGAACTGGCGGATCACATCGAGGTGCTGCCCGGCGCCTATTCGGGCTCGGTCTGCGGTCGTTCGCTGAGCGGCAAGCCGACATCGACCATCGGCTTCGAGCGGCGCTTCAACAAGGTCTTCCGGATCGAGGACGAGGGTGAGTTCGTCGCCGCCATGACCGCCGACATCCCTCCCCCGCCGCCGGAGGCTGCCCGGACCCGGGCCGTCAACGCCGGAGCGAAACCTTGAGCACAGCGGCGTCCGCCGTCGCGCTCGGCCTCAAGGCCAACTGGAAGCAGTTTTCGCTCCTGGTGCTGATCAACGCCTTTGTCGGCGGCATGGTCGGCATCGAACGAACCGTCGTGCCGCTGATCGGCGCGGAGGAATTCGGCGTCGCTTCCACCACGCTGGTCGTCTCCTTCATCGTCAGCTTCGGTGTGGTCAAGGCCTGCGCCAACCTCGTCTCCGGCCAGCTTGCCGACAAATGGGGCCGCAAGCGCGTGCTGATCCTCGGCTGGCTATTCGGCCTGCCGGTGCCGTTCATCATCATCTGGGCGCCGCGCTGGGGCTGGATCGTCGCCGCCAACGCGCTGCTCGGCATCAACCAGGGCTTCGCCTGGTCGATGACCGTGATCATGAAGGTCGACTTGGTCGGGCCGAAATCGCGTGGGCTCGCCGTCGGCCTCAACGAGTTCGCCGGCTACCTCGCGGTCGGGGTCACCGCTTTCCTCACCGGCTATCTGGCGAGCCGCTACGGGCTGCGTCCGGTGCCGATCTATCTCGGCGTCGGCTATGCGATCCTGGGTGCGGCGCTGTCGATCCTGCTCGTGCGTGACACGCGCGAGCATGTGCGGCTGGAGCTGGCGAACCACCCGAAAGCAGCTTCGCCGCTGAGCTTCCGAGAGATCTTCATGCTGACCTCGTTCGGCGACCGCAATTTGTTCGCCGCCTCGCAGGCCGGCCTGGTCAACAACCTGAACGACGGCATGAGTTGGGGGCTGTTTCCGCTCTTCTTCGCCGCCAATGGGCTGGGCATCGAGCGCATCGGCATCCTCAAGGCGATCTATCCGGCGGTGTGGGGCATCCTTCAGGTTGCGACCGGGCCATTGAGCGACCGCTGGGGCCGTAAGGGGCTGATCGTCGCCGGCATGTGGGTGCAGGCGGCAGGGCTTCTCACCACCGCACTGACGCGCGATTTCGGCTGGTGGCTGCTTGCCAGCCTTTTGCTCGGCCTCGGCACGGCGATGGTTTATCCGAGCCTGATCGCGGCCGTGTCGGACGCGTCGCATCCCTCCTGGCGGGCACGCTCGCTCAGCGTCTATCGCTTCTGGCGCGACCTGGGCTATGCGATCGGGGCGCTGTCCGCCGGCCTGATCGCCGACTTCTTCGGCTTCGTCGCAGCGATCGCGGCCATTGCCGCACTGACCTTCCTGTCGGGCGCGATCGTCGCGGTGACGATGCGTGGGCCGCGTTCCGCCGCCGCGGTTCCGACATCGCGCGATAGTTGAGATCGCCTGCGAAACGAGGGCCGCGTTTACGTTAATGGAAGCTTGATGCTGCGCGGGACGTACCTGTCCGCTACAATCTGGACAGGTAAATTTCCTCGAGATCGTTCATGAGCAATCCGAACCGCATGCCGTGGGTGGACACGGCAAAGGGCCTTTCCATCATCCTGGTGGTGATGATGTATTCGGCCTACAACACCGGCGAATATACCGGCGGCGTCGGATTCCTGCATTATGTCATCGGCTTCGCCACGCCCTTCCGCATGCCGGAATTCTTCCTGATCTCGGGCCTGTTCCTGTCGCAGGTGATCGACCGGCCGTGGCGGCGCTATGTCGACCGCCGCGTCATCCACTACCTCTATTTCTACGTGCTGTGGGCGATCATCTCGATCGGACTGAAGATCGGCATCTTCAGCCGCGATCCGGCCGGCATGCTGCACGACCTTGCGATGGCGGTCATCCAACCCTATGGCGTCTTGTGGTTCATCTACATGCTTGCGGTCTTCGGGATCGCCATCCGCGTGCTGCGCGAGCTTCGCGTGCCGCACTGGATCGTCATCCCGCTCGCCGCCGCGCTGCAGATGTGGGCGCCGAAGCCGGACAGCTACGCGCTCGAGCAGTTCGCGGCGTATTTCGTGTTCTTCTATCTCGGCTTCGTGCTGGCGCCGGTGATCTTCCGGCTGGTGGAGTGGACGCAGGCGCGGCCGGCGATCGCCGTTGCGGGCCTGCTCGCCTGGGCCCTCGTCAACGGCCTGCTCGTCTATTCGCCGGGCTATGCGATGCAACCGGTCGGCATGCAGATGGGCCTGGCGGCATGGCCGCCGCTGCATCTGGCGCTGGCTGTCGCCGGCGCCGTGGCGCTCTGCGTTGCCGGCGGTTTCCTGTCGAGATTCGCCTCGATGGAATGGCTGCGCTGGCTGGGCGAGCATTCGCTGGTCGTCTATGTCGCCTTCACCATCCCGATGTCGATCTTTCGCGGGCTCATGCTGGCGAGCGGCCTTCTGACCGACACCGGCGTGCTGAGCCTGGCGGTGCTGCTCGTCTCGGTCATCAGCCCGGTGGTGCTCTACTTCATCGTCAAGCGCGTCGGCTTCGGCACCTTCCTGTTCGAGCGGCCGGCCTGGGCGCATGTCGACGGGCCGAACGCCGCGAAGGCCTCCAGCAAGCCTATGACGCGGCCGGCACGCGAGGCGGCCTGATCGGGCCACGCCTCCAGCAGTCCGTTACTTGCCGCCGCCGTGTTCCGGACGCCGCGCGGCCTTGATCTTGCCGCTGCTCCCGCCGCCGCAGAAAAAGCAGCCGCCGCCGTCGGATTCCAGCCCCGACACGCCTGAGGGCATCGCCAATTCCTGCAGCACATCGCCTGTTTCGGGATCGACGCGCACCAGATCGCCCTCCTCGCCCTCCCAGGTGGCATGCCAGAGCTCGCCATCGACCCACGTGACCCCGGTAACGACGCGCTTCGATTCGATCGTGCGGATCACCTTGCCCGTTTCGGGATCGATCTGATGGATCTTATGCGCCCGGTATTCGCCCACCCAGAGCGAACCCTCGGCCCAGGCGAGCCCCGAGTCACCCCCGTTGCCGGGAGCGGGAATGGTTGCAACGACCTTGCCGATCTTCGGGTCCACCTTGTGGATGCGATCCTCGGCAATCTGGTAGAGATACTCGCCGTCAAAGGCGGTGCCGGCATGCGAGGCGACATCGATCGTACGCACGATCATGCCGCTGTCGGGATCGAGCGCGTTCAGCTTGTCGCCACTCGCGAACCAGACATTTTCGCCGTCATAAGTAACGCCGTTGACGCGCTCGACGCCGGGGAACGGCCCGTATTCACGCAGGATCTCGGCGGCGGCTCTTTTCATTTTCGATCTCCATTCGAACAATGGCCGCAGACTAGTCGCTCGGCAGCGGACCCGGGAGTAACAAGACAGTCGGGAATCCGGTCATCGGCGGCATCATCCAGCGGCGCGCCCGGCCGCGGCCGACCGCCTGCACTTTGTGCTCGGCCGACAACTGCTCCAGCGCCCGCTGCACGGTCCGCGCGCTGGCGCCAAGCGCGATCGCCAGCGCCGAGCTCGACCAGGCCTCGCCATCGGTCAGGAAGGCGAGCACAGCGCCATGTTCGTCCTCGACCGGCGGCGCCAGCACGACGACTTCGGCAGCGTTGAGCGGCGTCAACGCGAAGCCGCCGGCGGTCGCATTGATCTCGGCAAGCTCGGCGAGCTCGGCGCGCAGCCGACCCATTTCGACCCTGAGCCGCGCACGATGCGATTCATCGGCGTGCTTCGCCCGGAAGGCGCGCTTAAGCAGCGTCTCGCGCGATGCGTCGGCCGGCCATGCCTCGGCAAGCGTGCGCGCCAGCGCGAACAGCACCGGCCGGGTCGCCAGCGAAACGACCGCATCGGTTTCGCGCACGACGTTGCGGCAAGCATCGATGACCAGCGCGCCCGAGTTCAGCAACGCCTCGACTTCGTCGAGCAGCAGTTCCTTCTCGGTGCCGCGCGCGATCAGCCGGCCGACCGGCGTGTTCAACACCAGGGACGCCGCTTCGACTTCGGCCTTCAACGCCGGGATGTTGGCTTCATAAGCGGCAAGCGACGCCCGGCCGAAGGCCGAGCGCGCCGCCTTTGTCCTCAGTCGCCTGACCGCAATGCCGGCCGCGGCGAGTTCATGTGCGACGCGCGCCACCGGCGGCAGCGGCGCCGGATCGAAGTCCGACAGCAGGCGCTCGGCCTCGTCGAGCCGGCCGATCAGGATGAGGCGGCGCGCCTCGAGGCTGCCCGCATAAGCGGCGTTCAAGCGGTCCCCACGCGATTGAAGCGTCGCCCTTGCGGCACGCAGCGCCTTCTCCGGCCAGCCGAGGTCGCGCGAGACCAGCGCGATCTCTGCCTCGGCGACGACGCAGCGCGCACGCGCCACTGCTTCCCTAGGGCTGAAGGCGCGGGCGGCGTCCTTCAGCAGCGCCTTGGCCTTGGCGAAATCACCGAGCTGCGCCATCGCGATGCCGCGGAGCGCCAGCGCCGGCGCGTCGTCACGCAGCGCGACGCGTTTCAAGGCGCCGAGCGGATCGCCCGCGGCAAGCGCGCGGCCGGCGGCCTTGATCAGCGAATCCATGCCACCGTCTCAGCGCCCGCCGTAGCAAATCGCGTCACACTTGTAACTCTCACCATTGCAGGGCGCTGTCCTATGTCTGTCCTCGTCACCCCAACCAAACCCAAGAACGGGACAAGAGCAATGACCCAACACATGAAGACACCGCCGGTCGTTTCGCAGGAAGCGTGGGAAGGCGCCTATGAAGAGATGCTGGTGAAGGAAAAGGCGCTCACCCGCGCCCGCGACGCTTTGGCCGCCGAACGCCGCCGCATGCCGTGGATGGAAGTCAAGAAGGACTATGTGTTCGAAGGCCCGAACGGCAAGATGAGCCTGCTCGACCTCTTCGAAGGCCGCCGCCAGTTGGTCATCTACCGCGCCTTTTTCGAGCCCGGCGTCTATGGCTGGCCCGAACATGCCTGCCGCGGCTGCTCGCTCGGCGCCGACCAGGTCGGCAACCTCGCCCATCTCAATGCCCGCGACACCACGCTTGCCTATGCCTCCCGCGCGCCGCAGGCCGATATCCAGCGGCTGAAGCAGCGGATGGACTGGAAAATGCCCTGGTACACCATCACCGACAGCTGGGATAAGGATTTCGGCGTCGACGAATGGCACGGCCACAACGTCTTCATCCATGACGGCCAACGCATCTTCCGCACCTATTTCGTCAACAACCGCGGCGACGAGGCGTTCGGCACCGTCTGGAGCTATCTCGACGTCACACCGCTCGGCCGCCAGGAGGTGTGGGAGGATTCGCCCGAGGGCTATCCGCAGACCCAGACCTACAAATGGTGGAACTGGCACGACAATTACGATGAAGGCGCCGCGCCCGACCAGAGATGGGTCGAGGTGTCGGATGTCGGCGAAGCGGCTTTCCGCAACAAGAACGCCTGAACGTGAAGCGACTCCGGTGGCGCTACCCGCCCCGCCGGAGCCGATCTCGCCAAGCCCTTCCCTCTCTCCTGCGCTTGCAAACCTGACCGCTTCAGAAGGTGGACACCATGAGCATCGACAATCCCGCCCCTCGCCTGAGCGGCTTCGGCCTCGCCGACTGGCTTTGCCTCGCCGCGGCGCCGACCTTCGCAGCAATGGCCCTGCTGACAGTTGCCTATGACGGCCACGACATGATGTGCATGCCGGGCGCCTCGGTGCTCAGCGGCATGGCGCCGATGTATCTCCTGATGGCGGCTTTCCATCTTGCGCCATGGCTGCGGCTGGTGGCGAGGCGGGGGTGAAATCGACGATATCGCCGGTCTCCATCTCAGCTCCGGCCAAACGTCTGTTTCGCCAGCAGGATAGAGTTGACCAGCTCCTGGTCTTTGTAGGGTTTCGCGAGCAAAGGAACATCCGCCGGCAGATCGCCGATTGCCTTGGTGTCGGCGTATCCGGTGATGATGACCGCAGGCCAATCCGCCTTGAGGTTGCGCGCAAATCGGATCACGTCCAGACCTGAAACGAGCGGCATGGCAAAATCGGTGACGATCACGTCGAAATCCTGCGGCGCCTTCTCGATCCTGGCCAGCGCCTCGGCGCCGCCGGCTGCGCATGTTACATCGAAGCCGCTTTGCCTCAACGACGCCGCCGTCAACTCGCGCAAGGCATCGCTGTCGTCGACCAACAGGATCGACGGCTGGGCGCCGTTGCCGTTCATGCGAGGTTGGCTGACCTGGCGCTGCTCGACCGACCGGGCCGGTTGCTTCAATGATCGCGGCAGCCACAGGTGCATCGCCGTGCCTCGCCCGACAACGCTCTCGATCCGAAGCGTGCCGCCCGACTGCTTCGCAAACCCGTAGACCGTACTCAGGCCCAGGCCGGTGCCCTTGCCGACGGCTTTCGTCGTGAAGAAGGGCTCAATGACTTTCGCCACGAGATCGGCCGGAATGCCCGAGCCGGTATCGATGACCGAGATGACGACATAGTCGCCCGCCCCCAGTTCGTCGGAGCGACCGTCGGTCGTGCGATTTTCAGCGCATATCGTGATCGAACCGCCTGTGGGCATTGCGTCGCGCGCGTTGAAAACCAGGTTCATGAGGGCGAGTTCGAGCTGGCCTGCGTCCACCAGCACCGGCCAAACCGAATTGTCGATTTGCCATTCGAAACGAACCAGGCCTCCGAGCACCGGCCCGACGAGCCCGTAGAGCGGCTCCACCAGCGTCGCCAGTTGCAAAGGTTCGGGCTTCAGATGCTGACGCCGGGAGAAGGCGAGCATGCGATTAACCAGGTCGGCGCCTTGTTTGGCCGAGCGCCTTGTAAGGTCGAGCACTTTTTTTCCCTGCTCGTCGAGCGCGGTGCTGCGCTCGAGCAGCCCGAGCCCGCTGAGGATTGCCGCAAGCAGGTTGTTGAAATCATGGGCAAGTCCGCCGGTAAGCTTGCCGATGGCGTCAAGACGCTGCGCCTTGAGCAGCCTGTCTTCCAGCTCGCGCCGCTCGGTGATGTCGAGCAGCGTGCCAACAATTTCGTCCGTATTTTCCAGGGGATTATGCAGGATGATGCCCTGGTCCAGGAAACTTCGGTATTTGCCATCCGCGCACTGCCATCGGAATTCGCAGCTATAGGAGCCGGCCGCTTTGGCGCCACGCAGCGCGGCCTCGACATCGGGCAAGTCGTCCGGATGCACACGACTAAGGCCAAAGCCGGGTTCCGATGTTAGCCGCTCGGGAGAAAATCCCGTCAATCGCTCGATCCCGCTGGTGACGAAGCTGGCGTCAAAAGGCGGTTCGAGGGATCGCGCATGAAAACATACCGGCACCGATTGCAGGATGGCCTCCTGGCGCTGCTCGGCGGCACGCAAGGCTCGTTCCGCCTCGAGCCTCGACTTTTGCGACTCCAGGGCCCGCTCCAGCAGTTTCTGCTCCACAATCGCCTTGCGCTGGATTTCCAGGGTCTTCTCGTGCAACTCGACGAACACGGCCACCTTCGAGCGCAGCATGACCGAATCGAAGGGCTTGAAGACGAAGTCGACCGCGCCGGCACCATAACCGCGCAGCATGTGCGCTTCTTCCTTGTTGATCGCGGTCAGGAAGATGATGGGGGTGCGTCTCGACTGCTCGCGTTGGCGGATCAATGAGGCGGTCTCGTATCCGTCCAGCCCCGGCATCAGCACATCCAGCAGGATGACGGCGAAGTCTTCTTTCAGAAGGAACCGCAGCGCCTCCTCGCCAGTGTGCGCACAAACGACTTCGCCCACTCCGGCCAAGACTTCGCTGATCGCCATGAGATTTCGATCGTCATCGTCAACGGCGAGGATCCGGGCGCCTTCTGTGACCTCCGGCAAGGCTGGCTGATGCTCGGGCTTGGTCTTCAGCATTCTTTGCATCGACGAACCGTCACATGACCGCCAGGAGCTTTTCCGATGGCTGCGCGTGTTGTCTCGACCGCCCGATCCAGACCCGGAGCAGCGCGAGCAGAAGGTCGAGATCCACGGGCTTGGCTATGTAATCTGAAGCACCCGCATCAAGGCACTTTTGCCGGTCGCCTTTCATGGCCTTGGCGGTCACCGAGATCAGAGGGACGTGCGCGATTGGCGGCATGCCCCGTATCTGCCGCATGGTCTCATAACCGTCCATCTCAGGCATCATGATGTCGATGAGCGCGACGTCCATGTCTGGATTTTGCTCGAGCAGCGCTATGCCGTCGCGACCCCGCTCGGCATGCAAAACCTGGATGCCATATGTTTCGAGCACGCTGGTCAGCGAATAGATGTTGCGAATGTCGTCGTCGACGATGAGAACTTTGGCGCCGGCAAGATCGGACCTATCCGATCGTGGGGAGGCTGCAGCCCCGTTGGTACGACTATCCCGCGGCAGGGTTGCCGACATCAGCAGCGCCAACTGGCTAAAATTCTCGGCACGGGCAACATCCGCCAACTCCGGTCTCAGCCCGATCAGTTGCTCGAGGGCTTCCGGATACGGTGCGAAGAACACAAGCTTGGATGACAGGCTCTCGAGCGAGGCCGCGATTCCCTCGATCATCTTGGCGTTGTCCTTGCCCGACCTCCCGAAGCCCAGCACGATCGCGTCATAGGTGTCGAAGTCTATTCCCCGGCCATTTGCGGCGATCCGGCCGACAGGCGTGACGGACGTGACGCCATCGCGGATCGCTTCGACCAAGGCAAGCCGCCGCTCGGGATCGGCATCCACGATCAGGACATTGCGCTGCAGGCGCAATTTGCTCGAATGAATGTCCTCGAACACCTTCATGAGGTCGTCCGATGATGCCGGCTTTGTCGAGACGCTGGCGGCGCCATTGCGCAACAGGCCCGCCGTATCTTCCGCACCCGAGATGACGTGTATCGGGATGCCTGCGGTCTTGGGGTCGTGCCGCAGAAGATCGAACAGCACCCAGCCATCTATATCCGAAAGGCCGAGGTCCAGAGTGATTGCATCCGGCACCAGCTTCCTCGCCAGCGCCACCGTCCCGGAGCCCGCGGTGGACAAGACGCCCTTGAGGCCTGCCGAGCGCGCCATGCCCAGTAACAGTCCCGCAAAGGTGGGATCGTCCTCGACGATCAGCACGACCCGGTCTTCAGGAGAAAGCGCATCCCGGTCGTCGATCAGTTCGGGAACCGAAACACTGCCCGTGGGAACCATCACGTCCTGTTCGACGATCACGGGTTGCGGAACCGCCCGCGGACCTTCGATGGGGATGACGAGCGTGAATGTCGAACCCTTGCCGGGGGTGCTCTCAACCCTCAGTTCGCCTCCCAGCAGCCGCGCGATCTCACGGCTGATAGACAGGCCAAGCCCGGTGCCGCCATATTTTCGGCTGGTGGTGCCGTCGGCTTGCTGGAAAGCCTCGAAAATCAGCTTCTGCTTGTCCTCGGGAATGCCGATGCCGGTATCCGTGACCGCGATGGCCACCGCCTTGGGCGCCTGGACACCGTTGCGCCGCCCGGTCTTCTCGGGCCTGAAGGTGAGGCTGACCTCGCCCATCGACGTGAATTTGAATGCATTCGACAACAGGTTGAGCACGATTTGCTGCAGCCGCTTCTCGTCGGTGCGCACCGTCTCCGGAAGGCCCGGATCAAGTTCTATGGTGAAGCCCAGTCCCTTGTCGGCGGCCAACTGACGGAATGTACGTTCCATGTGCTGACGAAGATGCGCCAGCGGCATATCATTGATCTCGACGGAAACAGTACCGGACTCGATCTTCGACAGATCGAGAATGTCGTTGATGAGGCTAAGCAGGTCAGTTCCGGCCGAATTGATGGTCCGGGCAAACTCGACTTGCTTGTCGTTAAGATTGCCCTGCTGATTGCTGGCCAGCAGATTCGAGAGGATGAGCAGCGAGTTCAGCGGTGTGCGCAGCTCGTGGCTCATATTGGCCAGAAATTCGGATTTGTACTTGGAGGTCAGCGCGAGCTGTTCGGCTTTCTCCTCGAGCGCCCGCCGAGCCATTTCGATTTCCAGATTCTTGTTCTCCACCTGCTTCTTTTCGTTTTCGAGCAGCTGGGCCTTTTCCTGGAGTTCTTCGTTGGTGGCGTGCAGTTCCTCCTGCTTCTTCGTCAGTTCCGTCTGGCGCGCCTGCAATTCAGAGGTCAGAAGCTGCGACTGTTTGAGCAGACCTTCGGTGCGCATCGTCGCCGCGATCGTGTTGAGCACGATGCCGACCGATTCCATCAGCTGATTGAGGAACGACTGGTGCGTATCGCGAAATTCGCTGAAGGAGGCGAGCTCGATCACCGCCTTGACCTCGTCTTCGAAGAGCGCGGGCAGGATGATGACATTGGCCGGCGCGGCGTTGCCGAGGCCGGTTGTGATGCGCAGGAAGTCGGGCGGCACATTGTCGAGGACGATCGCACGCTTGTCGGCAGCGCTTTGGCCGATGAGGCCCTCGCGCAGGTC
Organism: Mesorhizobium sp. CA4; assembly: GCF_020165075.1. NCBI lineage: Bacteria > Pseudomonadati > Pseudomonadota > Alphaproteobacteria > Hyphomicrobiales > Phyllobacteriaceae > Mesorhizobium > Mesorhizobium sp. CA4. The sequence continues at coordinate 91,928 of NZ_JAIUHK010000005.1, forward strand.
AAGCCGCTGTTTCATTGAGGCCTTGCTCTCGGCGCCATAGGACGCCGCGAGCTCGAGATAGGACTCGTCCTCTTCCCGGTTGGTCACGTAGAACACGCCGTATTGCGCGTTCACCAGTGGCGCCAGCTCAGACATGATCAGGCGCGACACCGTCGCCAGATCGCGCTCGCCCTGCAGCATGCGCGAGAACCGCGCCAGATTGGTCTTCAGCCAGTCCTGTTCGGCATTCTTGAGCGTCTGATCCTTGAGGTTGCGGATCATCTCGTTGATGTTGTCCTTGAGTGCCGCCACCTCGCCTGACGCCTGGACGCTGATCGAGCGCGTCAGATCACCCTTGGTCACCGCGGTCGACACTTCAGCGATGGCGCGCACCTGGGTCGTGAGATTGGCTGCGAGCTGATTGACATTGTCCGTCAGGTCGCGCCAGAGCCCGGCCGCGCCCGGCACGCGAGCCTGGCCGCCAAGCTTGCCTTCGATGCCGACCTCACGCGCGACGTTGGTGACCTGGTCGGCAAAGGTAGCGAGCGTCTCGATCATGCCGTTTATGGTATCGGCCAGTGAGGCGATCTCGCCCTTGGCATCGACAGTGAGCTTGCGGCGCAGATTTCCCTGCGCCACCGCGGTCACGACATCGGCGATGCCGCGCACCTGGTTCGTGAGGTTGGTGGCCATCAGGTTGACGTTGTCGGTAAGGTCCTTCCAGGTGCCGGCAACGCCCTCGACGCGAGCCTGGCCGCCGAGCTTGCCCTCGGTGCCGACCTCGCGCGCCACGCGCGTCACCTCCCCGGCAAAAGAGTTCAGCTGATCGACCATGGTGTTGATCGTCGATTTCAGCTCCAAAATCTCGCCCTTGACGTCCACGGTGATCTTTTTCGACAGATCGCCGCGTGCGACGGCGGTGGTCACTTCGGCGATGTTACGCACCTGGCCGGTGAGGTTTTCGGCCATGGAATTCACGTTATCGGTGAGGTCCTTCCAGGTGCCGGCGACGCCGCGGACCTGGGCCTGGCCGCCCAATTTGCCCTCGGTGCCGACCTCTCGGGCGACTCGGGTCACCTCTCCGGCAAATGAGTTCAACTGGTCGACCATGGTGTTGATCGTCGACTTCAGCTCCAGAATCTCACCCTTGACGTCGACGGTGATCTTCTTCGACAGATCGCCAAGGGCGACGGCGGTGGTCACCTCTGCGATGTTGCGCACCTGACCGGTCAAATTCGCGGCCATGGCATTCACATTGTCGGTCAGATCCTTCCATGTGCCGGCTACGCCGCGGACCTGCGCTTGCCCACCCAGCTTGCCATCCGAGCCGACCTCGCGCGCAACACGCGTCACTTCCGACGCGAACGAGTTGAGCTGGTCGACCATCGTGTTGATAACGTCCTTGATCTGCAGGATCTCGCCCAGCGCATCGACCGTGATCTTCTGGGTCAGGTCGCCGGTGGCAATCGCGGTCGCGACCTTGGAGACGTCACGCAGCTGGACCGTGAGATTGCCGGCCATTGCGTTCACATTGTCGGTCAAATCCTTCCAGGTGCCGCCGACGCCTTCGACGTGGGCCTGTCCGCCAAGCTTGCCTTCCGAGCCGACTTCGCGCGCCACGCGCGTCACTTCCGAGGCGAAGGAGTTGAGCTGATCCACCATCGTATTGACGGTGTCTTTCAATTCCAGAATTTCGCCCTTGACGTCGACAGTGATCTTCTTCGACAGGTCGCCGCGCGCGACGGCCGTGGTGACTTCGGCGATATTGCGCACCTGGCCTGTAAGATTGGCAGCCATCAGGTTGACGCTGTCGGTCAGGTCCTTCCAGGTGCCGCCGACGCCTTTCACGTCGGCTTGGCCGCCAAGCTTGCCTTCGGTGCCAACTTCGCGGGCAACGCGCGTCACCTCCGATGCGAAAGAATTGAGCTGATCTACCATGGTGTTGATGGTGTCCTTGAGCTCCAGGATCTCGCCCTGGACCGCCACCGTGATCTTCTTCGACAAATCGCCAGACGCGACCGCCGTCGTCACTTCGGCGATGTTGCGAACCTGCCCGGTCAGGTTTTCGGCCATCGAGTTCACATTGTCAGTCAGATCCTTCCACGTGCCGGCGACACCACGTACCTGGGCCTGGCCGCCCAGCTTGCCCTCGGAACCGACCTCGCGCGCCACGCGCGTCACTTCCGAAGCAAACGAGTTGAGCTGGTCCACCATCGTGTTGATGGTGTTCTTCAGTTCGAGAATTTCACCCTTCACGTCGACGGTGATCTTCTTCGACAGGTCGCCGAGCGCGACGGCCGTTGTCACTTCGGCGATGTTGCGAACCTGCCCGGTCAGATTTTCGGCCATCGAATTGACGTTGTCGGTAAGGTCCTTCCAGGTGCCACCGACACCCTCCACGCGGGCCTGACCGCCGAGCTTGCCTTCGGTGCCGACCTCGCGCGCCACGCGCGTCACTTCCGAGGCGAATGAATTGAGCTGGTCCACCATCGTGTTGATGGTGTTCTTGAGCTCCAGGATCTCGCCCTTCACGTCGACGGTGATTTTCTTCGACAAATCGCCCGAGGCGACGGCCGTGGTGACCTCGGCGATATTGCGGACCTGCCCTGTGAGATTGGTCGCCATGGCATTGACGTTGTCCGTCAGGTCTTTCCAGGTGCCGGCCACGCCCTTCACCCGCGCCTGGCCACCCAGCTTGCCTTCGGTGCCCACCTCGCGGGCAACGCGCGTAACCTCCGAAGCGAAGGACCCCAACTGCCCGACCATCGTGTTGACGACCTTGCCGATACGGAGAAACTCGCCTCGCAGAGGCCGACCGTCGATCTCCACCATCATGGTTTGTGACAGATCGCCCTTGGCAACCGCACCAATGACGCGAGCCACCTCCGTGGTCGGTTGGACCATGTCCTCGATCAGATCGTTGACGGAGCGGACGCTTTTTTCCCAGCTGCCTGTGGCATTGCGCACATGGCCGCGCTCACCGATCCGCCCATCCTTGCCGACCATCCTGCTCAGCCGCTCGAACTCGCGCGTGACCTGATCGTTGATCTCCACGATCTGGTTGAAGGTCTCTGCGATATCGGAATCGAGCCCTTCATAGACATTGTCGATGCGCACAGAGAAGTCGCCCCGCCGGAAGGCTTTGAGGGCGTTCAAAATCTGGCGGCGGTCCAACTGCGGTTTGGATCTCAGCGTACTCACAGCGCCCCCTCACAGCCCTGGCGGATAACGATCAAGACTTGTCGTGAATGAAAAATTCCCCTCGCGGACACACTCCCGCGAGGGCCACAACGCCCGAACCGTATTTCGGTTCCATTTTATGAGCGGCGACATCTTCGTTGAGCGCCGCGTGGCGAATAGACGGACGCCGATCCTGCCAAAATCGAAAATCGGGCCGCTGCTCCCTCCAGGTCTTGACGAAAATAGGCGCGCCTGTTGAGACATTGGAGCAAATGGAGACATTGGCTCCATCGGAGATGAGCAGGCGGGTGGGCAGGCTTTGAATGGCGTTTTTCGATTGCTTGCCGCGGCGATCCTGGCCTCCGCCGCGACCGGATGCACGAGCATTTCCTATTATGCGCAGTCGTTGGAGGGCCAGGTTGAGATCATGGCGGCGCGCAAGAATGTTGCGAAGCTAATCCGTGACCCCTCGACGCCGGAACCGTTGCGCGCCAAGTTGACGTCGGCCAGCGCCATACGCCGCTTTGCCACGGAAGAACTGGCGCTGCCCGATAACAATAGCTACCGCAGTTATGTCGACGTCGGTCGGAACGATGTGACGTTGGCGGTCTTCGCCGCGCCGCAATTCTCGCTTGCGCCGGTAACATGGTGCTTTCCGGTATTCGGCTGCGTTCCCTACAAGGGTTATTTTTCGCGGAAAGACGCGCTCGAAAATGCTGCTGAGCTGCAGCGACAGGGGCTGGACGTCTATGTGACAGGTATCACGGCGTACTCCACGCTGGGCTGGTTCAGTGATCCGCTGCTGAGCACCATGCTGCGTCAGAACGACACCTACCTGGCAAGTCTTATCTTCCACGAGCTGGCGCATCAGAAAATCTATGTGAACGGCGACTCCGCGTTCAACGAGGCTTTCGCGGTTTCCGTCGAAACCACCGGTACGAGGAAATGGCTCCGTGCCACCGGCAATCGCGCCGGATTGCGCAGCTACGAAGCCGATCGCAAGCGCAAGGCAGATTTTCTCGAACTGATATCGAAAACGCAGGACGAGCTGAGGCAGGTCTACGGGAGCCCGCGTAGTAAGGAGCAGATGGCCGCAGCCAAGGCAGCCACGATCGACAGGCTGCGGGCGCGCTACCGGCAAATGCGCGACAGGCGATGGGCCGGATACCGCGGATACGACGCCTGGTTCGACAGCCCCATCAACAACGCGAAGCTTGCCGCGACGGCCGTCTACGGCGAAGAGGTTCCGGCGTTTCTCCGCTTGTTCGACTTGTGCTCCGGCGATTATCCAAGATTCTATGCTTCCGTTCGGCGGATTGGGAATTTGCCTGCACCTTCCCGAGCCGAAGCGCTTAGGACCGTGGCTGCGTGTCATTGATCATGTAAGGGATCGGCATTCGGAGGCCGCGCGGGCAATGTTGGACAATTATGAGGTGGACAGGTTCGGCGTGATCCACCAGATCGATTTCACACCGATCAAATACGACAAGAAATACATCTCCTATTACGAGGACCTGAGCGACCGCACCATCAAGCTCGGCTATCAGCGGCTTGGCTGGGTGCTCGGCATCACCGGCGAGATTCCTCGCTCGGTGCTGGAAATCGGATATGGCACGGGCACGTTCATCGAAGCCGCGAAGATAACCGGAGTCGCCGACTGCGCCGGCTGCGATATCGCCGAGTTTCCCCTGCCCAAGGGTGTCCGCTTTGTCGATTGGCATGAGGCGCTCGCCGGCACCTGGGACCTCGTCGCCATGTTCGACGTGCTGGAGCATATCCCGGATCTCGGTTTCCTTTCCCGCCTTCAGACCCGCCACCTGGCTGTCGCCGTCCCTTATTGCCGCTGGCGCGAGCTCGGCGCCGACGGCGACGCGTGGTTCCGGACGTGGCGCATGCGCCTGCCCAACGAGCATCTGCACCATTTCGACCGTGACTCGCTGGTAGCGCTCCTAGCGCATAGCGGCTTCGAATGCGTGACGCTGAACTGTTTCGAGGACGGGATTAGGCTGCGGCTGGGAGAAGCGGGTCCGAACATTTTGTCGGGCTTCTTCAGGAAGTCGTAGGCCGGCGGCCCTGCCGATATATCTTCTGATGAACCCGGTCGCGGAACTGGCCGAGCGGATAACGGCGGTTCTTGCCGTCCGGTTTCAACCATCCGAATGAGCGCGGGATGACCTATCCGCATTGCCTTCCGCGCCGGCTCGCACAATAGTCGGGCCGATGTTCGAGGCGATTGCGAGTCACTGGTCGACGCTTATCCTGATCCTGTCGCTGGCGATGGCGGCGGTGGGCAGCGTGCATGCCATCATGACGAAGGAAGACGTGCGCGCGGCCACCGGCTGGGTGGGCGTGATGCTTTTGTCGCCTTTCCTCGGCGCGATCATCTACGCCATTGCCGGCATCAACCGCATCCGCCGCGCGACGATCAGCGCCATGCGGCCAGTCTCGCCGGAGGCCGCCGCCGCCAGGCACGACCGCGACGTTGCGCTGGAAGCCTTGATCAACGCCGAATTCGGCCAGCGTTTCACCGGGCTGAAGACGCTGGGCGACAGGGTCGCGCGGCGCCCGCTCACCTCGGGAAACACCATTGCGGTGCTCAAGACCGGCGACGAGGCCTATACGGCGATGTGCCGTGCGATCGACGCGGCGCAACGGAGCGTGCTTCTGGAAACCTATATCTTCGACAATGACGCGGTCGGGGCGCTTTTCGTCCAGTCGCTCGGCAACGCCGTCAAGCGCGGCGTCACTGTGCGCGTGCTGATCGACGCCGTCGGCGTGCGCTACTCGGTGCCCAGCATCCTAAAGCAGCTCAGGGAGGCCGATGTCACCGTCGACCTCTTCAACGGCAACATCGTCATGGGCCTGAGACTTCCCTATGCCAATCTCAGGACCCACAGGAAAATCCTGGTCGTCGACGGCAGGGTGGCGTTCACGGGAGGCATGAACATCCGCAAGGGATTCTCGGCCGAATTGGCCGGTTCCGACAGTTCGCGCGACACCCATTTCGAGGTCACCGGGCCGGTGGTGGCCGATCTGTTCTCGGTTACCGCCGAGGACTGGCGCTTCGCCGGCAACGAGGCGTTGAAAGACGGACCCTGGCAGGTCGAGCGCGCCGTGCCGCCACCGGGGCAGCCGATGCTGGTGCGCGCGGTGGCGACCGGGCCAGACGCGTCCAACGAAACCAACCTGAAGCTGCTGATGGGCGCGTTCTCGGTCGCCCGCAAGTCGATCCGCATCATGTCGCCCTATTTCCTGCCGGACCGGGAGTTCATCAGCGCATTGACCACCGCCGGCCGGCGCGGCGTCGAAATCGATATCGTCGTGCCGGCGGTGAACAATCTTTTCCTCGTCGACCATGCGATGACGGCGCAGTTCGACCAGGTTTTGAAGCACTATTGCCGCGTCTGGCGCCATGAAGGCTCGTTCGACCATTCGAAGCTGATGGCAATCGACGGCGTGTGGGCCTACGTCGGCTCTTCCAATCTGGACGCCCGCTCGCTGAGGCTGAATTTCGAGATCGACATGGAAGTGCTGGATAAAAATTTCGCCGCCCAGATCGACGCCCGCATCGCGGCCGCCATCTCGACCGCTCAGCCGGTGACGCTGCAGACGCTGAAGGCAAGGCCGTTCGCAATCCGCGTCTTCGACCGTTTGCTGTGGCTGGGATCGCCCTATCTTTAGAGCAGGAAATCGAGCAGCAGGATCATGGAGATAGACGACATCAAAGGACGCAGCCTCCCCGAGACCGTGCTGCTCTCGATCCGCAGCAGAAGCGCGCGCAAGGCGAAGGCGACGCCGCGCAAGCGCGTCAACGACACGGAAATCGTCGTTGCCTCCTACAACGTCCACAAATGCGTCGGCACCGACCGCAAATTCGACCCTGAAAGAACGGCGCGCGTCATCCGCGAAATCAGCCCCGACGTGATTGCGCTACAGGAGGCCGACAATCGCTTCGGCGACCGGGCCGGGCTGCTCGACCTGGCCCGCCTGGAGCTGGAAACGGGGCTGGTGCCGGTGCCGGTCAGCGGCAACGGCAAGGGGCATGGCTGGCGCGGCAATGTGCTGTTGTTCAAGCGCGGCACCGTGCGCGACGTCCACCAGATCAAGCTGCCGGGGCTGGAGCCGCGCGGCGCGCTGGTCGCCGAGATCGATCTGGACGAGAAACGGGCGCTGCGGGTCATCGCCGCCCATCTCGGCTTGCTGCGCCGCTCGCGTTCGGAACAGGCCCGGGTCGTGCTCGACATCATGAGCAGCGCCGACGAGAGGCCGACGCTGCTTCTGGGCGACCTCAACGAGTGGCGGCTCGGCAACCGCTCGGCGCTGAACACGCTGCACACGACCTTCGGCCCGACGCCGGCGGTCCCTACTTTCCCGTCGGGCCTGCCGCTACTGGCGCTCGACCGCATCATGGGCAACCGGCACGACCTGGTTTCAGGCGTCGAGGCGCATGACACGCCGCTGTCGCGGGTCGCCTCCGACCACCTGCCGCTGACGGCCTTCGTGCATCTTTGAGAGAGGCCGCCTTCACCCTTCCCGCAGCCAGACCAGCATCTCGCCGGGGTCGCGATTGTCCCAGGCGAAGTAGGGAACGGCCTTGAGTTTCGTTTCCCGCGTCGCCGGCGGTTCGGGGCGGTAGAGATCGGCGCCCCAGTTTTCCGCCTCGGCCCTGTTGCCGATGGCCGAAAGGGTGACGATGCCGCCGAGCAGGTTCGGCTCCTTATGGGCCTCGAGCCTTGCCTCGCGCGGCAAGGCGATGCGATGCAGCCCGCCGCCATTGTCGGTTTCCTCGACGCAGTAGATCAGCGGGCCGCGCGCGAGCGCCACGCGGCCGATGTCCTGGTGCACCTGCGGATTGGCGAAGAGGCGCGCCATCGACATTTTGAGGTCGAGCTCGACCTTGTCGCCCTGGCGCCATTCGCGGCGGATCGCGGCATAGCCGTCGACTGTCGCCGCTTCGAGATCGGCCAGCTTGCCGTTCACTTTCAACACAGCGTTGCGACACCATGCTGGTATGCGCAAGTGAAGCGTGAACTCTACGGGCGCCTCCGGCCCGATCTCGATCGCAATCGCGCCGTCCCAGGGATAGCTGCTGGTCTGGACGAGCGCCACCTGCCGGCCGGCGATCTCGAAGCGCGCAGTCGAATCGCCATAGAGGTGCACCGCCAGCGCATCGTCGGCGAGGCCGTAGAAATAGCTGCCGATGGACGCCACCATGCGGCCGATATTGGGCGGGCAGCATGGGCAGCGGTGCCATTTCCAGCGATGATGGCCGCCGCGGCTCTCCAGCGGGTTCTCGTAGAAGAACAGCGAGCCGTCGAGCGACAGGCCCGAGATCGAGCCGTTGTATAAAGCGCGCTCCATCATGTCGGCGTAGCGGGCGTTCGGGCCCATGCCCAGCATGCGGCTTGCCCAGAACACCAGGCCGACCGAAGCGCAGGTCTCGGCATAGGCGGTCTCGTTGGGCAGGTCGTAGTCGTTGGTGAAGCCCTCATTGTCGGCCGACGGGCCGAGGCCGCCGGTGACGTAGAGGCTCTTCGTCGTGAGATCGTCCCAGAGTCTCTCGAGCGCGACCTTCAGCGTATCGTCACCATACTCGGTCGCGATATCGGCCATGCCGGAATAGAGATACATCGCCCTCACCGCATGGCCGACGACCTTGTCCTGCTCGCGCACCGGCCTGTGCGACTGGTTGTATTCATAGGTCTTGAAGTGGAAATCCTTGGGATCGGCGCCGCGCGCCAGCGCCTCCTCGTCGAAATAATGCGGCTGCTGGCCGCGCTGGTCGATGAAATACTTAGCCAGCTTCATATATTTGCCGTTGCCGGTGGCGCGCGCAAGCCGGACCAGCGCCAGCTCGATCTCCTCATGGCCGCAATAGCCCTTCCGCTTGCCGGGCTCCGGGCCAAAAGTGTCGGCGATGTGGTCGGCATAGCGGCTCATGATGTCGAGCAGCTTGCGTTTGCCGGTCGCTTGGTAGTAGGCGACCGCGCCCTCGATCAGATGGCCGGCGCAATAAAGCTCGTGGCAGTCGCGCAGATTGGTCCAGCGCAGGCCGGGCTGGATGCGCTGGTACCAGCTGGAGAGATAGCCGTCCTCCTGCTGCAGCTTGCCGTACATGTCGATGACGGCGTCGATTTTCTTCTCGAGATCGGGATTGCGGCGGCGGTAGAGCGAATAGGCGGCGGTTTCGATCGTCTTGCCCCAATCTGAATCCCAAAACATCTGCGTCGTCACGGTCCGAGCGGTGAAACCGTCGCTGACATGGAAAGGAATAACGACGCCCGGCGACGGCACGTCCGGATCGATCTGTTCCAGCATGCGCGCCTCGACGCAGCGGTCGTAGAGGATGCCGGCGGTCTTGGCGGCGACCGCGTCGACCCGGTCGCCCCAGAAGCCGCGGACATCGACCTGCGGCACTGGCAACGGCCGGAAGGCGAGCTTCGGCCTGGCGGAGGTGCCGGTCTGCGCGGCGGGCTGCGATGCGGTCATGATTTCACTCCATTCGAATTACTTGACGGCCCCGGCCATGAGGCCGCGAATGTAGAAGCGCTGCAGCGCCAGGAAGAGGATCAGGCAAGGCACCATCATCACCGTGACGCCGGCCTGCACCGCGCCCCAGTCGATGGCGCCGAAGCGGCCGGACTGAAGTGCGGTCATCATCACCGGCAAAGTGAATTTGGACTGGTCGGTCATCAGCACGAGCGCGGCCAGGAACTCGTTCCAGGCGCCGAGGAAGGCGAACAGCGCGATGGTGACGACACCCGGCCAGACCAGCGGCAGCATAACCTTGACCAGCATGGTGACGTTGTTGGCGCCGTCCATACGCGCCGCCTCCTCGATCTCGCGCGGCACGGCGTCGAAGGCGTTGCGCATCATGAAGATCGAGAAGGGCAGCTGCAGGGTGACATAGACGCAGACCAGGCCGGTCAGCGTGTTGTGCAGGCCAAGCTTCGTCAACACCAGGAAGATCGGCGTCAGGATCGACTGGAACGGGATCATGATCGTCGACAGGATCAGGACGAAGAAGAAATCCCGCAACGGGAAGCGGAAGCGCGAGAAACCGTAGCCGGCAAGCACGCTGACCAGCACCGAGAGCAGCACCGTCATAACCGAGACATAGATGCTGTTCTGCGCCGAGACCCAGAGCCCGTCGCCGAAGGAGTTCAGCGTCTGATAATTCTCGATCGAGAAACCGGTGGTCGGCCAGGGCGGCAGCGGCGGCTGGCGCGCCTCCTGCGCCGGCTTGAAGGTCGACAGCACGGTCCAGACGATCGGCGCCAGGAACAGCACCGAGGCTATGATGCCGGTGGAGTGCCTGGCCAGGCTGAAGCCGACTTTGCGGTTATGCGACATCGCCTCGGCCATCAGTCGAGCCCCTCCGGCTTGCGCAGCAGCCAGAGCTGGATGAGGCTGAGCGCCACCAGGATGACCAAAAGCACCATGGAAAGTGCCGCGCCGTAGCCAAGCTTGAACGAGACGAAGGACTGGTTGAAGATCCAGTAGACCGCCGTCAGCGTCTGGTTGCGCGGGCCGCCGCGCAGGATGATGTAGAACTGGTCGAAGGCGAGGATCGAGCCCGCCACCGACAGGATCAGCGCCAGCGCCAGCGTGCGGCGCATCAAGGGTAGCGTGATCGCCCTGAACCTGGCGAACGGCCCTGCCCCGTCGATGACGGCCGCCTCCTGCAGATCCTGCGGGATCGATTGCAGGCCGGTCATCAGGATGATCATGGTGAAGCCGGCGACCTTCCACACCACCATGGCGATGATCGACCAGAAGGCCGGCTGGAAGGTGGCGAGAAGATTGACCTTCTTCGCGGTCAGACCGAGGTGGTAAGCGGCCGGGCTGAACAGGCCGGAATCGACATTGAGCAGCCAGGACCAGAGCAGGCTCGCCGAGGCGAAGCCGACCACCGCCGGCATGAAGAAGGCGGTGCGGTAGAGATTGGTGAGCGGGCGCGGCTTTTCGATGAAGATCGCCAGCGGAAAGGCGACGGCGAAGATCGCGATGGTAACGATCACCGTGTAGTAGAAGGTGAATTTGAGCGCATTCCAGAAGCGCGTGTCGCGCAGGATCGCGAAATAATTGTCGAGCCCAATGAAGGCATGCTCGCCCATCAGCGGCCAGTTATGCAGCGACATCCACGCCGTCATGCCGAGCGGGATGACGAAGAAGACGGTGACCAGGGCGACGGCCGGCAGGACATAGAGCAGGCCGACCCATTGCCGGCGGCTGACACCGGCGTGCGAGCGGGCGCGAGCGGAGGTTGCGGCGATGGAAGTCATGGCTGCGCCTCCCCTTCCCCCCTTGTGGGGGAAGGTGGCCGCGAAGCGGCCGGATGAGGGGCGTTCCAGCGGAGTGAGACGCCGGCGTTCCCTGGAACACCCCTCATCCGTCTCGGCGCTGCGCGCCGATCCACCTTCTCCCACAAGGGGAGAAGGGAAGGCGAACCTCGCGGCGCCTCAAATTCGTGAGTGAGCTTTCTCAACGCGTCAGTCCCTAACCATTCAGCGATACAGTCCCCGGCCGCCCGGCCAGGGAGACGGGGCGGGCGGCCGGTCAGAGCCTTGGCGGCGAGGCGTTGCGCTATCCTCGCCGCCGGCTGGCCCTGGTGTCTACTTGTTCGGCGCCTGGTCGATAATCGACTGCATCGTCTCCTGCGCGTTCTTTATGGCGCCGTCGACATCGTCACCGAAGAACACCTCGTTGATCATCTGCGTCCACGGCCCGTTGGCGGAGTTGATCAGGTCGTTGAACACCACCGAATAGGGCGTCCTGCCCTTGGCCATCGCTTCGGCCGCCACCTGATAGCGCGGGTCGAGATCCTTCAGCGCGTCCTTGGCGATGTCGTTTCGCACCGGCAGGCTGCCATATTTGGCAAGGATGGTCTGGCCCTCCAGCGAATAGGCGAAGTCCAAAAACTCCTTCACCACGGCGATCTTCTTGGTGCCCTTGGTGACGACGAAATTGTCGCCGCCGGCGAAGGACGACCAGCCGCCATCCTTGCCCGGCAGGAAGGTGATGCCGTAGTCGATGTCGGGATATTGCGTATTGAGCGCGCCGATGGCGAAGGCGCCCGACGGCGAGAGACCGATCTTGCCGCCGGCAAAGGCGGCGAAGAAATTGGCGCCGGTGTCGGTCTGCGCGCCCTCGGGCACCAGCCCCTTCTTGACCATCGAGCGGTAAAGGTCGATCGCGCCGCGCAGCTGCGGGCTGTCGAGCGTCGCCTTCGAGCCGTCCTCGGACAGGATATCCCCGCCCGAGGCCCAGATCAGCGGCGTGAAGGTGAAGATGTTGCAGCCGCCGCAATTGCCGGAAAAGTAGAAGCCCTTGATGTCGCCGCCGAGCGCGTTGACCTTTTCGGCATCGGCCTCGATCTCGGCCCAGTTGGTCGGGCCCTTCTCGGGGTCCAGCCCCGCCTGCTTGAACAGCTTCTTGTTCCAGATCAGCACCGAGGCGTCGGCCGAGAACGGCAGGCCGTAGATGCGGTCCTTATAGGTGCCGGTCTTCACATGCGCCGGCGACAGGCTCGAAAAATAGGGCAAGGATTTCGCCCAGTCGGTGATGTCCTCCAACTGGCCGGCGGCGGCGAAGGACGGCGTGTAGATCAGGTCGAGCGAGAGCGCGTCGGGCGCGGTGCCGCCGGCGGCGGCGGCGCCATATTTCGGGATGATCTCGGCATTGGGAATAATGTCGAGCTTGATCTGGTCCTTATGCGCCTTGTTGAAGGCGTCGACGATGCGCGGCATGAAGTTCGAGCCGTCGGCGCGCACCCAGATGTTGGCGGTCTCGGCGGACGCCGCCTGCAGGCCGCCGCCGATGACAGCAGCGGCTAAAGCCAGCTTGGCAAACATAGTCTTCATTTTACTCCTCCTCATGGTTCTCCTCCCTGTTTTGGCCACGCCGCCCAGCGGATCCGGGCGCGTAGCCTTGTTGCTTCATGGCGGCGGACTGCCGCATGACTGACGCACCACCAGCCGGCACGGCAGTTTCCTGATGCCCGGCGCGGCCGGCCGGCCGTCGACGAGCGAAAGCAGGGCGAGCCCGGCGTCGCGGCCGAGGCTTGCCAGGTTCATGTCGATCGAGGTCAGCGGCGGGCGCGTCGCCTCGGCCACGATCTCCCAATTATCGAAGCCGATGACGCCGACATCCTCGGGCACGCTAATGCCGCGTTCGCGCAGCGCGTCAATGACGCCGCGGGCGATCTGGTCGTTGCCGCAGAAGACGGCGTCCGGCCATCCTTCCCTGCCCGCCTTGTCGAACAGTTTTGCCACCGCATCGTGGCCCCAGGCTTCGGACCAGGCGCCGAGCAGCGGCTCGGCTGCGACCAAGCCATTCTCCCTCAGGACGTCGCGGTAGGCCCCTGCCCGCGCATGCACCACGGCGAAGCTCGCCGGGCCGCTGACATGGGCGATGCGCCGGCGCCCGAGCCGCAAAAAATGCTCGACCGCCAGCCGCGCGCCGCCGGCGTCGTCGGAGACCAGGCCGACCGCGCCGGGATCCGGCTGGGTGAAGGCGTAGACGACCGGAATGCGCAGATTGGAGAGATCGACCGGCAGATGGCGGTCTATGCGTTTTCCGGTGGCGACGATGCCGTCGACGCGCTTGTCGAGCATGGCCTCGACATGCATCTGGCCGAGCCGCTGATCGTCCTCGACATTGCACAGGAACACCGACACGCCCTTGTCGACCAGCGCATCCGAAACGCCGGCCATCAGCGGCAGCGAGAAGCGGCCATAGGTATCGTTGGTGAGCAGGCCGACGGTGAAGGAGCGCTTGCGCAACAGGCTCTGCGCCAGGCTGTTCGGCCGGAAGCCGAGCAGCCGCGCCGTCTCGCGGATGCGCTCGCGCGTCTCCGCCGTCATGCGCCCCTGCCCGTTCAGCGCCTTGGATGCCGTCGCCACGCTGACGCCGGCGGCGGCAGCGACCTCACGCAGGGTGACCGGCGGCTTGGCAAAGACAGACGCTGATTCGGCGTCAGAAACCATCTTCGGCGCAGGACCTCCCAGTTGAGAAAACCTTTGCTCACAAAGGCCTGCAGCATTCGAACCGGGGGCGGATGTCGAAAGCAATAATGTGGGAAAAGGTTTTCTCAAGCAGAGAGTAGGGCGAAGATGAGCATGAAGGCAAGAATTTTTTTGTGACAATCGGGCCCGCGAAGGGCATCAATCGGACGGGCTTCGGAACGTCGCAGATCAACCACTTTGAACGGAATGGGCAAACGGCGACGCACCTGCGGTAGCTAGCGCGCGCCTTCCAACCGGACGGCCCTACCCCAAAGAGCGAAAGCTGGACGGCGGCCGCGACACCCACGCCTCTATCTCGCGGCTTACCAAACCGGCGGCTTGGTGGTGGATGAAATGCCCCGCGCCAGGGATGGCTATAAGCGACGTGACGTTATCGACTTCGCGGAAGGTGCCGTCATAGGCGTTGGTCGGAACATAGGGATCGTGGGCGCCGAACATGACCAAAGTCGGCGCCTTGACCAGGGGCAATTGGCCGATATCTGGCACCCTGCCGAGCGGAATGTTGGCTCTGTAGTAACCCAGCATCGCCTCCGGATCGGAAAGCCGGAGCGACTCTGCAAGCGCCTGCCTGTCGACTTCATCGTCGACCCATTCAGCAAGCTTCTCCGGCGCCGGCATGGCCGATGCTCCTGCCTCCTGGAAAAGGCGCATATAGGCGAAAAACCGGGCATTGGTCGGATCGGCGATAGCGCGCAGGTAGTTGCGCGGATGAGGGGTGGAAAGGACGACCAGATGGCGAATCACCTGCGGCACCCGCATAGCCAGCCACCAAGCAATGGTACCACCCCAGTCGTGACCGACGATCGAGGCCTGGGACAGTTGTTCGGCCACGAGCACTGAAAGCACGTCCTCGACCAGATGCGGCAGCAGCGTGTATTGGGCATGCCCCCGCGGCGCGTCGCTTCGCCCGAACCCGCGCAAATCCGGTGCCAGCACCCTGAAACTGCCGCACAGAGCCTCGATCTGCCAGCGCCAACCCAGGCTATAGTCGGGAAAGCCATGCAGGAAAAGAAGTGGCGGGCCGGAGCCCGCCGCGACGTAGTGCAGTTTGACGTTTCTGTTCGATGCGAACCTAGACTCGAAACGTGTCTTCGAAGTCACCCTGACCGGCCGCCGCGATCACATTTTGACTTCGAGGCGCAGGAACGGACCTTGGAACACCTGATTCTTGTGGTCTGCGTTCACAAGCAGATTGTGCCACGCTTCGACCTTGTAACCAGCGGTGAAGGTAGTGTTCGTTATCGGCGTCCAGCTCAGGCCGAGCGATGCGTCGAGATTCGAGACCGTCTCGTTCGAGCCCTGACTGGCCACCGTTTCGGAAAAGTGTTCGTCAGGGTTTGTGGAGGAGATATTGAAACCGAGACGCTCGGTGCGGCGGCCCCACATGACGGCGCCTGAAGCTGAACCCGTCAGGCCCCAGTTTTCGCCAACGGGATAGTAAGCTTCCGCACCAACGCGCGGACCGATGCCCCAGTACTCGGCCGTACCGATCTTGTCAGCGGCGATACCCTTGTCGGCGGGATTGGTAGGAGTGAACTTCTCTGAAAAGTCGCCTAATGTTTCGTCGGAATGCACCAGTCGCAAGCCGCCGAAGAAACGGACGTCGGCCTGTTGCGCCTTGACGTGCTTGCCGATGTCGAAATCGAAAGCCTGGAAGCTGTAACCGTCGCCGAAATTAACGCTCACCATGCCGTTTGAAGGACTGGTCACAGGTCCCTCGCCGAGAAGGACCGACCGGTCCTTGCCGAGATGGAAGGCGCCGGCAAGTCGCCAATCAAGGTCCGGAGAAATCTGCTTGGTCAGCGCCACCGATCCGGAGATATCGCCGTTGCTGTTGCCCAGCTTATCGCTGCTGAGCTTGTCGTCGTTGTGGACATTGTTCCAAAAGTACGCGCCTTCAAATGCGAGCTTGACGCGCGAATCGATGACCGCCTGATCCGAAGGCTGCTCCTCGGTGGCTTGAGCCGTGCCCACGCCTATTGCCGTTACGGAGGCAGCCGACGCCGCCACCGTAGCCAAAAATTTACCCTTGCCCTGCGAATGCATTTAAGTCCCCACCCAGATTCCAGCCGGGGTCGTTATTGCAGACAAGTTTATAAACGCATATTGCCGCTGCGGGATGCCAACGACTTTGCGGCGCCGCTGTCGCATTTTTGCAACAATAAGGGACATCGTTGGCTGAACGAATACCAAGGTGGTCGGGCGTTCAGACATGGAGGTAAGGTGAGCGATCCAGCGCAAATTGAAGGCATGCTCAACAATCTCGTCTACAACCTATTCGCGCGGAGCGGGCAGGATGATGGACGAGCAACCCGCGCTAAGGAAATCGGCAATCTCGTCGTCTTCGACCATCCGGAGGCCGTGGACAGGATCGCCAAGACTCCCGCCCTTTTTCGCAAGAATTTCTCTCTGATCTCGGCGCTCGGCTTCAGCCGCTTCAACACCAACGACGAGGAATGGGCTACCAGGCGCGCGATCACCCAGGACCGCTACCTCGCGGCGGCGAAGCCCGCCCATGAGCAAGGCGTGGCTGAAGTCTTCGGTAACTGTCTTGCCGGCTGCGAGACCTCGCTCGCCGGCATCCAGCAGGCGCTTTTCGCTGGTGCCATGACGATTTTCTACCAGGCGTTCGGCCTTGTCGCGCAGGCGGGGCCGACGGCCACGCTGCTTGACCGCACGCGCGAGGTGCTGCGGCGCCTGCAATATTATTCCTGGGTCACGCCCACCGATGCCGAGCGCAACAGCGCCATTCAGGATGCCCGCGCGATCATCGCCGATTTCGGCTCGCAGCTTACGGCAGACCCACGCACGGTGGCCGAAATGGCCCGCTTCTCGGAGAAGGCTGGCGGAATTGACGGTTTTTCGCCAATCGAAGAGTTTGTGATGAACCTCTTTGCCGGCGTCGAGACCACCGTGACGACGGCGCTATGGGTGATCGACCGGCTCGGCGCGAACCAAAAGGCCCAGGAGCGCGTGCATCAGGAGATCGCCGGGGACGAAGAAGAAACACCGTTCACGGACTGCTTCATCAACGAGACGATGCGCTATTTTCCGCCGATCCCGTTCCTGACCCGCGAGGTGGGCACCGATACGGTCATCGATGGCACCGCACTGAGGGCCGGACAGCTTATCATGCTGTCGATCGTCGGCGTTCACCAACATCCCGCCTTCTGGGAAAATCCGAGGACTTTCGATGCCAGCCGCAAGGAGTTCATCAACAACAGTTTCGACCGCCGCGCCTTCATCCCCTTCCTGACCGGACCGCGTATGTGCGGAGGCGCACGCCTGGGCCGACTCGAGGTGGAACAGGCGGTTCGCGCGGTCGTGCGCCAGTTCGCCTTTACCCGTGCCGACGACGTTATCCGCTTCGACTATGCGCTGGCGCTGCGCCCGGCGAGCGGCATGTCGGTCACGGTATCAAGACGCTAACGGGCGCTTGCCTGTTTCGACCGATACCTAACCAAGTGCGAAAGCCGCTATATCAATCTCCCGGCCGCCTCGTTGGGATCGAGATCGGCTGGGAGCATGCATTTTTATAAAAGTGCGATCCCGCCGTGACGGACTGCTCATATGGCGGATAGAAAGCCGAGGATGAGGAAAGCCTGATCGGGCGTCATCAACGACGGCGGGTTGCCGGCATCGATGTTGTCGACGATACAAAGATCGGGTCGGGCGCGGCGTGATTGTTCGAAGGCTTGCCTGTCGATGAACCCGCTCTCGCGGTCGTACATGAGCATGATGTGGGCCTCGAGCTTGGCGACCATTGGGAACAGGTCATATTTGCGGCCGGTCATGGCCTCGAAATTCCCGGTCGTGGCCGGATCGTAGGCCAAACGAAACCCGCCAGCCCCCGCGGCAATTCTGCTCTCGATGAACCGGTCGAGGACCCGCGTCTCCACCCGCCCCATACCCGGATTTGCCGCACGCAGATATTGCCCTGCCTGGGCGCGCGTCCGGAATAAAAGCGCTGCTTCGCGGATGGCCTCGTTTCGCAAAGCATCGACCTTCGGTCCGCCAACCAGGGGAACATCGTTGAGGACAATCCTGTCGACGCGGCTGCGGTTCGCATAGAGGAACAGAACGAGGATCAGCCCGCCCCATGACGTGCCGACGAAATGGTTCTCCTTGCCGGAAAACTGACCGAGCGCGCGCAGGCACCTGGAATAGAGATCAATATCGTAGCCGGAGCCGAGATAGGCGCTGCGCCCCCGTCCGAGCAGGTCGGGGCAGATCACCAGATAGCCGTTGCGGCAAAGGAACGCCGCGAGATAATCGAAATCGGAGCCATTGCCGGCAAAGCCGTGCAGGCAGAACACGGTGCCGCGCGATTGTCCGGTCGGCTGCCAGATGCGCACAAACATCGAGGCATAACGATCGCCAAGACGGATGAGGATTTCCTGCGTCAACACCTTGGCGTGACTGGCCTTGTCCATCAGGCGTCCCGCTTGCGGACGGCGCGTTTCATTGCACCACGGGCATCGATGAAATCGCGCTTCCAGTAGACCGACTTATCGAGGTTGAGCAGTTTCGCCTCCTTGATAAGCGGCAGGATGTGCGAGGACGAGCGCGTGGCCATAATGGTCGCGGCAATGGCGGTGCCGCCGGGATCGGGATTGAGCGGCCCCCTGTTTGCAACCCACGTTTCGGCAATTTCGCGGTTGGTCACGATCCAGCCGACGTAAGCGACGATCGCATCGTCGATGGAACCGATAAGATGCGTCTGCTGCTCGATCTGGTAGCGCAAGGACTTCACCATCTGTCCAAACTCGTAGCCGTCAAAGGGCGGATAGTGCGCAATGAAATTGCAGACGAGCCCGAGAGAGACCGGGTTGAAAGGAACTCGGGTAAACAGGAGTTTGCTCATGCGGATTCGGGCGTTTCCAATGGGTCGCGACAATATGATGTGTGGCCGGCTCCGGGCTAGTGGGCAAAAAGGAGCTTCCCCAAAAGTCACGGGAGCCATGGGGTACCGCGATGCACGGGCCTAGAACGTCGTCACCGCCTTCTCGCCCCGCCTGCCGTCATGCGCTTCCACGGCCTTCTCGACGGCGCGCTTCAGCTCGTCCTTGATCTCCGCCGTCTCGGCCATCAGCGCCTCGATCTTGAGGAATTCGAGCACGCGGTATTTCGAGACATTCGGCCGGATCAGAATGTCCGGCGGGTGCTGCCTGAGCTTGTTGGCGATGATCGACTGCATCATCAGTTGCGTGGCGCCATACATCAGGTCGACGGTGGTCGGATGCCTGCGCTCGGCCTCGCTCGGCGCGCCGACGACGTCGACGGCGATGATGATGTCGGCGTCCTTCTCGATGAGATCGAAAGGCACGGGGTTGTAGATGCCGCCATCGATCAGCACGCGGCCCTCGCGCGTCACCGGACGGAAGACCGCCGGGATGGCCGCCGAAGCGGCAAGCGCCGAATGCAGGTCGCCTTCGGTAAACACCGCAAGGCTGTGGCCGAAATAATCGGTCGCCGTCACCTTGAGCGGGATTTTCAACGCCTCGAATGTCTGCGGGATCGCCTCGGGCAGGAAAGCCTTCAGGATGCGCTCGATGTTGAACTGGCTGACGCGGATGCCGCCCTGCATGGCCTCGGCGATCGTGCCCGGCCGCGAGCGCCACATGCGCGCCGCCACTTCGGCCCGGCTGCCGAGGATCAACCGGGCGTAATCGTGAATCTCGGCACCCTTCATGCCAGACGCCATGCCGGCACCCATGATGGCGCCGATCGACGAGCCGGCAATCGCCGCCGGCCTGATGCCAAGCTCGTCGAGGGCCTCGATGATATGGATATGCGCAAGACCGCGCGCGCCACCGCCGCCGAAGGCCACCCCGAAGGTTGGGCTCATCCCTTGCGGCCTCCCGCCACCTGAACCAGCGGCGGCCCGATGACCATCACCGCGGGGTCGGACGACAGGAGCTTCTTCGCCGCCGCCTTGACGTCGGCCAGCGTCACCGCATTGATGAGAGCCGCGCGCCGCTTGATGTAATCGATGCCGAGATGATCGATCTGCAGCTCCACCAGCGTCGTGGCGATGGAGCTGGAGGAATCCAGATTGTTGATGGCGTAGGCGCCGACCATGTATTTCTTGGTCGCCGCTAGTTCCTCCTCGGTCGGACCGTTCTCGGCCATGTCCTTCACCACCTGGCGCACGATGACAAGCGTTTCGGCCGCGCGGTCCGAACGCGTTGCCGTCGTCACCAGCAGCGCGTTGGAATGCTCGTGATCGACGAGATCGGAGCTGACGCTATAGGCAAGGCCGCGCTTCTCGCGCACCTGTTCGTAAAGCCGCGAGGTGAATGTCGAGCCGCCGAGAATCTCGTTCATCAGCACGGCGGCGTAGAAATCGGGATCGCTGCGCTTCACGCCCGGCCAGGCAAGCTGCAGGGACGTCTGCGGCAAGTCGTAATTCACTTCGAGCTGCTGGCCGAGCTTGGGGTCGACGTCGGCAACCGGCGCCAGCGTCTGCCTGTCCGGCAGGTCGCCGAACACCTCGTCAAGCCTGCCGCTCAACGTCGCGGCGTCGATATCGCCCACCACCGCCACATGCAGGCCGCCACGGGCGAAATTCGCTTTGTGGAAAGCCCTGAGGTCATCGGCAGTGATGGTGGCGAGGCTGTCCTTGTCGCCCTCGTCCGGCCGGGCATAGGGATGCTGGCCATAGATCGCGCGCAGCCAGCGCTGCTGGCCGATCGTGTTGGGATCCCGCTCATTGGCGAGGATGCCGGACAGTATCTGGGCGCGGATGCGGTCGATCGGGGCCTGATCGAAGCGCGGGCTGTTCACCGCCAGCTTCAGCAGGCCAAACGCCTCGTCCTTATGGTCGGACGACATGCGCATCGAGCCATAGGTGCCATCGCGGGCGGCCTGAAAACTCATCTCGGCGCCGGCATCGTCGAGCTTCACCTGGAAGGCCTCGCTGTCGAGGCCGCCGGCGCCCTCATCGAACAGCCCGGTCATCAGGTTGACCAGGCCTTCCTTGCCGGCAGGGTCCTGCGCCGTGCCGCCGTCGAAGACGAAACGTATCGCAATCAGCGGGATCGAATGGTCTTCCACCAGCCAGGCGGTGACGCCCTTCTTCGACTTCACCTCCTGGATGTTCATCTCGGCGCGCGCGGCAAGCACCGGCAAAAGCAGGAAGAACAGGGCAAAGCAAAGGGTGGCGACGGCGCGGTAGAGCTTGCCTTCCTCTCTCCCTGGGAAAGGAGAAGCGATCGTGCGGTCAAGAACCATGCTCATCATCAATTCCCCGCCTGCTGCTGCGGCAAGAGATAGCCGCTGGTGGAGCGATCGAGCACCAGATAGCGGGCGGCGACCGCCTTGACCTCAGCGGCGGTTACCTTGCGGATGCGGTCCGGCCATTCCTGGACGTCCTTGACATTGCCGCCCGTGGCAAGCGTCGAGCCGTACATGTTGGCCATGTCCTCCTGCTTGTCGCGCGCAAAGATCATGGAGCGCACATAGCGGGTCTTGGCCCGCTCCAGCTCATCGTCGCTCACGCCGTCCTTGGCGATGCGGGCGATCTCGGCATCGACCGCCGCCTCGATATCGACAAGCTTGGCGTCGCCGCGCGGTGCGCCATAGACGGTGAAGTTGGTGGCGTCGAGCATGGTGCCCTGGAAGTAGGCGCCGGCCTCGGAAGCGATACCCTGCTTGACGACGAGCTGCTGGTACAACCTGCTGCGGTTGTCGCCGCCGAGGATCTCGGCAAGCAGGTCGAGCGCCTCGGCTTCGCCGGGCTTGGCCGTATGATAGGATGGCACCACCCACTGCGTCGAAAAGCTCGGCACCGAGACGCGCGCGTCGGTGAGCGTCACCGTGCGCTTCGTGTTCTGCTCAGGCTCGACGGGACGGATGCGCGGCCGCAGGTCCGGGCCGCGGGCGACCTTCCCATAGGTCCTTTCGGCCATCGCTTTCACCGCGTCGGGATCGACATCGCCCACCACCACCAGCACGGCGTTGTTCGGCCGATAGTAGGCGTCGTAGAAGGCTTTCGCGTCCGGACGGTTCAACTGCTCCATCTCCTGCATCCAGCCAATGACCGGAATGCGGTACGGCTGGTTCTGCCAGAGCGTCGCATCGACCTCCTCGTCGAGCACCGCCTGCGGATTGCCGTCGATGCGCGAGCGGCGCTCCTCCAGGATCACGTCGCGTTCGGTCTTGATGACATCGTCAGTCAGGATGAGGTTGCGCATGCGATCGGCCTC
Organism: Mesorhizobium sp. CA4; assembly: GCF_020165075.1. Lineage (NCBI taxonomy): Bacteria > Pseudomonadati > Pseudomonadota > Alphaproteobacteria > Hyphomicrobiales > Phyllobacteriaceae > Mesorhizobium > Mesorhizobium sp. CA4. The sequence continues at coordinate 114,321 of NZ_JAIUHK010000005.1, forward strand.
GAAGCCCATCATCTCTTCGAGCGTGGAAGGCGGCACCGTCTCGTGGAAGGCGGTGTAATCATAGGAGGTGAAGGCATTGTTTGAGCCGCCGATCTCGGCGACGGCACGGTCGAACTCACCGGCGGCGTGATTGGTCGTGGCCTTGAACATCAAGTGCTCGAAGAAATGCGCGATGCCGGATTTGCCGGGCGGCTCGTCGGCGCTGCCGATCTTGTACCAGACCATGTGCGTGACGATCGGGGCGCGGTGGTCCGGAATGACGACCACTTCCATGCCGTTGTCGAGCAGGAAATCCTTGACCGCGCCGTCATCGGCCGCGCGGGCCGGAACCGCGGCGAGCGCCAGCGTGCCGGCGAGAAGCGCCGCACGCAGCCCAGTGCCCGTTGCTGTCATCAAGGTCTCCGGTTCCGGTTGCGCGACGATAGGCAAGGTTCGCCGGCGAGGCAAAGTGAATTGTTCGGCATTTTCGAGGCGCTTGCGCCATTTCCTTCTTCCCCCGCGGAAGAAGAGGAAGCGTCAGGTCAGCCAACGACGATAAACCGGATAACCGTTTCGCCGTAATTGCGCTCATCCATCACCGAAAAACCGGCGCCCGGTTCGAATGGCGCCGATGCCGCCTCCTCGACGACGCAGAGCGCGCCAGGCAGAAGCCAGCCGCCGGCCTTGGCCGAGCGCAGCGCGCGCTCGCCGAGCCCTTTGCCATAGGGCGGATCGGCAAAGACCAGCCCAAAGGGCGAGAGCGTGCCAGCCTCACCCAAATGAGCGGCGTCGCGACGAAAAATCTTGGTGCGACCGGTGAGCCCATAGGCCTCGACGTTTTCGCGAATCAGGCCTCGCCCTTCCGTCGATTCCTCGATAAAGACACAATAGGAGGCGCCGCGCGACAGCGCCTCGAGCCCGAGCGCGCCGGTGCCGGCGAAGAGATCGAGCACGCGGCCAGCCTCGAGCCTTTCCGCGTAGCGATGCGCCAGGACGTTGAAAACCGCCTCGCGGGTGCGGTCGGTGGTCGGGCGGATGGCATTGCTTTTCGGCGTCGCCAGCGGACGCCCGCGAAACTCACCGCCGACGATCCGCATCGCCGCCCCTCTTCGGACCGCGCGGCCTGTCGCCGCCGTCGCCTGCAGGGCGCTCGCCGCGGGGCTTGCCGAACGGCTTTGCGCCTGGCTTACCCTTGCCGCCCGGTTTGAACGACGCCTTGCGCGCCTTGGCCTCGGCGGCCTTGGCGGCATCGGCTTCTGCCCTGCCCTTGCCGATCGGCCTGGCGCCCGGCGCCATCCAGACATTGGCCTTGCGCTGGCCCGGCGGCTCGATGGGCCGCTGCTCGCGCTCGGATTTCTTGCCCCCAAACCGCGGCTTGTCGCCGAAGCCGCCACGCGGCTTGTCGCCGAAACCGCCGCGGTCGGATTTCGGGCCGCGCTCGCCGAACGCCCTGTCCGGCCCAAATGCCCTGTTTGGCTTTGTCGAGAGCTTGCTCAGCGCCTCGTCGCGGCTGCCTTCGCGGCGCTTGCGCGCCTTGATCAGCCCGCCCTCGCCAATCGGCCGGCGGTCGCCGTCGCGCGTGAATTTCGGCCGGTCGGTCTCTTCACGGCGAGGCCCGCCGCCGCGCACCGGCTTGTTGGAAAACGGCTTTTGGATCTCGGCATCGAAATTGGCACCGGATTCCTCGATCAGCCGTTCGCCGAGCTGTTCGCGCAGCACGCGGCCCTTGATCTCGAGCACATGGCCCTCGGGAAGATCCTCGAGCTGGAACGGCCCGTAGGAGATGCGGATCAGCCGCGTCACATCGAGGCCGAGCGCGCCGAGGATGTTCTTCACCTCGCGGTTCTTGCCTTCGCGGAGCCCAATGGTCAGCCAGGCATTGGTGCCCTGCTCGCGGTCGAGCGAGGCTTCGATTGAGCCGTAGAAGACGCCGTCGACGGCGATGCCTTCGCGCAGGCCGACGAGCGCGCTCTCCTCGACCTTGCCGTGGACGCGCACGCGATAGCGCCGCAGCCAGCCGGTGGCCGGCAATTCGAGCACGCGCGACAGCCCGCCGTCATTGGTGAGCAGCAAAAGGCCCTCGGTGTTGATGTCGAGCCGGCCGATCGTCATCAGCCGCGGCAGGTCGGACGGCAGCACGTCGAAGACGGTCTTGCGGCCTTCCGGATCGCGGTTGGTGGTGACGACGCCCGCCGGCTTGTGGAACAGGAAGAGGCGCGTGCGCTCGATCGGCGGGATCTCGGTGCCGTCGAGATGGATGACGTCGTTGGCGCCGACATTGAAGGCCGGCGAGTCCAGCACCTTGCCGTTGACCTTGACGCGCCCGGCCGCGATCAATTCCTCGGCGTCGCGGCGCGAGGCGATGCCGGCGCGCGCCAGCCGCTTGGCGATGCGCTCGCCGCTCTCCGGCGCCGCTTCCGAGGGACGCGGCCGCGGCTTGAAGCCGCCTTCCGGATTCCTTGCGGTGCCGTCGCGCGGCGGGCGATCGCCGAATTCGCGCTTGGGACGGTCAAAACGTCTTTCTCCCCGCTCGCCGTCGGCGGCCATCGGCCGCTCGCCACGCGGTGTGTAAGGCTTGCGGCTCTTCTCGAAGGGCTTGCCGTCGCGCGGCGGACCTTTGCGGAACGGCCTGTCGCCACGCTCCCCGCCTTCACCCATTTCACGCGGCTTGTGGCTGCGCTTGAAATCCCGGGCTGGGCGCTCGCCGTCGGCAGCCGCCGGCCGGTCGCCGCGCGATGCGTATGGCTTGCGGCCCTCGCGTTTCTCGAACGGCTTGCCTTCCGGGCGCGGGCCTTGGCGGAAAGGCCTTTCGCCGCGCCCAGCGCCCTCGCCCGCTTCGCGTGGCTTATAGCTGCGCTTGACGTCGCGGCGTCCGCCGTCGACATCGCGGCGTTGGTTGTCGGCATCGCGGCGCTCGCCTTCGGCGGCCATAGGCCGCTCGCGCTTCACGAACGGTTTCTTGGGACCGAAGCCCGGCTTGCCGTCGCGGCCTCGCTGGCCCGCCGGTTTCGAGCCGGCTTTGCGCGGCCCGCGTGGAGATTTCCTGTCGTCGTTCATTATTTTGCTCGTCTTCGCCTGCTACGACGCCGCGCGCCCTTGCGGACGCCCAACGCAGGCAGTGTCATTCTTGAGTTTGCGCATCCAGCCGCGCGGCAAAAACCGATTCCGGTTTTCAGGGTCTCGCGCTAGATAACAGGATCACTCTCGGGTGGCGAGAAGTAATCGGAATGGAGACCGCGTGAAACGACCGGATTTCATGGCTCTGGCGCTTGAAGAGGCCGTGGCGGCCTCCGGCCGCGGCGAAGTCCCGGTGGGCGCCGTGATCGCCAATGGCGGCACGGTGATCGCGAAGGCCGGCAACCGCACGCGCGAACTCTCGGACCCGACCGCGCATGCCGAGATGCTGGCGATCCGCGAGGCCTGCCGGAAGCTCGCCAGCGAACGCCTCACAGGCCATGATCTCTATGTGACGCTGGAGCCCTGCGCGATGTGCGCCGGCGCGATCTCCTTCGCCCGCCTGCGGCGGCTCTATTTCGGCGCCGCCGACGAGAAAGGCGGTGCGGTGATCAACGGCGTGCGCTTCTTCGCTTCGCCCACCTGCCACCACACGCCGGACATCTATCCGGGAATGGGCGAGAGCGACGCCGCCCTCATCCTCAAGGATTTCTTCCGCGAGAAACGGAATGACGGGTGAAGTGAGTAGTGAAGCAGGTGACTAACTGACTACCGACTACTGACTATTCACAGGCCGAGCCAGTCGAACCAGCCGCCCTTTTTGCCTTCGGCCTGCGCCTTGAGACGGCGCTCCTTCTTGTACTCGTCTTCGCCGAGCTCGTTTTGCGGCGCGGTGGCTGCCGCCTGGCGATAAGCAAGCGGCGGCTCGCTCAGATATTTGCGAGTGGTCGGATCGCCCTGCTTCTGTTCGGCCAGCCGGCGCTGAACCTCGGCGCGGCGCGTGGCGCTGGAGTCATCCGGCGACCAGCGCGGCGGATGGCTGGAACCCGACTCCGCCATCGCCTTCTTCACCGCTTCGGGATCAGTCTGCACGTCCTCGGCCGCTTCAGGCTGGTAATTCGGATCGTTCTGATGCGCGGTTGCGTCGGCGCGGATGCGGGCGCGGCGCGCCTCCGGCGATTCGGGCCAGTCGGCGCTCGCCGTCTGGATGCTCTGCTGCGGCGCCGGCAGGCTTTCCTTCTGCCCCGGAGCGGGCTTCACCAGTTCAGGACGCGGCTTGTAGTCGATCGGATCGCGACGCTTCGGCGTGATCGCGGCAGCGCCGGAAACATCGTCGAACAGCTGCGCGGCCGCGGTCTTGCCGGTCCCGTAGGTGGGCGAGCTCACGCAGCCGGACATTGCGATGGCCGATACCACAAGCGGCGCCATCAGCGCGGCGCGCGCAAACGTTCTGTCGGTCATGCCAAAAAGTCCCACTCTAACAGCCTTTCGGTCGCCACCGGCCAACGGCACGGTCCCCTTGTTCCCCGCACTTGCGACGGAAATCCGGCGACAATTTGTCTGCCGGATTGTCGCGTGTTTACCTCAACCACTTATTAAGGGCAACGCGCGGGCGGCGATTGGCCGCCCGGCGTGGTACTTTTGCACTGGATCCCAAAACCGCTGCGCACGCTCGGGACAAGCCCGAGCGCATGCTTTGGGCGACATGCGCTAAACCCGCCCAAGCGCCTTCAGCTCGTGCAGCACGGCCGCATCGCGGGCCGAAACGTCCGGGAATTCCGGGTCCTGGCCGACATCGGCGGTGTAGCGCCAGGAGCGCGCGCATTTGACCAGACCGCGATCCTCGGCTTTCTCCACCACCACCGCCACGCCCTTGACCTCGTCGAGCGTGAAGGCGCCTTCCGGCGCCTTGCCGCGGCTGATGACGAGGTCGCTGGTGATCGCCATCTCGGCCATGTCGACATCGGCGATCGCCGCCTCCAACGCGGCGTCGTCGATGGTGACCACCGGCACGGCCTCGAGCGAAGAACCGATCAGCTTCTCGGCGCGCGCGATCTCCAGCGCGCCGGTGACGACGCGGCGCACCTGTCTCACCTTGCGCCATTTCTCGGCCAGCGCCTCGTCGCGCCAGTTCTGCGGGATCACCGGGAACTGATCGAGATGCACCGAGGCGGCTTCCGGATGGCGGTCAAGCCAGGCTTCCTCGGTGGTGAAGGGCAGCATCGGCGCGAGCCATTTCACCAGGCATTCGAAGAGGTGGCGCACCACCTGCACGGCCGCCCTGCGGCGCAGGCTCGACGGTCCGTCGCAGTAAAGCGCGTCCTTGCGGATGTCGAAATAGAATGCCGAAAGCTCCACCACCATGAAGTCGAGCAGCGTGCGGGTGATGCGCTTGAACTCGAACGCGTCGTAACCCTGGCGCACCACCTCGTCCAGCTCCGACAGCCGGTGCAGCATCAGCCGCTCCAGTTCCGGCATGGCCTCGACCGGCACATCCTGGCCGTCGTCATGGGCAAGCGTGCCCAGCATCCAGCGGATCGTGTTCCTGAGCTTGCGGTAGGCGTCGATATTGGTCTGCAGCACGTTCTTGCCGAGGCGCTGGTCCTCCCAATAGTCGGTCGTCACCACCCAGAGCCGCAGAATATCGGCGCCGGACTGCTTGATGACATCCTGCGGCACGACGGTGTTGCCGAGCGACTTCGACATCTTGCGGCCTTCCTCGTCCATGGTGAAGCCATGGGTGATGACCGTGTCGTAAGGCGCCCTGCCCCTGGTGCCGCAGCTTTCGAGCAGCGAGGAATGGAACCAGCCGCGATGCTGGTCCGAGCCTTCGAGATAGACGTCGGCCGGCCATTTGAGGTCCGGACGGTCTTCCAGCGTGAAGACATGCGTCGAGCCAGAATCGAACCAGACGTCGAGGATGTCCATCACCTGGTGCCATTTCGAGGCATCGTGATTGCCGAGGAAGCGCGCCTTGGCGCCCTCGGCGAACCAGGCGTCGGCGCCTTCCTTCTCGAAAGCGTCCATGATGCGCCGGTTGACGGCCTCGTCCTTGAGCACATTGCCGTCCTCGTCGGCGAAGACGGCGATCGGCACGCCCCAGGCGCGCTGGCGCGACAGCACCCAGTCTGGGCGCTCCTCGATCATGGCGCGGATGCGGTTCTGGCCCGCCGCCGGCACGAAGCGCGTGTCGTCGATTGCCTTCAGCGCGCGGCTGCGCAGCGTCGTGCCGTCGCCCAGGTCCTTGTCCATATAGACGAACCATTGCGGCGTGTTGCGGAAGATGACCGGCTTCTTGGAGCGCCAGGAGTGCGGATAACTGTGCTTCAGCCGGCCGCGCGCGAAGAGCGCGTTGCGCTTGATCAACTCGTCGATGACCGCCTGGTTGGCGTTGCCCTTCTTGCCGTTGTCGTCGATGACGCGCGCCGCACCGCCCTCGCGCCCAGGGCCGAAGCCCGGCGCGTCCTTAGTGAAGAAGCCGGCATCGTCCACCGTGAAGGGGATGGCGGTGTCGACGCCGCGCGCCCGAAGGTCAGCGGCCGCCTCCATCCAGGCATCGAAGTCCTCGCGGCCATGGCCGGGCGCGGTGTGCACGAAGCCGGTGCCGGCATCGTCGGTGACATGCTCGCCCGCAACCATCGGCACCGGGAATTCATAACCGCCGCCGAGCCCCTTGAAAGGATGCGAAAGCGTAAGCTTCCCAAGCTGTTCGGCCGAGACGCTGTGAAGCCGGTTCAGTGCGACCTTGGCCTTGGCGGCGCATTCCTCGGCCAAGGCGTCGGCAAAGATCAGCTTCTCGCCGGGCTGCGGGCCGAAGGCGTTCTCGGCCGCCGTCACCTCATAAACGCCATAGGCGATGCGCGGCGAATAGCTCACGGCGCGGTTGCCGGGGATGGTCCAGGGCGTGGTCGTCCAGATGACGACATGCGCCTCGACCAGATCGAGCGCGGTTCCATCCAGCGCCGGCGCGGCGCCGGCGACCGGCTGGGCGAGGCTCGCGACCGGAAACTTCACCCAGACCGTGTCGCTCTCATAGTCCTGATATTCGACCTCGGCCTCGGCGAGCGCGGTGCGCTCGACCACGCTCCACATCACCGGCTTCGAACCGCGGTAGAGCTGGCCGGACATGGCGAATTTCAACAGCTCGCCGGCGATGCGCGACTCGGCATGGTAAGCCATGGTCGTATAGGGATTGTCGAAATCGCCGATGACGCCGAGGCGCTGGAACTCGCCGCCCTGGACCTTGATCCAATGAGCCGCGAAGTCGCGGCATTCCTTGCGGAACTCGTTGACCGGCACCTCGTCCTTGTTCTTGCCCTTGGCGCGGTACTGCTCCTCGATCTTCCATTCGATCGGCAGGCCGTGACAGTCCCAGCCCGGTACGTAGTTGGCGTCGTAGCCGCGCATCTGGAAGGAGCGGTTGATGACGTCCTTGAGGATCTTGTTCAGCGCATGGCCGATATGGATGTTGCCGTTGGCGTAGGGCGGACCGTCATGCAGCACGAATTTCTGTCGGCCGGCGGCCTCCTCGCGCAGCTTTTTGTAAAGATCCATGTCCTGCCAGCGCTTGACCAGGCCTGGTTCCTTCTCGGGCAGCCCGGCGCGCATGGGGAAATCCGTCTGCGGCAAATAGAGCGTTTTGGAATAGTCGATCGTTTCAACGGTGTCGGTCATTGATCTGCCATCTCAGGGTCCCGACGACAAAAGCCGGGCGTCAAGTCTTGCTTTGACGCATATCGTTTTCCCGAAACCGAAGCCACCTTCGGGCGATATGCGTTGATGTTCATGAAAAAACGCGAGGGGCGCGCGAAAACTCCCGGCGGCTCCAGCGGCGCTCAGGCCGCCCGGAACACCGGGCCCGTAATTCGTATCGCGATCGCGAAAAGGCGCGAAAAGCTCGTCATGGCGTGGCTTTTAGCGGATGGCGCGGCAGGAATAAAGCGCGGATTTGAAGGCATGAGGCCGCTTTCGCGACCTACATCGTGAAATTGAAGCGGTAAGAGGTCGAGACACCGAAGGTCCACTGGTTGCGGTCGCCCCGTTCCTTGACCAGGCTGGAATCGGCAGCCGGCCCCATCAGGCGCGAATATTCGGTGAAGACGCTCGCCGTCATCGGCTCGGTCACCTTCCAGGTGATCGTGCCGCCGAGGCCTGTCGACTTCACGCCGCCGCCCGGATGATACTCGCTCAAGCCCGAAGCTGCCGCTTCCTTGGCGTTGACGCCGTAATAAGCATCGAAATAGTCGGACGAGGCGAAGGAGACGCGCGGGCCGCCGGAAATGCGGATGGTCGGCGTGACGTCGTAGAAGGCGTCGGCCGCGATGTCCGCGACGAAACCGTTATGGGCGCGAATGCCGTGCCGCAGCTCCGCCCGTGCCCTCACCCAATCCAGCGGATAGAATTCGAAGAACCCACCCGCCTCGCCGCCCCAGCGCACCGGATCGAGGCCTTTCAGTTCGTCGTCGCTCTCGCGCGCGAATAGGAACTTACCGGTCAAGCCGGCGCGAACGGAACCGTCATCGATCAGCGCCAGCGAGATGTTGTCGTTGCGCGAGGCAAAGCGCGCCTCGGGGCCGACCTTTCCGAGCGAGATGATCGGCTGGGCGCTGAGCATGTATTTCTTGCCGCCCTCGAAGTTCGGCGCGACGAGCCCCGTGGCGCCGAGTGTGAGATACCAGTCGCCGGATATCCAGCCGCCTTCGCCCGCCTGAGCGACAGTCGCGGTGAGCAGGCTCATGGCGACGGCCAGAGGAATCTTCCCGACAATACGCATCGTCACCCCTTACGCGGAACGCGCCGGCAGCACCACTCGCCAGCGCTCAAGCCATGCCGTGCGTTCGGTAAAATTTGACTTAAAATCCGCAACGTGGACGGCAGCTGCGAGATATGAGAACGGCTACCGGATCAGGTGCTGCGCGGCGCGACCGGAAGGTCCAGCAGCCCCGCCACGGCCTTGGTGCCTTTTCCGCCAATACGCGCATTGCCGTCGTCGCCCACCTCCACCGTGGCACCGTTGGCGAAGCTCAGTAACCAGCCGTCGTTCCTGACGTTGCGCCGGCGGTCGGTGAGTTCGATGCCGCCGGCGGTGACCAGCGCGACAATCCTGTCAGCGTCCATCCTCGACCTCCGGATGCGGGCCATCAATTCAGCTCGAGCCCGCCGGTAAGGTCGCCGAGCGTTGGCTCGCCATGCGCCGCAACGGCTCGGTCGCGAACCACTATGCCGTGCAGCACGGGCAATTCGAAGCGCTCGGTAATGAAGCGAAGGATCGAGGTCGTGTCATAGGGCGTATGATCGACATAGCCGTGTTTGGCGAAGGGCGAAACGATGATTGCCGGGATGCGCGTGCCCGGGCCCCAGCGATCGCCCTTGGGCGGCGCGACATGGTCCCAGATGCCGCCATTCTCGTCATACGTGACGACGACCAGCATATGCGGCCATTGCGGGCTCTTCTCCAGATGCGCGATGACATCGGCGATATGGCGGTCGCCGGCCTGGATGTCGGCATAGCCGGAATGCTCGTTGAGATTGCCCTGGGGCTTGTAGAAAGAAACCTGCGGCAGGACGCCATCGTCGATCGCCTGGATGAAGCTCACGCCGCCCAGTCCGGCATCGCGCAGATGTTCACGCCTGGCTTCAGTGCCCGGCGCGAAGTTGGCGTAATAGTTGAACGGCTGGTGGTGGTACTGAAAATTCGGGATCGGCGTGTGGTTGCCGTGTTCAAGCGTGTATTGCCAGGCACCCGAATACCAGGCCCAGCTGACGTGCTTGAGGCTCAGCATGTCGCCGATGGTCGGCTCGGTCTGCGGTGGCAGGGTCGTCGGCTTGGCCGGATCCGCCAGGCGCGGATCGCCGCCCGGCGCCGGATCGTTGCCGCTGGGCTGGTAAGGCGGCTGCATCGTGTTCACCGCGTAGAAATCCGGCGTCAGATTGCCATCGGAAACGAATTTCGGGATGCCGTCGCGCGCCGATTTCGGTGAATTGTCGGCGAGCTTCAGCGCCGTGCCGCTATCGTCCGTCACCGCGATCGATGGCTTGGCCGTGCTTTTGTCGGCATTTGCGTAGTAAGGCGCGCAGGCGCAGATCAGCCACTGATGGTTGAAAAAAGAGCCGCCGAAGCCACCCATGAAGAAATGATCGGCCAGAACGTACTTCTGCGCAACGGCCCACATATCCCCCTTGGAGATGTCCCAATTGCTCATCGGCATGGCGCCTGAATCGCCCCAGGCGACGAACATGTCATTCTTGCCGCCGTTGATCTGCATCTGGTTCTGGTAATAGCGGTGCCAGAGATCGTGCGTTGTGGCGTTGAGCGGGACGTTGAAACCTTTCGCGTCGTTCACGGTGAACGGCGCGTTCGGAAGGTGCTCCGTCATCGCCTGCGTCACCGGCGGCGTGACGCCCTTGGCAGTCAGCCCGTCCCATACCGGCGGAAGCTCGGAGAGCACCGAACCGTCACGGTCACGCTGCTCAAGACTTTCCTTGCTAGCCTTGTCGATGCCCTCGGCACCGGGAAAATGGCCGTAAAGATTGTCGAAGGCGCGGTTCTCCGCGAAGATGACAACCACCGTTTCTATTTTTGGCATGCCGTCCGGGGGATCGCCGGGCTGGGCTGCGGAAGCGGACGCTGAAGCGGCAGCGCACAGAACGAAAGTTGAGGAAAACAGGGCAATCCCAGAGGAGCGCGTCATCACCGTACCTCACAGTCGTGCAAAACAGGATGACACCAGCTTCGGCGTATCTTTGCAATAGCAGCGAAGGATCGCGGTGCCATTTGGGGTACCTTCGGAACGACAGGATGCGCCGGCCACATGTGGAGAGAAGTCCGACACGGCGGGGCCATGACGGGCGGCGATCGTCCTTACGTGATGATGCTCTTCAGCGGCAGGGCCTTTGGCAAACGGTAACCGCTTGCCTAGATTTCATGCTACGGCGCGCCGGTTGTGGCGCGACGTCTCTATCAGGTCGCAGGCCGTTTCCAGTCCGCCGGTAAGCGGGTTTGACGCGCCGTAGGCAATGGCCGCCTCGCGCCATTGCGCGCGGACCGCCGGATCGCCGGCTTTCCGGATCGCCTGCTGCCAGATTTCGGGATCGTCGCGATTGGCCACGACCAGTCCCGCCCCGCTGGCCTCGACATATTTTGCATATCCGCAAGCGTCCGAGGCAATGACTGGCAGGCCATTCGCGAGCGCCTCGAGGATCACCGTGCCGGTATTTTCCAAGCGAGCCGCATGGAGCATGAAATCGCTCACAACCACGATCGCCGGAATATCTTCCTGGATACCCAAGAGCGTAACCCGTTCCGACATGCCGGATTTGGCAATCAGGCCGCGAAGCCGCGTCTCTTCCTCGCTGTTCTTTCGAAGGCCGGCAATCAGCCAATGGATGCCCGGAAACGGCTGAAGAGCCTTTGCCGCCCGGTCGAGACCCTTCACCTTCAATCGATTGGCGATGGTCAAGGCGATGACCGCCTTGCGGGGAAGCCCGAAACGATCGCGGATCTCATTGCGGTCGACAGTCAGCAGGTCCGGCCTGCGGCGTTTCGGATCGAGCGTCGGCCCAACGACGTGAACGCGCGATTCCTCGGTTCGCCAGAAGCCGCGGTAAAGCGCTGCCTGCTGTTCGCTGAGCGCTATGATCTGCGCGGCCTTGCCGGGGGCAAAGATCATTGATTCCAGGTTCTGCTGGCGAATGAAGCGGGGGGAAAACGGCCGCCACCATCCGAGCTTCGACGCAAAATAAGGCGGGTCGCCGGCATAGTAGATATCCAAGCCGGCCATTTTGTTGAAACCGACCACGCAGTCGAAGTCGCGCCTGGCCGCCAACACGGTCCTTCCCAGCGCATATTCGGTGCCGGGGTTTGAGAGAACCCGTACCGCATGGACTTTTATGGTCGCCGAACTCTCGACATGACCGACCTGGCGTGTCGTCAGGATCGTCACGCTATGGCCGCGCTCCACCAGTCGGTCACTGATATTCAGACAATCTCTCTGCAGACCCCCGTTCATAAAGAGGGCAGAGATTGCACAACAGATTCTCATCACATTTTCCGGAGCGCCGCCTTACCCCCAAGATCGACCGAGAGAGACTCCGGGTGCGCCCCAGACTTCTCCATTCAAACAAACACGGCCGGCGCTCAAATGTTGGTCGTGTTGAAATCACGAATATGCTGTATATAGCCGGTTATCAAGAGACTTGGATGCTTTCGGGTTCAAGCTTTTTCCCAAAAGAACCCTGCTGGAGCGCGCCCATGAAAATTCCACAGGGCGATCGCGGCTGCCAAGCCGGCCCCGACGGAAAGCCGCGATAGCCGTGCCGAAGGCCCTACGCGAATATGACTGGCGGCAGTGGCTGAGGCTGCAGCCGCTGCTGCATGCCATCAAAACTGCCCGTTACCGGAGAATCGACCGGAGCTTTGTGCGTCAACCGGCCAAGGGTGGCGACATCCATGATATCCGTGCCGCCGCCCGGGGCCGCCTTGTCCTGCTGACCGTCGCCTTCGGCGATGCCCAGTGCCTGGATTTGCAATTGCGGCTGACGGGAGAACTTGTTCGCCACGATCTCCACATCGTCGCCGACAACAGCATCAGCGATGCTTCCGCAGACGACAACAGGCGGGTTTGCGCGGACCATGGCGCCGCCTATGTTAGGCTGCCAGCCAATCCGTGGACTGTGAAAAACCCGAGCCGGTCGCACAGCGCGGCGCTCAACTGGATGTGGCACAATGTCCTGAAGCCTGCCGCACCGGCCGCGTTCGGATTCCTGGACCAGGATCTTTTCCCAACGCAGGCATGCGACCCCTTCGAACCTCTTGAAGCCACGGCTTTTTACGGCGATCTGCGCTGGGCAGGCGCGCGATGGTATTTGTGGGCCGGCTATTGCTTCTTTCGATTTGACGCCGTCGGCCACGAGCCGCTCGACTTCGGGCTCGACTGGTTCGCCGGCCTCGACACCGGCGGAGCCAATTGGGAGGTGCTCTATCGAGATGCGGACCCGAACACGGTGCCGCAACGGCCGATAACCGCATTCGCCCCCTTGCCGGGGATTGAGCTCAGACGGGCCTATTGCGAATGGCGGGGTAGCTGGCTTCATGAAGTCGGCCTCGACGGCGACCGGTCATTGAAGGCGAAAAAGCGTGAAGCTGTCCTGCGGCTGCTCGTCTCCGTCCTTGAGGTCTCGCCCAGACAAAGAAATTGACAGTCGACAGATCAAGGGAACTTTGGAATTGGAATTTTGAGATCGGGCTGCCGACATTCGGCAATTTAACAGCCATCCGATCCCGGCCGGTTATCGCAAGGACCATTCTATTGCCGACAGTAAGCGTGATCATTCCGGTGCGAGACGGCGCACAATATGTCGGCGAGGCCCTGCAAAGCATCCTGGAGCAGGACCTGGCTGATATTGAGATCATCGTCGTTGACGATGGATCTTGCGATGACAGCGCCGCGATCGCGACGTCGATCGGCGACCGTGATGGCCGCGTGAAAGTTGTCGCCAACCGCGGCAAAGGGATCGTCGATGCGCTGAACATGGGGATTTCGCTCGCACGGGCCCCTCTTGTGGCGCGCATGGATTGCGACGACGTCTCGCTGCCCGACAGGTTGCGCCTGCAGGTGGCGTGTTTCGAGGCGGATCCCGATTTGCAGTTGCTCGGTACGGCGGGACTGCAGATCGACCGGGACGGAAAGCTGCTGAGGCCGATCGACGTCCCCACCGGCAAGGGCCCGTTGCGGGACGCGCTTGCCAGGTATAATCCCATGCTTCATCCGACGGTGATGTTCCGGACCGAGGCGGTCCGGCGCGCGGGAGGCTACCGTCACGCCTTCACCTATGCCGAAGACTACGATCTATGGCTGCGGCTTTCCGAGACGGGAAAACTGGCCAATATGGAAGTGCCGCTGGTGAAGCTGAGATCGCATCCGGGACAAGTATCGCGCATGAAGCAGGACCAGCAAAAGGCGGCCGCGGCACTGGCCAGGCAGTCGGCGCTGTTGCGTCGCCATCGTTCCGAGCCGTTCGACGCGAACGGCCAGCCCGCGCAGGCCATTGCAGGTTTTCTGGCATGGCGGGCCGCCACGGGGGTCGGCGTCTCCAGCCTGGAAAGACGCGACATCGAGTTGCTGTTGCGAACCGCGGGCATACCCATGGCCGTCACGTGCAAGCTGCTGTTCCTCGCGGCTGTCGGCGCCCCCTCTTTCAGGACGCTCGCACTCGGACCTCGACTGGCCTGGCGCAGGATGATCGCGCGCCCTGCAAAGATGCGGCCGAACTGATGCGGCCCGGCTGATGCGGCTTGTCGTCGATCTCACGAGCATGGCGCGCTGGCTCGGCCCTCCGGTCGGCCTGGTCCGCGTGCAGCGGCACTACACCGCGGCCGCGTTCAAGGCCGCCGAGGTGGCGTTCACCGTGTTCGACCCGATCGAGCGGGTCCTCAGGCAGGTTTCGCCGCAGATGGCGGCAGAAATCATCGCCGGCGACATCTCGTGCGACATGAGTTTCTATCCCGACCCGGCGCGCATCAAGATGCGGTTTTACGATCGCTGGCCGAACTGGGCGCGGCGATTGCTGATGGCGATCATAAAACCGCGCCGTGTCCTGATAACGGAAATCGGCGCGTTCGGCCGGCGCAATCCCGGCAGCCCTTTTCTTGGTTTCCTTAAGAGGATCGAAAACCGGCTGATGAAGGAAAACGAGCGGCGGCAAGTCGCTCGCGAGGACGGTTCGCGCACCCGGATCGTCCCACTCCAGACGGTGGCCGGCGACAAATACAATCTTTCGCCCGGCGACCATCTGCTCCTGATGAACAGCGACTGGGTGCATACCGATGTCGCAGTCATATCGCGCGAGGCGCGCTCCGCCGGGGCAAAGCTCATCGTGCTCTTGAACGACATCATTCCGATCCAGTTTCCCGAATGGTACAAGCCGCACGACGTCAAGAGATTCACGGACTATGTGAAGCTGGCGATCAGGCTGGCAGACCGCTTCATCCTGACTTCGAGGCGCGTCACTACCGATGTCGAGGAATATGCCGCCAAGCTCGGCATCCACCTGCCGGAACTGAGACTTGTCCCTCTCGGCTGCGACAGCGCCCGCAAGTCGAAGGCGGACGGCCGCCTGCCGGACGGGCTCGAGACGGATCGCTATATCCTCTTTGTTTCCACCATCGAACCGCGCAAGAACCATTCGCTGCTCATGGATGTCTGGCGGCGCCTGGTCCTTGACGGAACGGTTGCGCGCAGCGGCATGAAGCTGGCTTTCGTCGGCCGCAGCGGCTGGATGGTCGATGAGGTCCTGGCGAAGCTTCACGGCCATCCCGACTACGGCAGTAGCCTTGTCCATCTCGACAATGTCGATGACGCAACATTGTCCCTTCTATACCGCAACAGCGCGTTCTGCGTGTACCCCTCGTTCTATGAAGGATACGGGCTGCCGCCCGTCGAGGCGCTGGCCTTCGGAAAGGCGCTGATCGCCTCTACGGGCGGAGCCATCGCCGAAGTCGTCGGCTCGTCGGGTCTCTGTCTTGATCCGTTCGACGTCGAAGGATGGGAAAACGCCATGCGGGGATGGATCATCTCGCCCGCGGCCCGTGCTCCGTACGAGGCGAAGGCCGCAGAGTTCGTGGCGCGAAGCTGGGAGCAGGCCGGCCGGGAGACGCTGGAGGCAACGCTTGCGCCATTCGCAGACGAAGCCCGGCCGCCGCGAGAATGACTGCCTTGCGGTCGGGGACGGCCGGCCGCCCGCGGTTCGGCTCGTGTTGCTGGACGGACAATACCATTGGGTTTAGCTTCCTCTCGCCGCACAACCGGTGGTGAATTTCGAGGGAGATGAAACCATGACTCTGCCAAGCGATGCACTCAGAGACGCGATCGGCCAGACGCGGGACAAATGGGGATGGTTCGTGGCGCTCGGCGTGCTGCTGCTCATCTTCGGCGGCATCGCCTTCGGCAATCTGTTCATCGCTACCGTCGCTTCGGTCTACGTGGTCGGCTGGCTGATGCTGATGGCCGGCATCATTGAGATCATCCATGCCTTCGGGGTCAAGACCTGGGGACGTTTCTTCTACTGGCTGCTGAGCGGGCTGCTCTACGCCGTCGCCGGCTTTTTCGCCTTCGACAATCCGTTGCTCGCCTCGGCGGTGCTGACGCTGCTACTGGCCATCGCGCTCGTCGCTTCGGGGCTTCTGCGGTCCTGGGTGGCCTTCAGTCACCGGCCGCATCAAGGCTGGGGATGGCTGCTCGCGGCCGGCATCATCACCATTCTGCTCGGCCTGATGATCGCCATGGGCTGGCCGGTAAACAGCCTCTGGGTGCTGGGCCTATTCCTGGCGATCGACCTGGTGTTCCAGGGCTGGAGCTTCATCGCCATCGGCCTCGCCTTGAAGCGCTAGAAGCAACAGTGCGATCTAGAAAGCGATTTCGGCGTCGAGTTGCGAGAGCGGGCGCACGCCCTTGAGCAGCGCCCTCGCCTCCGCCTCGTCGTTTTTCATCTGCGCCACCAGCGCGTCGAGGCCATCGAATTTGAGCTCCGGCCGCAGGAAGCCGAAGAACGAGACCTGGCAGGTCTGGCCATAGAGATCGCCGGAAAAATCGAAGACGTATGTTTCGAGCAGCGGTGCGCCATTGTCATCGACGGTGGGCCGCCGGCCGAAGCTGGCGACACCGTCATGAAGCGTTCCATCGGCGCGGCGGAAGCGGACGGCATAAATCCCTTCCTTCAAGGCCGCTTCCGGCGAAAGCCGCATATTGGCGGTCGGGAAGCCGAGGGTTCGACCAAGCCGCTGGCCGCCGATCACCTCCCCCTCGACGGTGAAACGGTAGCCGAGCAGGCCGGCGGCTTCCTCCACCTTGCCCTCGGCGAGCAGTTCGCGGATGCGGCTCGACGAAACCACCTCCGCGCCTTCGTCGCGGAAGGCGTCGACCAGCGTCACGCCGAAGCCGTGCCGTTCTCCGGCCGCCATCAGAAAGGCCGGACCGCCCTGGCGGTCCTTGCCGAAATGAAAGTCGAAACCGGTGACGGCGTGGCGGATGCCGAGGTTCTTCTCCAGCACATCGGTCACGAAAGCCTCGGGCGAGAGCGAGGCAAAATCGCGTGTGAACGGCTGCTCGACCAAAGCGGCAAAGCCAAGTCCGGCGAGCAGCCGCGCCTTCATCGGCGGCGGCGTCAGCACGAAGAGCGGCGCCTGTGGCCGGAACACCTTGCGCGGATGCGGCTCGAAGGTGAGCACCAAAGCGGGCGCGCCGTTGCGGCGGGCTTCGCTCAGCGCGCGCTCCAGGACGGATTGGTGGCCGCGATGGACACCGTCGAAATTACCGATCGCCACGACGCCGCCGCGCAGATGCGCGGGCAATGGCGAGACCGCCGAAAGATGTTCGAAGGCTTGCTTCATGTCGAGGCGTCCGTCATGGCCAGACCACCAACCTATTGCAGACGCGCAATGACGGCGACCGGCCGGTATCCGTGCTTTTCAAGGAAGCCAGCCAGCCTTTCCGGATCGGGCCGCAGCGGATCGCCATAGTCGCGAGCGTGAATGCCGCCGGAGACATAGAGCACGTCGAAGCCGTTGTCGGCCGCGCCCTTGACGTCGGTCATCATGCCGTCGCCGATGGCGAGAACCTCGCTCCGCTCGACGGCGCGGCCAAGAAGGCCGGCGACTTCCTTCATGGCGACATCGTAGATCGGCGCAAATGGCTTGCCGGCAATCAACGTGCGGCCGCCCAGTTGCGCATAGTCTCGCGCGAGCGCGCCGGCGCACCAGATGGTGCGCTCGCCGCGCTCCACCAATATATCCGGATTGGCGCAAATGAACGGCAGATTGCGGGCACGCAGCCGCTGCAGCAGCTCGGCATAGTCGGCGGGCTTCTCGACCTCGTCATCATAGAGGCCGGTACAGACGATGCCAGAGGCCTCGAATTCCTCGACGATGTCGATATCAAGTCCGTCATAGAGCGTGAAATCCCGCTCGGGACCGATATGGAAGATCTTCCTGGGTCCTTCGACGATCAGGTCGCGGGTCACATCGCCGGACGTTACGACCCGGTCGCAGGCATCGGCGGGAACCCCGATGATCTTCATCTGGGCGACGACGTCGGCGCTGCGACGCGGCGAATTGGTGATGAGCACGACAGGCATCTTGGCCGCGCGCGCCCTTGCAAGCGCCGCGGCGGCGGCTGGAAAATGCCATTCGCCATTGTGCACGACGCCCCAAACGTCGCACAAGATGGCGGCGTAGCGCCCCGCAAGATCGTCGAGCGAAGCGATGATGTCAGGCGAATCCGCCATGCCGTGTCCCTGATTTTTGATCCGTGGCAAGGCCGCGACAGCCGAGCCGCCGCGGCCGGTCCCGCATAACGGAAGCGCTTCATCCTGTCACGAGCTTTCCCCGTCGCCACCCCTAGGCGATGCCCAAAGCCCGCGAGCACAGGGTTAACGCGCCGTCAAAAAGGTGATGCGTGGTTGATTGTTTCGCGCAAGCTGAAATTTAACGATTTTTGACCATGGTATCACACCGACTACGACCATGGTCGTATTCCAATATGGGGTCCTTGGCGGGGGTAGCACAATGATTCGCGATTTTTTTCGCGACAGGCGGGGAAACTACGCCTTAATGACGGCCATCACCATGATACCGCTGATGGGCGGCGTGGCGTTGGCGGTTGACTATACCGAACTGGTGCGGGAGCGCCAGGAGACGCTTAACGCGCTGGATGCCGCCGGCATCGCGACGGCACAGCAGATCGTCGCCGGCGCCAGCGACACCGAAGCCAAGGCCTATGCCAAAACCTTCTTCGAGGCCAATCTCAGGCACGTCCTTCCGGCGAACACGACGCTGACGGTAACCCTGCCGAACAACAATGCGGGCGGCGGCACGCTGGTGCTCGAAGCCGCCCTGAAGTACCAGCCCTATTTCCTGCCGGCAGCGGTCGCGCTGCTCGGCGGAACACCCGGCCAGACCACTATCAACTTCTCGGCGCGGTCCGAAATCCGCCTCAAGAACACGCTGGAAGTGGCGCTGGTGCTCGACAATTCGGGCTCGATGAGCCTGAACGGCTCAGGCACCGGCCAACAACGAATCGAACTCCTCAAGACCGCCGCTACCGAATTGGTGACCATGCTGGCCGGACAGGCCGATTTGATGCGGCAGGTCAGTAAGCCCGTGCAATTCTCGCTGGTCCCGTTCTCTGCCTCGGTCAATGTCGGGCCATCCAACAAAGACCAGGATTGGCTGGACCAGGATGGCGTTTCGCCCATCCATCATGAAGATTTCGATTGGTCACAGATGTACAAGAACGCGCCCGGCTATGATCCAAACAAGTACATCGAGAAAGTCGGCGATGCCTATTACAAGCGTGGCGCCAGCTGGGGCGCAAGCCAAAACACGAAGGCGACCCGCTTCAGTCTGTACGACGATATCATGGCCACCACCCGAACCTGCTCCAAGAAGTACAGTAACGGCTCATGCCAGACCTATACTTATACGACAGCCCCGTATGAGGCTTGGCGAGGCTGCGTAGAGGCACGGCCCTACCCCTACAATGTCGACGACACGACCCCGACGTCAGGCACTCCCGCTACGCTGTTCGTTCCCATGTTCGCGCCCGACGAGGCGGGTAATCTGTGGACCGACAGCACGCGGACCAGCACGAGCTCATGGGGTTACAGCAACAATTGGTGGATAGATTCTAGCGACGCTCTAACGGTGACCAAACGCCAAGCGGACATGCGGAAATATTTTCTGGTCAAGCCGTACAACGCTGCGACCGTGTCCGCAGACGATGGCCCCAATGCCGGTTGCACGACGAGCCCGATCACGCCGTTGCAGGATGTAGCGACGACCGCCGGTAAGCAGACAATCCTCAACGCCATAAATGCGATGACGCCTACCGGCAACACCAACGTGCCAGAGGGACTCGCATGGGGCTGGAGGACTCTCTCCAGTAATGAGCCTTTCACCGAGGGCCGCGACAATAACGAAAGAGGCAACGATAAGGTTGTCATCGTGCTCACCGATGGCGCCAACACCTATAGTTCCGTCAACGACGGCAATTACGCCAAGAATAGATCAACCTATGCCGCTTATGGATATACAGGACTGGCATATCCCGGTTCGGGCTCGGTGACCCGCCTGTTCATGAGCACCAGTTCAGCCGTCGGCAAAAGCACCTATACGGACGCCAACTATACCGCCGCTCTCGACGAGCAGATGCAAACGCTGTGCGCTAACGCCAAGGCCAACAATATTATCGTCATGACGGTTTCCCTTGATCTCAGCAATCAGAAAACTGCCGAGAAGAAGGCGATCTCGGCGCTTACGGCCTGCGCATCGGACTCGCGCTTCCGCAAAGATCCGATCGATCCGAGCAAGCCGGCGAAGCTGTTCTGGAATTCGACCGGCGCCACTTTGTCGGACGACTTCAAGGCGATCGGCAGCGAATTGTCGAACCTGCGCATCGTCAGTTGAGCGGCACAACAAACCATCGGCGCCCGCCTCTCGCGGGCGTTTTTTGAGCACGACATGGTGCAGCCAGTTGGTTTGGTTTGCCAAACCGGTCTTTCAGCGTTTTGTGGAAGTGTGGCTCGACAAGAAATCCGCGGGCCGGGGGGCCGCTCTAGCAATGCGCAAATTCTGGCGTCACTTCTGCCGTGACCGCCGCGGCAACTATGCGCTCATGACAGCGATCGCCATGGTGCCGCTGATGGGAGCGGTGGCGATGGCCGTCGATTTCAGCGAGCTCAACCGCCAGAAGCAGATGGTGCTGAACGCGCTCGACGCCGCCAATTTCGCCGCCGCGCGGCGGCTTGCCGAAGGCGCCACGGACGACCAGATCAGAGCCTACGCAGTCGACTTCTTCAACGCCAACCTCAACAACATCGACCCTGCCAACATCTCCCTCAACATCGCGCTGCCGACCAACCAAGCCGGTGGCGGCCTGCTTAAAATGAGCGCGACGCTGAACTACCATCCTTACTTCTATCCATCCTCCTCGCTGCTCGTCGGCGCATCCACGGTCGATGCGAACAAATCGATCAACCTCGCCATGGACTCCCAGGTGCGGCTAAAGAACACGCTGGAAGTGGCGATGGTGCTCGACAATTCGGGCTCGATGACAACGCCCGGCACAGGCTCGGGACAGAAGCGCATCGACCTGCTCAAGCAGGCCGCCAAGCAACTTGTCGATACGCTGGCGCAGCAGGCAGCGCAGATCAAGCAGATCGACAAGCCGGTCCAGTTCAGCCTCGTGCCGTTCGCGGCTTCGGTCAATGTCGGGCCGAACAACGACAACGCCTCCTGGATGGACACCTACGGGCTGTCGCCAATCGCCAACGAGAATTTCGGTTGGTCGACGCTGAATGCTCCCACCAAATACGCTCAGAAAATCAATGGTATCTGGTATAAAAAAGGTACCGGTTGGGGCGCGGAGGAAGGGCAGATACTGACCCGTTTCGAGCTTTATCGGGATATGAAGGTCGTTACCAGCCACGAACGCGTCGCCGGCAGCAAACGCGTCGTCTGTGACGAATATCGCGACAACCACACTTGCAAGCGCAGCCACGACGAATACGACTATATCGACACCTACGGCCCGTTCGCCAGTTGGCAGGGTTGCGTGGAAGTGCGGCCCTATCCCTACAATGTCGACGACACGCCGGCTTCCGGCGGGCCCAACAACACGGGCATCGGAGTCGGCGATCCGGCGACCATGTTCGTGCCGATGTTCGCCCCGGACGAACCGGGGAATCACTGGTACGTGACCCAGGACCCGGACGAGCCGAGGCCGGTGACCTACGGCGCCGCCAACAGTTGGTGGAACGACGATCCGTCGAGCACCACCGGCAAGACCAGGCAGTCCAATATGGCCAAATACTTCATGCCACGGCCGATCAATGCTCCGGTATTGAGCTCGGGCGCCGGGCCGAATTACAGCTGCACCACCACACCGATCACGCCGCTCACCGACGTCACCCAAACGGATGGGCTTGCGGCCATCAAGGCGGCGATCGACCTGATGCAGCCCAACGGCAACACCAATGTGCCCGAAGGCATGGCCTGGGGCTGGCGCACCGTGTCGAGCAGCCCGCCCTTCACCGAGGGGCGGCCGGAAACGGAACGCGGCAACGACAAGGTCGTCATCGTGCTCACCGACGGCGAGAACACCTATTCGACGGTCAATTCCGATCCGGCCGGCAACAAGTCGACCTATGCGGCCTATGGCTATACCGGCGTCGGCTACAACGGCACCTCGGTCACCCGCCTGTTCGGCGGCACGTCGAGCGCCGTCGGCCAGTTCAACTATTCGTCGAGCAACTACACCGCGGCGATGAACGAGCAGATGGCGAAGCTGTGCGACAACGCCAAGGCCGCCAACATCATGGTGATGACGGTGGCGCTGGACATGTCGTCTACCAGTTCAAGCGACCAGAAGGCGATGGCCGCACTGAAGGCCTGCTCTTCCGATTCCCGCTTCCGCAAGGATCCGACCGACCCCAGCAAACCGGCCAAGCTGTTCTGGAACGCCACTGGGGCCACGCTCTCCGACAACTTCAAGGAGATTGCCAACGAGTTGTCGAATTTGCGCGTGGTCGGGTAGCGGGAGCCAGCGCTGAAGCTGCCAATCTCTCCCCTTGCGGGGGAGATGCCTGGCAAGGCAGAGGGGGGTGCTGTCCCGCCGGCCTCTCCAGCCAGCCTATACATCGTCTATGCCTTGGCCCAGTTGGCAAGGGGTAGGCGTTCCTTCGCACCCCCCTCTGTCCTGCCGGACATCTCCCCCGCAAGGGGGGAGATCAGCAGCTGCGGCGCTTTCGCCGATTTTCGAGCACTGGCGCAAAAGCCCGGGCGATCATGCTCTTGCCGTTGGCGGACGTCGGTGGTCAGTGTCTTCGCTCTTGGAGACTCCGATGCCCGACGCCGCCAATCACCTCACCTTTGCGCTGATCTGCCTCGGCATGGTGCTCACGCCAGGCCCGAACATGATCTACCTGATCTCGCGCTCGCTGTCGCAAGGGCCGAAAGCCGGGCTGATCTCGCTCGGCGGCGTGGCGCTGGGCTTCCTGTTCTATGTGGTGTCGGCAGCCCTCGGCATCACCGCGCTCATCTTCGCCGTGCCTTACGCCTATGATGCGCTTCGCTTCGCCGGCGCGCTCTATCTGTTGTGGCTCGCCTGGCAGGCGCTGAAGCCCGGCGGGCGCTCACCCTTCCAGGTCCGCGAGTTGCCAAGAGACCGACCATACAAGCTTTTCGTCATGGGCCTGATGACCAACCTGCTCAATCCGAAAGTGGCCGTGCTCTACCTGTCGCTCTTGCCGCAATTCATCAATCCGGCCAAGGGCCATGTTCTTTCGCAGCTTCTGGTGCTCGGCGTGACGCAGATTTCGATCAGCCTCACCGTCAACGCGATCATTGCGGTGACAGCCGGTTCGATCGCGAATTTCCTCGCCGGACGGCCGTTCTGGCTGGTCGTGCAGCGCTGGATGATGGGCACGGTGCTGACGGCTCTCGCCTTAAAAATGGCGACAGAGGCGCAGCGCTGACGCCTACCTCGGCCGACGTACAGGCCGGATCTGCTCCGGCTCGACTACCTTGCGATAGAGATGCCAGGTTGCATGGCCAAGGATCGGCATGACGACGGCGAGGCCGGCAAACAGCGGGATCGAGCCGATCACCAGCAACACGGCGACCGTCAAACCCCAGAGCGCCATCGTCAGCGGATTTGCCATCACCGCGCGGGCCGAGGTTTCGATCGCCGAGACGGCGCCGACGTCGCGGTCAAGCAGCAGCGGGAACGCAATGACCGTGGTGGCCAAAACGACGGCCGCGAAAACGAAGCCGACGGCGTTGCCGACGAGGATCAGCGTCCAGCCCTTGCCGGTCGTCAGCACGTCACGCAAAAAACCGCCGACGGAAGCGGGTGGCTCGGCGCCGAACAGGCTGGTGTAGAGCGACTGCGCGGCGAACAACCACAAAAGGAACAGCGCGAAGAGCAGGATGCCGATGACCGCAATCGACGGCAGCGCCGGCGAATGGCGCACGTCGAGCGCATGATGCCAGCGGCTGCTCATGCCGAGCTCGCGCCGGCGGCTGATCTCATAGAGGCCGATGGCCGCGAAGGGTCCGATCAGCGCGAAGCCCGACATCAGCGGATAGACGAGCTGGATGGCGTTGGAGCCGGAGCTCCACCGCGTCAGGATCAGGCCGACGATCGGATAGATCAGGCACAGGAACACATAATGCGACGGCTTGGCCCAGAAATCCTCAGCGCCGAGCCTCAACGCATCCCAGAGATCCGACGTGGTGATGTGGCGCAACGCGGGCTGCACATGCATCCCGTGCGCGTCCGTCATGACATGAAAACCGGCCATAACCGTCCTCCGTTTGTCAACGTATGAGCCCGAGAACCGGAAGGTTCTCGTCAAGCAATCATGCGCCAGATCAACGCGGGTCGGTCACCGCCTGCGGTGGCCGCCCGTGGCTGCCACTTCAAGAACGGCCGCATCATAACCGATATTCCGGGGAAAGTCGCCGCTTCACGCGATTTTCATCCCTAGCCTTTCATCCCTGCCCGGCAAAAGCCACGATCGGCGGTATCAGAGGCCGGATGAGCATCTCGATCACAGCCCTCCCCGATCTCAACCGCCGCACGCTGCTCAAGGCCGCCGGCCTTACAGCGCTTGCCGGCATCGCCGCCTGCAGCACCGTCTCCGTGCCGACCGGCGAAGGCGCCGGCGTCTCCTCCTCCGCCACGGCGACCCTGGCCGGTATCCGCAGCTCCGCCGGTCTGCCCACGCTGACGCCGGACGCGCAGCTCGAACAGGCGGCGCTGCAGCAGGCCGGCTACATGGCCTCGCGCGAGCGCATGAGCCACACCACCGGCTGGGGCAAGGATTTTGCCTCGCGTATGAAGGACAATGACGTGCGGGGTGCGGCGGCCGAAAACATCGCCGAGGGCCGCTTCGACCTCGAGAAACTGTTCGACATCTGGATGCATTCGGACGGACACCGCCGCAACATGCTCGATCCGGATTTCAGCCGCTTTGGCCTGGCCTATGTGCGCGACGGCCGCGATCCGGCGCTGCGCTATTGGGCGCTGGTGCTGGGCCGTTGAAAAGGCGGTCGGCTGAGTCAGCGACTATCAATCCATATGCGCCGCTGGCGCCCCGCCTACGGGCGCGGCCC
The DNA here is from genome assembly GCF_020165075.1 of Mesorhizobium sp. CA4. Classification (NCBI taxonomy): domain Bacteria; kingdom Pseudomonadati; phylum Pseudomonadota; class Alphaproteobacteria; order Hyphomicrobiales; family Phyllobacteriaceae; genus Mesorhizobium; species Mesorhizobium sp. CA4. Next base: position 139,423 of record NZ_JAIUHK010000005.1, read on the forward strand.
TGGGCTTGCGCAGCAGAACGACGAACGGGATCGCGGCCAACGTCATCACCATCAGGATTTTGAAGTCGTTGATGTAGGAAATCATCATCGCCTGGGCATTCACCGCGCGGTCGACCTGCGAAAGTGCTAGGGGATTGCCGGCGGCGGCCGCCGGAGAAGCGGCCCACAGATTCGGGTTGTACGGATTGATGAAGGCCGATAGCTCGGTGTGGTTGATCTGGGTGTTGCGCACCATCAGCGCCGCGACCACCGATACGCCGATGGAGGAGCCCAGATTGCGCACCAGGCTGAACAGCGAGGTGGCGTCGGTGCGGTAGCGCGCGTCCAGCGTGGCGAAGGCGACCGTCGACAGCGGCACGAACACCATGCCCATGCCGAGGCCCTGGATGACGCCCGAGGAGATGATCAGCCAATTGTCCATCTGCGGCGTGAAGCTCGCCATCGTATAGAGCGACTGCGCGGTGAGCAGGAAGCCGATGGCGACGAGGATCCTGGCATCGATCCTGTGCATGATGCGGCCGACGACGAGCATGGAAATCATCGTGCCGATGCCGCGCGGCCCCAGCACGACGCCGATCGTCACGGTCGGATAGCCGAAGATGTTGGCAAGCATCGGCGGCAGCAGCGACATCGAGGCCAGGATCAGCACGCCCATGACGAAGATGAACCCCAGCCCGGTCACGAAATTGCGGTCGAGGAATATCTTCGGATCGATGAAGGAGTGCTCGGCCGTCACCGTGTGGATGATGAACACCCAGAAGCCGGTGAGCGACAGGGCGAGTTCGATCCAGATCTCGGCCGAGTTGAACCAGTCGACCTCGCCGCCGCGATCGAGCAGAAGCTGCAGCGCGCCGACGCCGAGCGAGAGCATGGCGAAGCCGAAAAAGTCGAAGCCGCGCACGCGCTTGGCGATGACGGGGAGATAGGCGGCCATGCCGAGGAAGGCGAGGATGCCGACCGGCAGGTTGATGAAGAACACCCAGCGCCAGTTGAAGTTTTCCGTCAGCCAGCCGCCGAGCGTCGGGCCAAGGATCGGCCCCAGCATGATGCCGGCGCCCCAGATGGCCATCGCCTGGCCATGGCGCTCCTTCGGGTTGATGTCGAGCAGGAAGGTCTGCGACAGCGGCACGATGGCCGCGCCGAACACGCCCTGCAGCAGGCGGAAGAGCACTATGGTCTCGAGGCTCCAGGCGAGACCGCAGAGCATCGAAAAGATGGTGAAGCCGACGACGGCGGTGAGGAACAGCTCCTTGCGGCCGAGCCTGTCGGCCAGCCAGCCGGTAACCGGCGTCATGATTGCCGCGGCCACGATATAGGAGGTCAGCACCCAGTTGATGTTGTCGGGCGACGCGCCCAGGTCGCCGGTCATGGTCGGCAGCGCGACATTGGCGATCGTGGTGTCGAGCGCCTGCATGATCGTCGCCAGCATCAGCGCGACCGTGATCAGTCCGCGGTGCGGCACTTCCTTGAAGGCTTCGGGCGTGCTCATGATGCTGAACTTCCAGCAGGTAACAAAAACATGTACGTTAGAGCATGATGCCAAAAACTATGAAGCGGCTTTCGGGCGCCATCATGCTCTTCTCTTTGATTTAGACGCGGATTCAGATTTCAGCTCGAACAAGCCTGAAATCATCCGGCTCTAGGTTTCCGGGCGGCAAAGCCTTCCGTTGAGAGACTTTCATCGCGGTGGGACGCGACGATCGATGTGGGGGTTACATCGACCGAAAGTCTCTGTTGGAGCGGATGCCTGCCGCCCGGAAACCTGAGGACCGACGGGTCCGTGGCCAGGCCTCAGCTTTCGAACGAGCCGCCATGCGGCTTGCCTTGCTGGTCCTTGCCACGTCTCCACCAGACCAATCCCCTCAATGCCCGCCGGATCGCGACGGGCTTCGCTGTCTTTACTGCGCCTGCTCCCCTGCCGTGGCGTGACCGAAGATCGACGGCAGGCCGCGCGCCACACCGGTATCGACCGTGACGGTCGCGCTCATGCCGGTGCGCAGCGCCATCTTGACGTCGGGATCGGTTATTTCCAGGCGCACGGGAATGCGCTGCGTGACCTTGACCCAGTTGCCGGTAGCGTTTTGCGCGGGCAGCAACGAGAACTCCGCGCCCGTTCCGGCGCCGATCGCCTTGACGGTTGCCTCGAAGGTGCGGCCCGGATAGGTGTCGACGACGATCTCGGCCTTTTGGCCCGGCTTCATATTGGTGAGCTGGGTCTCCTTGAAATTGGCGTCGATCCAGGTGTCGCCGGTCTCGACGAGCGCGAACAGCGGTGTGCCGACCGAAACGTACTGGCCGACCTTGAACGAGGCGGCCTGGTAGACGACGCCGTCCGCCGGCGCCTTGACCGTCGTCTGCGCCAGATCGTAGGCGGCCTTGTCGCGCGCGGCGAGCGCCGCCATCACGGTCGGATGCTTGTCGGTCTCGATGTCCGGATTGCCGCCGAGTGCTGCCTTGGCGCTGACGATGCCCTGCTGGGCGACGGCCAACTGCTGCTTGGCCTTGTCCAGATCGTTGCGGGCCTCGTCGAGCGAGGACTTGGCGTTGATGCCTTTCTGCGCAAGATCGGCAGCGCGGTCATATTGCGACTGCGCATAATCGACCTCGCTGCTCGCCGATCTTTCCTGCGCCATCGCCTGGCTGTAGGCGGCGCGCAGCTGCTCGACATTGAGGCGCGCGGCGGCGACCGCCGCGTCGGCCTGGGCGAGCGCGATCTTGTAAGGCTCGGGATCTATGACGAAGAGAAGGTCGCCCTGCTTGACCAGCTGGTTATCGGCGATGCCGACCTGGACGATACGGCCGGCCGTGTCGGAGGCGACCGAAATCCTGGCCTGCTGCAGGTTGGCGTTCTCGGTTTCCTGGTAGCGGCCACCCGTCACCCAGACATAGGAGCCGCCGGCAAGCAGGGCCAGCGGCAGGGCAACCATCAGCAGGAAGCGGCCGAGGCGGCGCTTCTTCTTCGGCGCCGGCTGCGGCTCGGGAACCGCCGCGACCGGAGCGGCCGCCGGCTGCGCCGGGGCTTCTGCAACCGGCTGCGCCGGCGCAAGCTTGGTGACGTTGTCGTCTTCTATCTTGGCTGCCGCATTCATGCTGCTGCCCCTTCCGTATTCTTGATCTTTTCCAGGGACGACGTCTCGCCATCCGTCAGATTCTGCACGATGGTATCCAGCACGCGGATCAGGACGCGGCGCTCTTCCGCCGACACGCCGGTCAGCGATTCCTCATAGACCTCGCCGGCCAGGCTCTTGACGTCGGCATAGGCCGCGTTCGCCTTCTCGGTCGGGAAGATCATGCGCACGCGCCGGTCAGTCGCGTCCTGGCGACGCTCGATCCAGCCGCCCTCCTCCATGCGGTCGACAAGGCGGGAGACGCTGATCGGCTCGATTTCGAGGAGCTCGGCAAGCCGCGCCTGCGCGACGCCCGCCTCCTTGGCAACGCGCACGAGCAGGCGCCACTGCGCCGAGGAAAGACCCAACCCACTGGCGCGCGCCTCGAAACGCTTGCGCATCAGGCGCTGCACGTCGTGGATCAAAAATCCCAGTCTGTCGATACCATCTGAAACCATGAGCGATACATATAATAAGCGTGCTCACTATTCAAGAGGCAGCTTTGTTCCAGAAGCTGGCAAATCGACATGGTAGCAGACAAAGCCCGTTACGGTTAGCGATCGATGAAAGTGCGGTGCGAGGTGCCATGCGGCCAAGAGATCATCGCCGTTGGCGCATCAGCATGGTGACGACGAAGAAGGCGCCAAGCGAGCTCGTGATGATGCCGATCGGCAGTTCCTGCGGCGGCAAAAGCGTGCGGGCAACTCGTTTCGACTTCGCTCGAAGCGCAATTTCGATCAAACTGGCCGGCGGCACAGGGCCTGGTGTCCCCCGCCAAACTGCGAGGAGCCATGAACCCGGGTTCTGCGCACGCTAGCGCCTTTCGGCTCGCTCATGGTAAAGGTTGCGCCGTGGATCGGGGGATCACGCAATGCCGACGCTCTATGCGCTTAAGCCGGCCTTCCAGGACAGGCTGCGGCCGCTTGTCGACCGGCTGGCGGCAATGGGCGTGACCGCCAATTCCATCACCATGCTGGCAGCCGCCCTCTCGATCGCGGCCGGCATGGCGATCGCGGTGGCGCCCGGCTCGCGCCTTCTTCTGCTGCTCGTACCCCTGGTGCTGTTCATGCGCATGGCGCTCAACGCCATGGACGGCATGCTGGCGCGTGAGCATGGCCAGGCCTCGACGCTTGGCATGTATCTCAACGAAATCTGCGATGTCGTGTCCGACCTCGCGCTGATCCTGCCGTTTGCGGCTTTCCCGCAGTTTGGCGCCTGGGCCGTCGTTGCCTTTGCCGTTGCAGCGATGCTCGCCGAATTCGCCGGCGTGCTCGGCGTCGCTGCCGGGACGGGGCGCAACTATGCCGGGCCGTTCGGCAAGAGCGACAGGGCGCTGGGGCTCGGCGCGGTCGCAGCTTTGTGCGCCATAGGTTTCTGGCCGGCCTCGATCGCGCCTTTTGTGTTTCCGGCCATGGCTACGCTTTCGCTGCTGACCGCCATCAATCGGATACGCACCAGCCTTACTGGCAACACCGCCTAAGCATCAAGGGCTCGCCATGCCATCCGGGGGAAACGCCATGCTTCACGAAGAGATTGCAGCCGCGCCCGCGGAAGAACTTGCGCGGCAGGCGCAGGAACGCAGCTTCCGCAGCCATGACGGCACGGAGATCTTTTACCGTTACTGGCCGCCTGTATCGCCCCGGACAGAAGTATCGACCGAGGCAAAGGGCGCGGTCGTGCTCTTCCATCGTGGCCATGAGCATGGCGGCCGCATGGCGCATCTGGTCGACGAATTGCGCATGCCGGACCACGCCTTCTATGCCTGGGATGCGCGCGGCAACGGGCGCTCTGCCGGCGAGCGCGGCTACGCGCCGTCTTTCGCGGCGCTTGTGCGCGATATCGACTGTTTCATGCGCGAGATAGCCGCCAAAGACAGTTTTGGCACACAGGACATCGCGCTCATCGCGCAGTCGTTCGGCGCTGTGCTCGCCGCCGCCTGGGTGCACGACTATGCGCCGAAACTGCGCGCCATGGTGCTCGCGTCGCCCGCCTTCTCGGTCAAACTCTACGTGCCCTTCGCCAAGGAAGGCATCGCACTCTGGCAAAAGATCAAGGGACGCTTCTTCGTCAATTCTTACGTCAAGGCGAGCCTGCTCACCCATGACCCGGCGCGCATCGCCTCCTTCGAGAACGATCCGCTGATCACCAGGCCGATCGCCTCCAACATCCTGGTCGAGCTCTACCAGCATGCGGCGCGCATCGTCGTCGACGCCCGGGCCATCACCGTACCGACGCAGCTTCTTTTGTCGGGCAGCGACTGGGTGGTGCGGCACGGTCCTCAGCACGAATTCTTCGTCAATCTCGGCAGCCGCGTCAAAGAGCGGCATGTGCTGCCGGGCTTCTTCCACGACACGCTGGGCGAGCGCGACCGCGCCAAGGCGCTCGACCTGATCCGGCCTTTCCTCAAAGGGCAGTTCGCTTCGCCGGCCGAAGCTGTCGACCTGAAGCAGGCGGATCTCGCCGGTTATACGCGCGACGAGGCCGACTGGCTTGCCTCGCCGCTCGATCTCCTCTCGCCCAAGGGCCTCTACTGGGGCTTGAGCCGCGCCTTCATTCGTATCGGCAGCTGGTTTTCGCGCGGCATGAAGATCGGCGTCAGCACGGGCTTCGATTCCGGCTCGACGCTGGACTATGTCTACGAGAATGAAGCGCGCGGCATCGGGCCGATCGGCCGCATGGTCGACAGGACTTTCCTCGATGCCATCGGCTGGCGCGGCATCCGCCAGCGCAAGCTCCACCTCGAAGAGCTGATCGGCCAGGCGCTGGCAACGCTGAAGGCGTCCGGACGGCCAGGCCACATCCTCGACATCGCCGCCGGTCACGGCCGCTATGTGCTCGATGCGATCAGCAAGAGCTCGGAGCAGCCGGCCAGCGTGCGCCTGCAGGACTATTCCGACATCAATGTCGAGCTCGGCCGCAAACTGATCACCGAACGGCATATGCCGGCAGATGTCTCGTTCCGGCGTGCCGACGCGTTCGACGGCGACGGGCTGGCAGCGCTCGATCCGGCGCCGGATCTTGCGATCGTCTCCGGCCTCTACGAGCTCTTCTCGGACAATGCTCTGGTTACCCGCTCGCTGGGAGGCCTCGCCCGCGCCATGCGACCCGGCAGTCTGCTCATCTACACCAACCAGCCGTGGCATCCGCAGCTTGAAATGATCGCGCGCAGCCTGACCTCGCATCGCGGCGGCCAGGCCTGGGTGATGCGGCGGCGCACACAAGGCGAGATGGACCAGTTGGTGGAAGCAGCCGGCTTCGAGAAGCTCGACCGGCGCATCGACCAGTGGGGCATCTTCACCGTCTCGCTGGCAAGGCGGCTCTAGGAACCGTCCACGCATGCCCGCCAGCGCCGTGCCCCCGCCACTTTCAGCCATCGCCGAGCCCTATGGACCTGTCGTCCTGCGGGCAGCGCTTTGGCTCGCGTTTCTCGCGCCATTCTTCTATTCGACCTACGGCTTCGCCAACTGGCTGGCCTCGAAGCGCTTATACGTTGGCAGCATCGTTTTCCCCTGGGAGCACTACGTTCCGTTCATTGCCTGGACGATCGTGCCCTACTGGTCGATCAACCTGTTCTACGGTCTGTCGCTTCTGCTCAATGACACCCGGCAGGGCGTCGATCGGCTGGCCGGCCGCTACCTCACCGCCCAGGTCGTCGCCGTCTCCTGCTTCATCCTGTTTCCGCTGACCGCCACTTTCGTGCGGCCGGCAACGACCGGCCTGCCCGGCTTCCTGTTTGCCGTGCTCGGCGGATTCGACAAGCCGTTCAACCAGGCTCCTTCCCTGCATATCGCGCTTCTGGTGATCATCTGGGATCACTGGCGCCAACGCCTTTCCGGTCCCGTGCTCGCGCTCTGGCATTTTTGGTCCTTCCTGATCGGCGCCTCGGTGCTGACGACCTGGCAACACCATTTCATCGACATCCCGACCGGTGCGTTGCTCGGCTTCCTTGCGCTGTGGCTCTTTCCGGCTGAAGGAGAATTGCCCTTCACCGGTTTCCGCCTGACCGCCGACGTCAAGGCGCGGAGGCTTGCGCTCTCCTACGCGCTGGGCGCCGCTCTGGCGCTTGCCGGTGCAGTTGCCGGCGCCTTCTTCTCGGCTATAGCGCTTGTGCTTTTGTGGCCTTCGCTGGCACTGGCCATCGTCGCCTTTGGCTATGCCGGGGCCGGGCCAAAAGTGTTCCAAAAGACGGCTAACGGCCGTGTCTCGCTGGCAAGCCGCGTCCTGCTCTGGCCGTATCGGTTGGGCGCCAGGGCCAATGTCTGGGCCTGGACCCGCAAACTGCCGCCGGTCGTTGCTGTCGCCGACGGCGTCTTCCTCGGGCGTTTTCCCGATGCTGCCGAAGCCGATAGCTTCGGCACGGTGATCGACCTTGCAGCCGAGCTGGAGCGGCCGCGCGATGCTATGGGACGATGGACGAGCTTGGCCATGCTCGATCTCCTTTCGCCCCCCGCCGATACACTCGACAAAGCGGTAGCGGCGATCGAGCCGGCGCGCAGGCAGGGCACGGTTCTGGTCTGCTGCGCGCTCGGCTTCCAGCGCAGCGCCACCGTCGTCGCCCAATGGCTGGTCACCAGCGGCCGCTCGCACACTCCAGCACAGGCGCGCAAGCAGCTCGCCGCATCCGGCCGGCCGGTGCATCTTCAGGTCGGCCTGGACGAGCCGGCATGAGCGACGACGCCTATCAGCGCGATACTGCCGCCTTCGCCGCGATGCTGGTCAAGCAGGCGGCATGGCCGGCCGCGCTCGTGATCGCCGGCGACAGCGTCGCGCCGCTCGTCGCTTCGGCGCGCGGCGCGCTCTACGCGCCCCTCGCGGTGCTGGCGCTAGTGGTCGCGGCGGCGAGCGCCGTCGCAGTGCTTGGACTTTCCACGCTCTCCTTTTCGACGCACTGCTGTTTCGTTTGATGGTGAGCCATGGCGACGAAGTGTCGGGCGGCAGCGCAGTGGACGACATGCTGACGCGCATGCGGCTGAAGCCCGCTTCGCCAACGCCGCGTCCGCTGGACGAGCGGGTCGCGGGAACGCGAAAACTGCTCACCCGCCAGCGCATCGCCTTCGCAATCTTCGTCGTCGCGTTCCTCACCGCCGGTTTCTGGATGCCCAGATGAGCAAGCTTGCGCTGCGCACCTACACCTTGCTGCAGACGTCGACTTCGGTCGGGCTGTCGGCGCTGGCCTGGGCGGTCACCGGCGTGCGGCCGATCTGGAACGGCAGCCAGCCGTCCGACCGTCAGCGCATCTATTTCGCCAACCACACCAGCCATGGCGATTTCATCCTTCTGTCGGCCTGCCTGAGCGAAACGGAGCGCGCCAAGACGCACGCCATCGCCGCTGCCGAATATTGGGGCAAGTCGCGGCTGCGCCGTTTCATCGCCGAGGACATGCTGTCTTCCGTGCTGATCAGCCGGCAATGGACAAGCGAGGCGGAGCACCCGATCTCGATCATGCTCTCCGTGCTCGACCAGGGCCATTCGCTGATTATCTTCCCGGAAGGCACCCGGAACACCAGCGATGAACTGCTGCCCTTCCGCTCCGGGCTCTACAATCTGTCGATGGCGCGGCCAAACGTCGAGCTGATCCCCTGCTGGATCGAGAACATGTCGCGCGTGCTGCCCAAAGGACAGTTCCTTCCGGTGCCGCTGCTTTGCCGCGTGGTCTTCGGCGCCCCTGTGGCCGTGGCGCCCGGCGAGGAACGCCGCGCTTTTCTGCAGCGCGCCCGCGCCGAGCTTATGGCGCTCAACCCGCGCCCCGACCGAGACGATTGATGCGCCACGAAATCAGCATTTTGATCATCGGCCTTTTCGTGGTGCTGAGCACCGCCAGCGTCACCGCCGGCATCCTTTCGATGCGCGCACCGAAGCCGCTGAGCGCGACGCTGGTCAACCTTACCCAGCGCATCAACGCCTGGTGGGTGATGGTGGCGCTGATGACGGTCGCCTTCTTCTTCGGCCGCTACGGCATGACCATCCTGTTCGCGTTGATCTCGTTCGCGGCGCTGCGCGAATTCGTGACGCTGACGCATAGCCGGCGCAGCGACCACTGGGTGCTGCTCGGCATGTTCGGCATCGTTATCCCGTTCCAATACTGGCTGGTGTGGACTGCCTGGTACGGTCTCTTCGTGATCTTCATCCCGGTTTACTGCTTCCTGCTGATGCCGGCGATCACGGCGCTGCACGGCGACACAGAACGTTTTCTCGAGCGCGTCTCGGCCCAGCAATGGGCGATCATGATCTCGGTCTATTGCGTCAGTCACGTGCCCGCTTTGCTGACGCTCAACGTGCCGGGTTTCGAAGACCGCAACCTGCTTCTCATCGCCTTCCTGATCATCGTCGTGCAAGGCAGCGACGTGCTGCAGTATATTTTCGGCAAGCTGTTCGGAAAGCACCGCTTCTCGCCGACCGTCTCGCCGTCGAAGACCTGGGAAGGCCTGATTGGCGGGCTGGTGGCGTCGAGCCTGCTTGGCGCGCTCTTGTCCTTCATCACGCCGTTCTCGCCGCTGCAGGCCTCGGCCGTCGCCTTCGTCGCCTGCACGATGGGATTCCTCGGAGGACTCGTCGCCTCGGCGATCAAGCGCGACCAGGGCGTCAAGGATTGGGGGCACCTGATCGAGGGCCATGGCGGCATGCTCGACCGCACCGACAGCCTGGTCTTCGCCGCGCCGATCTTCTTTCACATCGTGCGCTATTTCTGGACCGTGTGATCGCCTGCCGGCAATGCACCGATCGGCAGTTCCTGCGCGGCAGCGTGCGGGCAGACTTCGCGCCGAGCGCAATTTCGATCAAACTGGCTGGCGGCGCAGGGGCTAGTGTCGCCCCGCCAAAAAATGCGAGGAGCCATGAACCCGACCGAGAAAGCGCTGTGGTTCGTCGAAAGCCATCTGCCCGACGCCATCAGCCTCGACGAGATAGCGGCAAGCAGCGGCGTGTCGCGCTTCCACGTGACGCGCGCCTTCGGCGCGGCCACGGGACGGTCCGTGATGGGTTATATGCGAGCGCGTCGCTTGAGCGAAGCGGCGCGCAAGCTGGCCGGCGGCGCGCGCGACATTCTTTCGGTCGCGCTCGATGCCGGCTACAGCTCGCATGAGGCGTTCACGCGGGCTTTTCGCGAGCAATTCGGCACCACGCCGGAGCTGGTGCGCGCGCAAGGCTCGACCGAAAACCTGGACTTTGTGGAGCCCATTCTGATGGACAGTTCGCTTCTCACCACACTCGAGCCGCCGCGCTTCGAGACCAGCCGCCCTTTCCTCGTCGCCGGCCTCGGCGAGCGCTACAGCTGCGAGACCAGCGCCGGCATTCCGATGCAGTGGCAGCGCTTCGCCCCCTATATCGGCAACATTCCGGGCGAAGTGCCCGGCGTCTTCTACGGCGTGTGCACGAATGGCGACGATGCCGGCAGTTTCGACTATGTCGTCGGCGTCGAGGTGACGGATTTCTCCGACCTGCCGAAGGATTTCTACCGCGTGCGGGTGCCGGCGCAGAAATATGCGGTGTTCTCGCATCGCGAGCACATCTCGACCATCCGCCGGACCGTCAACACGATCTGGAACAGCTGGCTGCCGTCCTCCGGCCACGAGATCGCCGATGCGCCCGAGTTCGAGCTCTACGGGCCCGAATTCGACGCGCGCACCGGCAATGGCGGGCTGGAGATCTGGGTGCCGGTCAAGGGGTGAGTGCGGATTCCCTCGTGGGAGAAGGAGGACTATAGCTCCAGGTTCCACGTTTGCCCGACAAGATCCTTGCCGAAGGAATGGTGGCGTTCCTCGTCGACCAGCTTGAAGCCCGCGGCCTGATAGATGCGGCGGGCCGAGCCAAGGATGTCGTTGGTCCACAGCGTCAGCGTCTTGTAGCCCTTGGCGCGCGCGAAGGTGATGCATTCGTCGACCAGCCGCCGGCCAATGCCAAGGCCGCGCGCCGACGGTTCGACATAGAGCAGCCTGAGCTTGGCGACCTTGGGCGATTTGCGCATGACGAAGACCGAGCCGACCACCTCGCCTTCGCGCTCGGCGATCCAGCTGCGCTCCCATTGCGGGACGAAATTCTTGACGAACTCACCGAGGATCTCAGCGACCAGCGCCTCGTAGGTTTCGTCCCAGCCATAGTCCTGCGCGTAGATGAGGCCCTGGCGGTGTGTGATCCAGCCGATGTCGCCAACCTGCAGCGGCCGCAGGATATAAGGCACCTTGGGTTCGGGCCTGTCGCCGAGCAGGTCCTGCACGGTGCGCATGGCCTTGACCAGCCGGTCCTGTTCGGCCGGGGCCAGCCGATCGAGCAGCGCGCGCACCTGGTCGTGCGAATCCTGGTTGAGCGGCGCGAAGGCCTCTCTGCCGGCCTGCGTCAGCGCGATCGAGGCGCGGCGCGCGTCGGTCTCACTGGCTTCGCGTCCGACCAGGCCGCGCTCCTCGAATTTCTTCAAGAGCCGGCTGACATAGCCGGGGTCGAGGCCCAGGTCGCGCACCAGGTCGCTTGCGACTAACCCATCGCGATGGGCGAGCTCGTAAAGCACCCGCGCCTCGGTCAGGGAGAACGAACTTTTCAGCAGGCCCTCGTCGAGCAGGCCGAGCTGGCGGGTATAGAAGCGGTTGAAGGCGCGCACCGCATCGATACGGTCCTTGCCGGGGTGATTGTGGATGGTCATGGGAAATCCTCCTGTCATGGACAGGATCAACCATTTAGTTGACTGAGTCAATAAATATGGGGAGCGGGACACTACACAACTTCGTCATTCCAGGGCGGAGCAAGGAGCGAAGCGACGCCCAGTTGCGGAGGCTAATGCCAATCGCGACCGCAGCGGCCTCACCCCATTGGCAGCACTGGCCAGAACTCCACGATGCGGCCACCGGAAAACACAGCGATCGAGCCGAAATGTTGCAGCACCGCCTCGCTCTGCGTCGGCCGCAGGAAGGCATAGTCGCCGGGCTTCACATCGGCGCCTGCCGGCAGGCCCATGAATTGCTGGTTGGACGATAGGCCGATCAGTCCGTTCGGCTTCACGCCTTCGGGAAACACCGGCTCGGCCATCCACTTGCCGCCATAGAGATAGCAGCCCTTGCGCGGGAAGAGGCCGAGCGCCTGGAGCACCCTGGAAACCGCCGGCGGACCGGGCAGCATGGGATCGAGCGCCTTGAGGATCGGGGTGGCGATAAAGGCCGCCGGCTGGAAGCCATCCAGCCCGGGCGTGTCGAAATCCTTGGGCAGCACGAAGGCCGAGCCGATCGACACTTCGTTGGCGACGCCGCCGCCATGCAGCAGAGCCGTCTTGGAGCCGCCGATATTGAGGATGCGGCGCTGGTCCGGATCGAGGGCAGCGGCGAACTCCGCGGCCTTGGCGGATGCCTGCTTCAGCGCCTTGGCCGCGCCGCCGAACAAACCCGGGATTTCCGGCGCATGCGCCTCATAGGCCATGAAGCCTTCGCAGTGCAGACCTTTTGGAATGGGGAGCGCGTTAGTCTCGGCGGGATCGCGAAAGCCGCCGCGATGCAGGCCGACATCCACCTCGAAAGCGAAGCGCAGTTCGGTGTCGAGCGCAGCGGCCAAGGCGCCGTAGTCGGCCAGCCGCTCCGGCGTGTCGATCAGCCAGCAGACGCGCGACCACCAGCCGGCGCCGCCTCTGGTCAGCGCGGCCCTGGCGGCGCCGACCGGCACCGGCTTGCCGTAGAGCAGGTCGCCGTCGGGAAAGGCGTCGAGCACGGCCTGCGTCACCGGCGGATGGAAGGTCATGAAGCGGTTGGTTTCGAGTGCTCGCGCGATATGCGAGAGCAGCGGCATGCAAGGCAGCGATTTGTCGACCAGCCGCACCGCAAGGCCCGGCGCCAGCCTTTCCTTCACCAGCGCGATGTTGCCGTCCAGCCGGTCGCGGTCGAGGACAAGGCAGGGCCGGAAAATCTCGGCGGCCCTCAATGCATCGGACAGGGCAGCGAAATAGGCGCTCATTGTCGGATGCCGAATAGGTCGGCCATGTAGGGCGAGACGAAGCGGTTTTGCGGATCGATGTCGCGCCGCACCGCCATCGCGTCGTCCCAACGCGGATAAAGCTTCTTGAATTCCGCCGCCTTCAGGTTGTGCATCTTTCCCCAGTGCGGCCTGCCGCCATACTTGCGGAAAATGGGTTCGGCGGCGCGCATGAAAGGCAGCGGATCATTCGCCGCATCATGGTGGACGGCGATCGAGCAGGTCAGCCTTTTGTAGAAAGGCGAAAGCCAGAACTCGTCGGGGGCCACGGAACGCACCTCCATCGGGAAATAGACTTCCGGAAAGTGCTTTTCCGTCAGCGCGATGATTTCGGCCAACGCCTTGGGACCTTCCTCGTAAGGCAGGTGGTACTCCATCTCGTTGAATTTGGTGCGACGGTCGCTGGCGTAGACGTTGAGCCAGTCCTGAACATAGTCTTCCGCCGGCACTTTCCTCACCGCGCCCTTGATCAGTGCCCGGCGCAGCGACGGCAGCCAGCGCAACGCGGTGCGCAGCTTGCGCAAGGTCGCCAGCCCTTCCTCGTCGTCCTCGGTCGGCCGCGTCGTCGGCGCCGCGTCGCTGAGATCGCTGGCGATGAACTGGGCGTAGCCGGAGAACGGGATGTAGTAGAACTCGGCCGAGCGATGCGCGGCCATCATCGTCTCGAAGTTTTTGAGCATGTCGCCGATCGGCAGCACCCATTTGCGGCGGCGCAGCCGATAGGTCGCGATGTTGTTCATCGTCACTTCGGTCAGCACGCCGAAGCTGCCCAGCGCGACGCCGGTGGCGTGGATCATGTCCAGGCCACCCGCCCGGCTGAACTCGCGCAGCTCGCCTTGTCCATCGATGAGCTGCACCGCCTCCAACCGCGTGTGATAGGCGCCGAGCGTCGGGCCGGAGCCATGCGTTGCCGTGCCTAACGCGCCGCCGATCGCCTGCTTGTCGATGTCGCCCATATTGGGCAGGCCCTGGCCGATATCCTGCAGGATGCGCATCAGCGCTCCGAGCTTGGTTCCCGCCCTCACCCGCGCCCGGTTGTTCGCGGCATCGTGCGAGACCAGGCCCTCGATCTTCTCCAGCGAGACGATGGTGCCCTCGGACTGCACCAGCGGCGTGAAGGAATGGCCGGCACCGGCGACGCGCAGCGGACCAGGCGCCGAGCGCACCAGTTCGGCCAGCTCGCCGGCATCGGCCGGCGTCGCGATCAATTTCGGGGAAGCCGTGACGAAGCCGGACCAGTTGCTCCAGGCGGTTGCCATCTTGATCCCTCCGGCTCAGGCCCGGCCGCGCCGCCGCGCGATCAGCACGAAGATGCCGAGCAAAAGCACGCTGGCCAAAGCGGTGGCGGCGGCGAATTCCGGCACGGGCCGGAAGTTCGTGCCGTCAATCAGTAGCGAGGCGGCGATCGGACCGATGGCGAGGCCGAAGAGCTGGGCGGCCGGCACCAGCAATACGGCGTTGCGCGTCTCGTCAGCGGTGATCGCCAGCCGGATCTGGTAAGGCACGATGAAGAGCAGGATGAAGCCCATTACCAGCGCCACCGCCCAGAACACCGAAAGACCCGGACCGGACGCAAGCAGCAGCGAGCTGATCGCCGCGACGATCCCGATGACGGTGATGGCGAAACGATAGTCGATGCGCGCCTCGAAGATTGTCGCGGTCATCGCGCCGATCACTTGCGCGGCAAGGCTCGCCGAAACCATCAGGCCGACGGTGCGGCCATCAATGCCGAACTGCGCGCCGATGGGCTCGAGAAAGGCCCAGACGGCGCCGAAGAACATGAAATAGCAGAAGATAGACAGCAGCGCGGTGATCGCCGGCACAGTCGCCACATTGGTGAACTGCTCTTCCTTGGGCAGGTCAGCATAGTCGTCCGGCACGGTCCAGGCGACGGCGAGCGAAAGCAGGCAGACGATGCCGAGCGCGATGAAGCCGCCGGCCGAGCCCGCTCGCGGCACGGCAAAGAGCGCGAGGATCAGCGCCAGCGCGCATTGCGCCAGGGTCTGCAGCGTAACGAAATAGCCGCCGATGCGCTCGGCTCGGCGCGAGCGGGCGATCAGCTCCGTCGCGACGGCGACCAGCCCGCCCTCCGCGAGGCCGGCCAGCGTGCGCGCGCCGATCAGCGCATTGGGGCTGCCGGCATAAGCGGTCCAGGCATTGGCGAGTGCCAGCAGCATGAGCAGCGCCGCGCTCTTCCAACGCATGTTGCGCGCCGGCAAGAGCATCGCCACTACGCCCGAGCCGATGGCGATGGCAATCATCTCGGCGGTGGCGACCAGCGCCAGCTCGTCGCCGGTGACGTGACCTTCGCTGTAGAGCGCGCCGAGCAGCACCGGCTGCAAGCCGAGGATGAGCAGGCCGACCGAGCCGATCCAAAGCGCCGAGGCCAGCTGCAGGCCGGTCGGATTGCCGACAAGCCAATCGGCATTTTCCGCCTGCACGGCTTGCGATGCGGTCACGAGGCGCCCTCCGTTGCAGCTCGATCGGAAAACTGACAAGTTGTCAGCATTTAGCGAAACTGATACTTGATCATGTTTCTTGTCAACCGCGAATTCGCACTCTCGTGAGAGATTTGGCGCATGACGCAGATAAAGCGAAAAGCGACCGAACCGCGGCGCAGGCCCAAACAGGAGCGCAGCCGCGAGCGCATCGACGCGATCCTGGCCACGACCATGCGGCTGATCGGTGAGAAAGGCATCGACGCGGTGACGATGAAGGAAGTCGGTGCGCTGGCCGGCGGGCCGATCGCCACCGTCTATCATTACTTCCCCAGCAAGTCGGCAATTCTGGCAATGCTCTATGAGCGGTTTTCCGAGGAAAGCCGCGCACGCTTCGGCGCGATCATCGCCGAGATAGGCCGGCTGGACGACGTGACCGCCGCGGCCGACCGCCTGCTCGACGACTATCATGCCCGTGTCGCCGCAGACCCGGCCATCCAGGACCTGCAGAACGCCATCCAGGCCGACAAGGCGCTGCAGCACCTCGACATCGCCGAGACGAGGCAACAGGCGAAGATGTTCTGTGATCATGTCGCGCCGATGTTGAAGTCTGAACAGCGCGAGGCGTTCGGACGCGTCGTGTTCCTGATCTTCCAGCTCGCCGGCGGCGTCGTGCGGCTGGCGCTGACACAGGACAAGGAAGAAGGCCGGCGCACGATCGACGATTACCGCTCGATCATCCACACCCAGTTGCGACTGTTTCTCTGAGCGCGATCAGGAATCCAGCTTCGGTCCCAGAATCTCCACCAGCCAATCGACGAACACCCTTACCCTTGGCGAAAGCTGGCGGCTCGGCGGATAGAGCACCGAGATCGGTGTCGGCGTCGGAGGATTGCCGGGCAGCACCTCGACCAGCCGGCCGGCATCAATGTCGGCGGCGAAGCGGCGGCGCGGCGCCTGATAGAGGCCAAAACCCTGGCGCACCAGCGTGGCGGCGGTGTCGGAATTGGAGACCGTAACGCGCGACGGCAGGACGACCTCGCGGATCTTTCCATCGACGGTGAACTCCAGCGGCATCACCTGGCCGGTGCGGGACGAGACGAAGCCGATCATGATGTGCCCGGCAAGTTCGTCCAGTGAGCGCGGCAGGCCGTGGCGCTCGACATAGGCCGCGCTGGCGACCGTCGCCTCGCGCGCCATGCCGATGCGACGCGCGATCATGTCGCTGTCGGGGAGCGTGCCGGCGCGGACCACGCAGTCGACGCCCTCGCGCACTAGGTCGACGAAGCGGTCGCCCTCGCCGATATGCACGCTCAGCCCGGGATAGCGGGCGAGCAACGCCGGCAGTTCCGGGATGACCAAGGTTCGGGCCATGTTGCCGTTGATGTCGATGCTCAGCCGCCCGCGCACCTCATGCGCGCCGAAGCCGCCTTCGGCATCCTCGATGTCGGCGAGGATGCCGATGCAGCGCTCGTAGTAGGCTTCGCCGTCGAGCGTCGTGGTGACATGGCGCGTGGTGCGGCGAAGCAACTGCACGCCGAGCCGCTCTTCGAGCTGCTTGATCGCGGCGGTGGCGCTGGAGCGCGGCAGGCTAAGATCGGCGGCGGCCGCAGTGAAGCTGCGCCGTTCCACGACGCGGGTGAAGAGCCGCATGCTGTCGAACCGGTCCATCGCTGATTGTTTGCACATACTGAATAGTGTTGGCAATCCATGGCCGATTATATTGGCCGATCGGGCGAGTATATGCATCTCCATCCATACAGAAGGAGATTTCGTCGTGACTACTCGTCCTATCGCTCTCATCACCGGCGGCAGCCGCGGCCTCGGCCGCAACACCGCCATCCACCTCGCCCGCCGGGGCGTCGACGTCATCGTCACCTATCGCTCGCGCGCCGACGAGGCGCAGGCGGCAATCGCCGAGATCGAAGCTGCCGGCGGCCGCGCGGCCGCGCTTGAGCTCGACGCCGGCGCCGTTGCCAGCTTCCCGGCTTTCGTTGAAGCGTTGAAGAAGACGCTTCACGAGACTTGGCAGCGCGACCGCTTCGCCTATCTCGTCAACAATGCCGGCACCGGCCTGCGCAAGCCGATCGCCGAGACAACGGAAGAGGAATTCGACACGCTGATGAACATACACCTCAAGGGCGTGTTCTTCCTCACCCAGGCGCTGCTGCCGCTGATCAATGATGGCGGCCGCCTCATCAACATCTCGAGCGGGCTCGCCCGCTTCGCGGCTCCCGGCTCATCCGCCTATGCGATGATGAAGGGCGGCATCGAGGTGTTCACGCGCTACCTTGCCAAGGAGCTCGGCCAGCGCGGCATCACCGCCAACACCGTGGCGCCCGGCGCGATCGCCACGGACTTCAATGGCGGCCATGTGCGCGACAATGCCGAGATCAACCGCATGGTGGCCGGCGTCACCGCGCTCGGCCGCGTCGGCGTCGCCGACGATATCGGGCCGATGATCGCTTCGCTGCTCTCCGACGACAATCGCTGGGTCAACGCCCAGCGCATCGAAGTCTCGGGCGGCATGAATATCTGAGCCCCGCGTGGACAATGAGGAAGCGCGCAGCTTCCTGTCGTCCCATGAAAACCAGCAGTCAGGGCGGCTCAACGAGAGCTGGACCGCCCTAACGCATGTCGCATCAGGTCCTCGAAGCCGTCGGGCCGCCCCGAAGTTGACGGGCCTCGCCGATCCACCCCCAACCGGCGCACTCCCAACCGGGAGATCATGCGAGAAAAATTTCGCGCCGCCGCCCCATCGCGCGCGCCTTGACTCTCGCAATTCGCCAGCCTATTTCAGCGCGACGTTAGCACTCGTCTATAGTGAGTGCTAACCGATGTCCGGCGGCCTCGCCGGATGGAGGAACAGTTCTCACCGTTCTCACTCGAGGAAGACAACATGGCAAAGTCCAAGTTCCGCCCGCTTCATGACCGCGTGGTCGTTCGCCGGGTCGAATCCGAATCCAAGACCGCCGGCGGGATCATCATCCCGGATACGGCGAAGGAGAAGCCGCAGGAAGGCGAGATCATCGCCGTCGGCTCCGGCGCCCGCGACGAAAGCGGCAAGCTCGTCCCGCTGGACGTCAAGGCCGGCGACCGCATCCTGTTCGGCAAGTGGTCGGGCACTGAAGTCAAGCTCAATGGCGAAGACCTTCTGATCATGAAGGAATCCGACATCATGGGCATCATCGGCTGATCATCGGCCTCACCTGAATCTTCATCTTCGGGCTCTTCCCGAGCCCCTGCCAGGAGCTAAAACATGGCTGCAAAAGACGTAAAATTCTCCCGCGATGCCCGTGAGCGCATGCTGCGCGGTGTCAACATCCTCGCCGACGCGGTGAAGGTGACCCTCGGCCCGAAGGGCCGCAATGTCGTGATCGATAAGTCGTTCGGCGCCCCGCGCATCACCAAGGACGGCGTCACTGTCGCCAAGGAAATCGAGCTTGAGGACAAGTTCGAGAACATGGGCGCTCAGATGGTCCGCGAAGTCGCTTCGAAGACGAACGACATCGCCGGCGACGGCACCACGACCGCAACGGTTCTGGCGCAGTCGATCGTCCAGGAAGGCCACAAGGCGGTCGCCGCCGGCATGAACCCGATGGACCTCAAGCGCGGCATCGACCTCGCCGTCACCGAAGTCGTCACGGCGCTCGGCAAGGCCGCCAAGAAGATCAAGACTTCCGAGGAAGTCGCCCAGGTCGGCACGATCTCGGCCAATGGCGACGAGTCGGTCGGCAAGATGATCGCGGAAGCGATGCAGAAGGTCGGCAACGAAGGCGTCATCACCGTCGAGGAAGCCAAGACCGCCGAGACAGAGCTGGAAGTCGTCGAAGGCATGCAGTTCGACCGCGGCTACCTGTCGCCCTACTTCGTGACCAACGCCGACAAGATGGTCGCCGATCTGGAAGACGCCTACATCCTGCTGCACGAGAAGAAGCTGTCCAACCTGCAGGCCATGCTGCCGGTCCTGGAAGCCGTCGTCCAGACCTCGAAGCCGCTGCTCATCATCTCGGAAGACGTCGAAGGCGAGGCTCTGGCCACGCTGGTCGTCAACAAGCTGCGCGGTGGCCTGAAGATCGCCGCCGTCAAGGCGCCGGGCTTCGGTGACCGCCGCAAGGCCATGCTGGAAGACATCGCCATCCTCACCGGTGGCCAGGTCATCTCGGAAGACCTCGGCATCAAGCTCGAGAATGTCGGCCTCAACATGCTCGGCCGCGCCAAGAAGGTGTCGATCTCCAAGGAGAACACCACCATCGTCGACGGCGCCGGCAAGAAGGCCGAGATCCAGGGCCGCGTCGCCCAGATCAAGCAGCAGATCGAGGAGACCACCTCGGACTACGACAAGGAGAAGCTGCAGGAACGTCTGGCGAAGCTCGCCGGCGGCGTTGCCGTGATCCGCGTCGGCGGTGCGACCGAAGTGGAAGTCAAGGAAAAGAAGGACCGCGTCGATGACGCCCTGAACGCGACCCGCGCGGCCGTGGAAGAAGGCATCGTCGCCGGCGGCGGCGTTGCGCTCCTGCGCGCTTCGGGCAACCTCAAGGCCACCGGCGCCAACTCCGACCAGGCCGCCGGCATCAACATCGTGCGTCGCGCGCTGCAGGCTCCGGCCCGCCAGATCGCGGCCAACGCCGGTGCGGAAGCCTCGATCGTCGCTGGCAAGATCCTCGACAACAAGGGCGCGACCTTCGGCTACAATGCCCAGACCGGCGAATATGGCGACATGATCGCCATGGGCATCGTCGACCCGGTCAAGGTCGTGCGCACGGCTCTCCAGGACGCGGCCTCGGTCGCCGGCCTGCTCGTCACCACCGAAGCCATGATCGCCGAAGCTCCGAAGAAGGAGTCGGCTGGCGGCGGCATGCCTGGCGGCATGGGCGGCGGCGGCATGGGCGGCATGGGCGGCATGGATTTCTAAATCCAGGCTACCAAGCCAATGCATACGAAAGGGCGCCGAAAGGCGCCCTTTTTGTTTGCATTTGGAGATCCGAGTCCTCAGGCGGCACTTTCCGCCTGCCGTGCCACCTTGCCAGCCAGCACCGCTTGCTCGACCAGAGCCGCCACCTCGTCGGCCACCGCCTGGACCGGGCTACGGTCGCGGGTGGCGCGGGCGATCACCATCAGGCCTTCGAGCGAGGATTCGACCAGCAGCGCCAACGCCTGCGCACGTCGCTCCGGCACCCCTGCCCGCATGAAAGCCTGGCGCAGCAGCCCGATCCACTGCTCGAAGGCTGAGCGGCAGATTTCAACCAGGTCCGAAACATCGTTCGGCGCGTCGAGCACCACCGGCGCGACCGGGCAGCCGAGCGAGAACTCGTTCTCCTCCAGCATGCGGGCGACCGACTGATAGATGTGGTGGACGGCAACGGCGGGATCGCTTTCCTCCAACAGCGCCGCGCCCAGCCGCTCCGTCACATCGGCGACGCTGGCGCGCGTCACCTCGATGACAAGCTGGTCCTTGCCGCCCGGGAAATGAAAGTAGAGCGAGCCGCGGGGTGCCGCGCTGGCGCTCAAGATATCGTTCAGCGACGTGCCGTGATAGCCGCGCTTTCGGATGAGCAGCGCCGTCGCCTCGATCATGCGGGTACGTGTGTCCGTCGCCACGTCGACCTCTCGAATGTCAGCCTCTGTCAGGAGTTCGCATTATAGGGGTTGCTTCGAATATGACAATCGGTCTACATAATATGTAAATCGGTCTACATATTTCGGAGGCGGCAATGCGAACCTATCGGCTCGAGCAATTCGGCGAAATCGAGAAGCTGGCACTGCGCGAGGTGCCAATGCCCGAGCCGGGGAGAAACCAGATCCTGGTGCGTGTGCGGGCAACCTCGCTCAACCGCCGCGACACGATGATCCTCAACGGCACCTATCCGCTCCCGCCGCGCGCCGGCATCGTGCCGCTGAGCGACGGCGCCGGCGAAGTCGTCGCGATCGGCGGCGACGTGACCCGCTTTGCCGTTGGCGATCGCGTCACCGGCAGCTATTTCGCGCGCTGGATTGACGGCCACATGCATCCGGGCGTCGTCGACCAGCTTGGCTGCACGCTGGATGGCATGCTCTCAGAATATGCGCTGCTCGACGAGCAATGGGCAGTACGGCTGCCCGACCATCTCTCATGGCAGGAAGCGGCGACCTTCGCCTGCGCCGGGCTGACCGCCTGGAGCGCGCTGACGGGCGCCGAGATTCCGAAGCCCGGACAATGGGTCCTGGTGATCGGCTCAGGCGGTGTTGCGCTGTTTGCCTTGCAGTTCGCCAAGCTCATGGGCTGCCGCGTGGCCGCTGTCACCTCGCGCGCCGAGAAGGCCGACAGGCTGCGGGCTCTCGGTGCCGACCCCGTCATCGCGGCGGCCGAAACGCCGGAATGGGGCATGAAGCTGCGCGAGGCGACCGGCGGCATCGATCTGGTCGTCGAGACCGGCGGCCCGGCCACCTTCGCGCAGTCGCTGATCGCCAGTTCGCTCTACGGCCGTATCGTGCTGCTGACCGTTCAGGACCAGAAGGGCAAGCCGGTCGAGATCCCGGGCGCCGTCTATCAGCGCAGCCTCGCCACCATCGGCCGACTGTTCGTCGGCAGCCGCAACGGACTGGAGGCAATGCTCGCCGCTGTCGCCACGCACCGGCTGAAGCCCATCATCGACAAGGTCTTCCCATTCGCCGAGGCGCGCGAGGCCTACCGCCATTTCCAGCAGGGCGACGTCTTCGGCAAGGTCGTCATCGACGGCGCGTGACCACCACGCTTTCCCGCAAACAGAGAGGAGATCAGTCATGACAATTCGAGAAGCCTCGGCCCAATGGCAGGGCACGCTCAAGGAAGGGTCCGGCCGGCTGCGGCTGGGCAGCGGCGTGTTCGAAGGCGCCTATTCCTTCCCGTCGCGCTTCGAGAGCGGTCCGGGCACCAATCCGGAAGAACTGATCGCGGCCGCCCATGCCGGCTGCTACTCGATGGCGCTCACCGCCATACTCGGCGCCGAAGGCCATACGGCCGAGAACATCCATGCGATCGCCAAGGTGCATCTCGGCGCCACTACGGCCGGGCCGACGCTCACCCGCATCGAGCTCGAAACTCAGGCCCGCGTTGCCGGCATCTCGGCGGAGGATTTCGAGCGGCTGGCGCAAAAGGCCAAGGCGGCCTGCCTGGTCTCACGGGCGCTCGCCGGCGTCGCAACCATCACGCTCAAGGCGAGCCTCGTAGCTCAATGAAACGACAGGGAGAATATCCAATGACCCAGGAATTGATCATCGACATCGCCACGGCCAAGCGCTCCGCCGAGACGGCGGAAATCATGCGGCGCTACAACGACGTCTTCCAGCGTCACGATCCGGCGGCACTGGACGAATTGGTGGCGCAGGACTGCGTGATCGAGAACACCACGCCGGCGCCCGACGGTGCCCGCCGCACCGGCAAGACGGCTTGCGTCGAATTGTGGTCGGCGATCGCCACCGGACCCGGAACGCGCTTCGATATCGAAGAAACATTCGTCGCCGGCGACCGCGCCACGATCCGCTGGCACTTCTGGATGGCCGATGGCAGGTCGCTTCGCGGCGTCAATCTGATGCGTGTCTCGGACGGCAAAATCGTCGAGGCGATGGGCTATGTGAAAGGATAGGTGGCTCGCTTATCTGTCCGCCAATGCCAGCTTCGCCCCGAGCATGACGAAGGCGCCGGCGAAGGTGCGGCGCATCCAGGTCAGCACCTTCGGCCGCGACACGATGTGGCTGCGCACCGAGGCCGCGAACACGCCGTAGATGGCGAAGACGATGAAGGTCATCAGCATGAAGACGCCGGAGAGCTCCAGCATCTTGGGCAGCGCGTGCGGCTCGGTGGTGCTGACGAATTGCGGCAGGAAGGCGAAGAAGAAGATCGACAGTTTGGGGTTCAGGATGTTGACCAGGACGCCGGATGTGATGGTCCTTGCGGTCGAGCGCGGCACGGCATCCTCATCGATACTCAAGCCGCCCTTTTCCTTCAACGTGTTCCAGGCCATGTGGAGCAGATAGGCGACGCCGAGATATTTCAGCGTCTCGAAAGCGAGGGCGCTTGTGTGCAGCACAGCGGCGAGGCCGGTGATGGCGGCGGCCATATGCGGGATGATGCCCAGCGTGCAGGCGAAGGCGGCGATGATCGAAGCGCGCGCGCCACGCGAAAGGCCGGCGCTCAACGTATAAAGGACGCCGGTGCCGGGCGAAGCCACGATGATCAGCGACGTCAACAGGAATTCGATGCTCATGGATTTCGTCCGCAGCCCTGCCCGGCGCGAAGGTACCGACAGACGTGCGACCCGGCAAGCGGGTGGAGAGCGTGATTTTCGGTCTTGAGGGGGAGATGTCGCCGGAGGCGGCAGAGGGGGGGCGCAGCGCACGGGGCGTCAACCTCTTGCGCGACAAGACGATGTCGGCGCTCTATGCGAGACGACCCCCTCTGACCCCTTCGCGGCCATCTTCCCCTCAAGGGGGGAGATAGCTCACCGCCAGCCCATGCGCTGCCCTCGCCATCAGGCAGTCGTCGCCGCCGGGCATGCAGGCGCGGCAGACATCGGGGCGCAGGTCGTAGATGCCACAGGCCGTATGTTTCCCCACCTCGCCGGTGAGCGCCGAACATCGGTCGTCCTGACAGCGCATGCCGGACTGGTCGGCGGCTATCAGCCCGGCCGGGATACGATCGAGCTGCTCATCCTCCTCGGTCGAAAAGCGTGGCCATTCAGCCGAATAGGCGCAGCAGGCGCCGCAGCTCCGGCAGTCGAAGGCGGCAGTTGCCTTGGCCGCCGCATCCGGCAGCCAAGGCAAGCGGCTGTGGCCGGAGTCGTGCGGCAAGGCGCTATTTCTTCTTGCCCGTCTTGCGCGGCGGCGCTTCCGCCGATGTCTCGAACAGATCTGTCGCGACCGGTCCATCGGCTTTCGGAGCTGCGGCCGGCTGGCCCGGCTTTACGGCAGACGGCTTGGTCGGCTTTTCGGCAGGCTGACCCTTGGCGGAATATCTTATGGCCATATCAGTTCTCTTCAGCGACATGCGGTGACGGCGCACGCGGATTGCGCAGGCGGCCGATCAGTGCCGAAACCGCCGTAATGTTCATTTCCTCCGGTGACCAGTTCCTGGCCTCCTCGACGTGATGCGGCGCCAGTTCGCGATGCGTGCTGCCACTATAGGCGGCATCGCAATGGGCCACGCGTTCGTGGGTCTTGCGATCCTCTCGCACATACTCGATCAGATAGTTCGGGCATTCGGCACGGCTGCGCACACCAAGCCGCACCTGGGCATCGCCATGGATGCGCCTGCAGCGCTCCAGCTTCTCCAAAACGCGCCGGACATATTCGACTGGTCTGTCCAGAACATCGACCATATCGGCTATGGTCGAGTCGGCGGCGATCGGCCTTGGCGGGATGCGTTTGGTGGCCATCAGGCTTTGCTTGCGCGTTTCGAGGCGGGGGCAGCGAGGGCAGCCGCCTCCGCTTCCTTCTCCAGCCGCAGTTCGCGCAGGCGCGCGGTCTTGGCCTCCCTGGCCTGGCTGACGGCATCCCGTTCGGACATGATGCGGTTGAGCGACATCGACTGGGTCCGGGACTTGCTGAAAAGGGACTCGGCCTGATCGCGGGATGTTTTCGGAATTAGGGACAAAATCTTCTTCCTGGTTCGGAGCATTCACATTTGCGGGTGCGGGCTGCTTAGCACATCGCAATCGAGCCGTGACGAACAATCCACTCCTGGAAACGAAAAAGTCGGATATCGGCCCGACCTTCTTCGCATTCAGCGATCCCAAAAAAAGGACGGTCAGCTTCCGAAAAATTCGCGAACTGCGGGAACCAATCCAGCACCCGCACATTGCAATGTCGTCAGCAATCTCACGAGAGCTGACAAAGACGCCTCCCGCACCGTAAAAAGCGCGAGAGGCTTTTTTTGTGTCAGCGTCACATGATCGTGCTCATCATAGGCAGGATTTCATAGCGAAAACCGCGGCCTGCGCGCACTGTCGGGTCGGCATCCGTAAGAGCCTTGACTTCGGCCTCGTCTCTGGCGCGGACAATCCCGAGTCCCCAGGGGCCTGTCGGATCGGCGACAGGACCGAACAGGATCACCGCGCCTTCCTTGAGCTTGCCACGCAGATAGTCGGCATGCGCTGCCATCAGCGCCCGCTCCTCTTCCGTCAAGGTGAAAGCGAAATCCGGACGCGGCGGGATCAGCCGGCAATGAAAGACCGAAAGCGGCTTGGCACCGGTCTCCTTGGCGAGGAAGTCGCCAAGCCAGTCCAGTACCCGCTCCCAGCCCGAGCCGTGATCGCGGCAGGAGTCGTGGCGCTGGCCGAAGCCTTCGTGGCGCAATGTAAGCCGCGTGCCGTTTTCGACCGCCTCCAGCGTATAGCTGACAGTTGTGATGTTGTTGCCGTCCCAGGGCGCCTTCCAGGTCATGACGAGCCGTTGCGGCGGCTCAACCTCGAGATACTCGCCATCGACGTGAAATTCCTGGCCGTCGGAGCCCTTGCCCTCGGAGCGCCAAGCGCCGCCCGGCCGGACATCAGCCACGTGCTTCGTTGTCCGATACATGTTGTCGGCGCCCCACCAGAGGGGGATCTGATCCTCGGCGGTGATGGCACGGAATACGCGCTGCGGCGGCGCTGCAATCGTCACCGTAGCAAGGATGGTGCCTGTGGAAATGTCGGCGATTGCGCGCGGTCTGTCGCTGACGGCCATCAGTCGTTCTCCAGATAGGATTTCAGGTTGCCGAGGCTCTGCTGCCAGAAATCGCGGTAAGGCAGAATCCAGTCCGCGACGTCCTTCAACTCCGCCGGTTCCAGTCGGTAGACACGTTCGCGGCCCTGCCGCCGCTCGGACACCACACTGAGTTCACGCAGGATTCTCAAATGCTTGGAAATGGCAGGCCTGCTCTGGGCGAAGGCGGACGCCAGCTCGTTGACCGGCGCCGGGCCTTTTCGCAGGCGGTCGAGGATGGCGCGCCGCGTTGGATCGGCGATGGCGCGGAAGACGGAACGGTCTTGCTCAGCTTGCGGCATAATGCGTATCCATTCGGTTACATATTATGCCGAACGACGGCTCCGGTCAATTTCTCCTGATTGACGGACGCCGCAGCGTTCCTGATCGGTCGGGGCGGATCAGGATCTCGTTGACGTTGACGCGCGGCGGTTGGCTGACGGCATAGAGGATAGCGTTGGCGATATCCTCGGCGGTCAGTGCTTCCATCGTGGCGAGGCGGTGTTCGAGTCCGGCCTTGGATTGCGCGTTGGTCCGCTAAGGCTTGAAGTCCCCATCAGAGCAGTTGACGCAATTTGCGGACAGGGCTCGCGCTCAATCCTGTTCGTGCGGCCCGGGTTCGGGCCAAGGCTCTCCGGCCGCTTCCGCATACCAGTGAAGCATCGCCGGCGTCGCCAACACCGCGTTGACATAGGCGCGGGTGACGGGCGCCAGTTTGCCGCCATAAGTGTCGAAGCGCGTGACCACAGGCGCATACATGGCATCGGCCGCGGTGAAATGGCCGAACAGGAACGGGCCGCCTTCGCCATATTGCTCGCGGCACTGGCGCCAGATCGCTTCGATCCTGGCCCGCTGCGCCTCGCCCTCGGCATCGAGCGGCTTGTGCGATTTCGGCCGGCGCAGATTCATCGGCCAGCCGTAACGGACCTCGCGGAAGCCGGAGTGCATCTCGGTCGCCACCGAACGCGCCAGCGCTCGGGCGCCGAGCTCTTCCGGCCAGAGCCTTTTTTCTGGATAGAGATCGGCCAGATATTCCAGGATGGCAAGCGTTTCCCAGACGATCCTGCCCCCTCCCTTCGGCAGTTTATGATCCAGGACCGGCACCAGGCCGGTCGGCGAGACCTTGGCGAGGTTGGCGGCGGTCTCCGGCGTGCGCAGGCGCACGAAACCCTCCTCGAATGGTATCTCCAGGTGCTTCATCGCCACCCAGGGCCGCAACGACCAGGAGGAAAAGCACTTGTTGCCGACATAGAGTGTGAATTCAGTCAAGACCGACTCTCCTCATGCAGGTTGCGGCCCAACCTAGCCGCTTCACCTTCGAGCCGAAAGTCACCGGCTTGCGGGCCAAAATCTCTTCGTCCGTTTGGCTGCCGGATGCGGCTCTCGCATCCAGCTCCCATGCAGACCCAGGAGATGCGCGCATAGCGAACAGGGATCAGGTCGCCGGCATCACCAAGCAATGAAGAGCTCGGTCAAGCAGGCGGCCGGCAAGGCCGCCGGCAACCGGCGAACCCAGATCTGAAGCGCCGCCGACAAGCTCGCTGGCAAGGTGCAGAAGACCTGTGGCGACGTGAAGGATAAGGTCCGCAAAGTCTTCCGGTTTTGGTCGCAAGAGGCAGCCACGAGGCGGCCTTTCATGTCTGGAATTGCTTGGCCAAGGCGTTGGTGAAGACGATCTCGCCGTGATCGCCGACCGCCTCCCCCAATACCACATCCATGTTGCCGGCCGTGACCCGCGCCAGGGCGAAGCCCCCTAAATAGGCGGCCTTCGGCTTGACGATATCGAGCCCGTCGCGCTGATAGATCATCGGCACTTCGTGCTGATGACCGTGGAAGACTGCGATGACATTGTAGCCCTTGATTGCGGCCAGCAGCGCCTGACGGTCGGCCTCGCCCCACCAATGCGGACGGCCGGCGCCCTCGTCGTCATAGGTGCGTTTCACCGGGTCCCAGCGCTCGGTTGAGAAAGCGTCCCAGCCATAATGCTGGAACAGGACGACTGGACGACCGTCGCCGGCATAGGTGGCGAGGTCCTGCTTCAGCCAGGGCAGGCTGCTCGGTACGCCGTGCCCGGTGTCCCCGGCGAAGCGGTGCATCTGGATGAGGTGCAAGCCGCCCCAGTCCCAGGAATAGCAGTCGGTGTCGACATCGTATTCGGTTGCCGGCACCGGCGGCTTGAAGAACACGCCCGGGCGATGATTGACCTCGACATAGTCGCGCAATTCGCGGCGATACCACTCGACATGCGGCGGTGAGCCGTTCTGGTCGAGATCGTGATTGCCGAGCCCGACATAGACCGGGATATGGACGCGGTCGGGCCCGATGCCTTCCTGATAGCGCTGGGAGAACTGCAGAAGCTGCGTACCTTCGCTGGGCTCGGTGACCTGGCCGCCGCCGTCGTCGGTGATGTCGCCCCCGGTGACGAGGCCGAGCGGCCTGCCGATGCGGGTGCCGGCCGAATGGAGACCGGTGGAGACGCCGTTGATCTCGGCCGGCCATTTCTTGTCGGCAATCGCATTCAAGGCCGCGACGTTGCGCAGAAGTGCTGCATCGGTCTTGCCTTCCTGCAGGCAGTTCGGGCTGAGTCCGCTCGCCATGCGGCAGGCATGGATATCGGCGATGAAGAGGAAGGTGGCGTCGATCGGCTGGATGCGCTTGCCGGTCTGGCCGAAGGCCGCGCGAGGCAAGGCGCAGGCGGCAGCGAGACCTCCCATCCTGGCGATGAAGATGCGGCGCGAGACGGTTGCTGGCGAAGAGCGATTCATCGTCACCCGATTAAACGCCCTCGACCCGCCTCGTCCAGTTGCCCGGCATCGCGCTGGAGACTTTTCATGCCAAGGCATGAAAAGCTCTTGGGTCGACAGCGCGGCGAGGGTCTGCCATTGCTTTGGAACATGCATCCAGGGGAGGAAGGCCTGAAGACCCTCACAATCGGCATGACGTTCGCTATGCTTGCCGGCGCCGTGCAGGCTGCCGATTGCGTCGACGGCAAATCCGCGAAAGCCGGTTTCGTGCTCGAAAAGCCCGGTATCCGCAGCGAATTCCGCCCAGCGCCCGGCGGCATGGTCGCGGTCACCAACAGATATGAGTCAGACTCACCGCAGACGCAGTATCTCTATGCCGGGCTGATCGAAGTGTTCCGCGACAGCGAGACCGGGCGGCTCTCGACGGTCCCGCTCGGCGACTTGAAGAAGCTGTTCCCGCTGAAGGCGGGCGCCAAGAGCAAGACCGAATTCGTGCGGCTGTCTTCAAAAAAGGCGCCGAATGGCACCGAGATTCTGGCTTTAGTCGTCAAGGGCACGGACATCTATAAGCTCGGCGACTGCAAATACAACGTGCTCGTGGCCGGCGAAACGATCACCGGCGATAATGGCAATGTCATCGACACCTTCATCGCGCTCTATTCGCCCGACCTGCAGGCGGTGCTGGCGCGGCGGTATGATGAGGGGACGAGCGCACAGCGCGAGGTGGGGTTTGAGACGATCAAGCCGTTGAGGGAGTGAGGCGTCATTGTCGTCGACGCGATCTTTCACGCCTCCTCCGCCCCGCAGGCATATTATCCGATCTTTGGCCGTGGCAACACGCGACGCCGCCGCTTCAACCTACCCCGCGATGGCGATAGCTCGAAATTTTCGAACCCTTTCAAACACTCCCGCAACACTCCGGCGTTTTGCGATGCCTTGGCCATCGACATAGCGCCGGAATAGGCGGCCACGGTCAGCGCCGCAAAACGCTCCGGATCGATTGCGCCCTCCCCGCCGTCCAGCTGGTCGGCCCGGATCTTATCAGCGATCGCCTGCCGCCAATCGGCAAAGATCCTGGCCAGCGCCAGGCGGAACTCGTCGTCGGCCAGCGACAGTTCATGCGCCAAGTTGTTGAGCGGGCAGCCGCGCACATAGCCCTGTTGCTCGAGCTCTTCGGCCACGGCCTCGAACACGGCCCGCACGCCTTCGCGAGCCGAGGGCGCCGCCAGCACCGGGTCGATCCAGGTTTCCCGGACCGCTGCCGCTACCCGTTCCTCGATCACCGCCAGCGCCAGCGCTTTCTTGGTCGGGAAATGATGGTGCAGCGCGCCGCCGGTGACGCCGGCCGCCGCCATCAGATCGCCGAGGCTCGACGCGTGATAGCCGCGCGCCTGGAAGGTGTCTTCCGCAACGTCGAGGACGCGTCGGCGCATGCCTTCCGGATCGTTGGTCCGCTTTTTGCGCATGACCATGTCGGTCTCCCCTTTTCCCCTTTGTCGGAGAAGGTACCTGAGCGAAGCGAGGGCGGATAAGGGTGCCCCGGAGATGCCAGCGTCTCGCTCCGCTGGAACACCCCTCATCCGTCTCGGCGCTGCGCGCCGATCCACCTTCTCCCACAAGCGGAGAAGGGGAAAATCACGATAGCAGATTGACAAAACAGGACAACCGGTCTGTTTATAAACAGGACGATCACCCTGTTTTGAGATTCTGGCCATGAACCCACCTTCCCGCCGTGCCTCACCCGTCGTCGAGCTTCGGCAATACACGCTGAAGCCCGGGCAGCGCGAAACGCTGATCGCACTGTTCGACGGGGAGTTCGTCGAAACGCAGGAAGCCACCGGTATGACCGTCATAGGCCAGTTCCGCGATCTCGACCGCCCCGACATGTTCGTCTGGCTGCGCGGCTTCGAGGATATGCAGACAAGGAAGGACGCGCTGAGCGCCTTCTATGGCGGGCCGGTCTGGGCCGCGCATCGCGGTGCCGCCAATTCGACGATGATCGATTCCGACGACGTGCTGTTGCTGAAGCCGGCCTGGCCTGATGCGGCGTTTGATCTCTCAGGGTTGCTTCGGCCGACAGTTGCCGAGGACGAAACTGTGAGCGATCGGAGCCGCTTGTCCGGCTTTGTTGAGATCTCGATTCATCATTTGCAGCCAGGCGCCGAGGCCGGTTTTGCCGAGCGTTTCCAGGCGGCGGCGGTTCCTCAGCTTGCGGCAAAAAGTGCCCGGCTGCTCGGCGCCTTCATCAGCGAGCATGCCGAAAACACGTTTCCGCGTTTGCCTGTGCGTGCCGCCGACAACGTCTTCATCGCAGCCCTCGGTTTCGACGATGGCGACGTCCATGCGGGCTATCGGGCCGCCCTCGCCGCTTCGCCGGCATGGCAAGCGGTTCGTGAAACCATGCAAGCTGTTTCGATGAAACCGGCAGAGACGTTGCGCTTGACGCCGACGACCCGGTCGCTGTTGAGATAGTCAGCCGCTCGGCAACATGCCCGCTATGGCCTTGGCGACAAAGGCAGGGTCTTCCCAATGCGGGTTGTGGCCGCAGTCCTGCGCCCACACCAGATGGGATCCGGAAAGCGCCTGGGCCATCGACTGCTGGTGCCCTTCGCCGAAAAGCGGATCGAGCCCGCCGGCGATGATCAGCGTCGGCGCTTGCACGGCCCGTGCCGCGGCGGTCAGATCGGTGCGGCGGATTTCTTCGAGGATGGCGTGCCAGCGCGCTGCGGGAATCGCGGACGCGTCTTGCGCGAGGCCGGCGAGAAAAGCCCGCGGCACGCCCGGTCCGCAGGCATGCCACCACTCATAGAACGGATCCGATGGCGAGATCGGATCGCGCAAGGCGGCGACGCCGTCGACCAGCGGGTGACCCGGTTCGAAATCGGGCTTCAGCGTGCCGGCCAGGATCACCAACCCGCCGATCCTTTCCGGATGCCGCGCGGCGAGTGCAATGGACACCATGCCGCCCAGCGAATGCCCAACGACGATCGGCCGGCTCAGCTGCAGGCGCTGCATCAGCCCGGCAATGTCGCCGGCGAAATCGGCGACGCCGCAGCCCTCGCTCGCCTGCGAGGCGCCGTGGCCACGCAAGTCCGGCACGATCAGCCGGCGGCCCGAGAGATGCGGTGCCAGCAGCGAAAAGCTGCGGCTGGTGTCGGTGAAGCCGTGAATCAGGAGCAGCGGCGGCTCCGCACCGGCGATCTCGACATAGGCTAGGTCGAGGCCGCCGACATCGATGATCCGCTTGCGCCCGGCCCGGGCGGCCTGTCCGGCCTCCTGGTCACGAAGGTCCAATTGCGCCAGCCTCACAGTCCGAGCTTTTCCTTGACCGCGGCTAGGCCGGGTTTGCCGTCGAAAGTGGTGACGCCGGCGAGCCACGCGTCGAGGCGATCCTTGTGCAAGGTGATCGACTTCAGCGCCCCATCCTCCGGCTTCATCCCGTCGTTGATGAGGTAACCCATGCCGACATTTTCCATGTCGATGTCAAAGGCGAGATTCTTCAGGAACTGCGCCACGTTCGGGCACTCCAGCAGATATCCCTTGCGCACCTGGGTGGTCACGGTGGCGGCGCCGAAATTCGGGCCGAAGAACTTGTCGCCGCCGGTCAGGTACTTGAAGTCGTACATCGTGTTCATCGGATGCGGCGCCCAGCCCTGGAACACGATGAACTGCTTCTCCTTGATCTCGTAGCCGACTTCCGAGAGCATGCCGGCTTCGCTCGACTCTACCACCTGCCAGCCGCCGAGCCCGTATTGCGGGTCAGCTATGGCGTCCATCATGAGCTGGTTCGAGCCGGGCTCGATGCCGTACATCTTCTTGCCGAACTTGTCGGCGAATTTGTGCAGGTCGGACAGGTCCTTGACGCCGGCATCCCAGACATAGGTCGGCACGGCGAAGGTGTATTTGGCGCCAACCAGATTGACGCGCACATTCTCGATCGAGCCGTCTTTTTTGTAGGGCTCGTAATAGGTGACCATGGCTGGGTCCCAGTAGCCCAGGAACAGGTCGAGGTCTTTGTTCTTCATCCCCTCGTAGATGACGTTGATGCCGAGCACCTCGCTCTGCGGCTCGTAGCCGAGCGCCTGGAGCAGTACCTTGGCCACGCCGGTGGTGAAGGCGAGATCGTTCCAGCCGGGCTCGGCCATGCGGACAGTCTTGCAGCCGTCAGCCTCGGCGGCCCGGGCCGCCGGGGAAGCCATAATCAACGCCGCGACACAGACGCCATTCGCAAGCATGCGCAACATAATTCCGGTTCTCCTCATTGACCTTTCGGTCTATTTATTGTCCCATTGGTCAATGATTGATCTGGACGGACGAAAATGTCAACGTTGATTCGTCATGCAGGGATCGATCCGGTGAAACTCACGCGCCTCAGCGACATTCGCCGCAGGGAGTTGCGGCAGGCGGCCTTCACTGTTCTGGAGCGCGAAGGCATCGCCGGCGCGACGCTGGAAAAGGTGGCGGCCCAGGCCGGCGCCTCGAAGGGCATCGTGCTGCATTATTTCCGCAACAAGCAGGAGCTGTTCGAGCACGCTATGCGCGAGGCCAATGCCGTGCTCTGTCACGCCGTCGTCGCCCGGCTTCAGCGGGCGCGGACGCCAATGGAGCGGGTGGACGCCGTGATCGAGGGCAATTTCGAGGAGCACCTGTTCCTGCCGCCGCTCTGCCACGCCTGGCTGTCGCTCTGCGCCGAGGTGCCGCGCGACGAGAAGCTGGCGCGCATCCAGAAGGTCATCCACGCCCGCATGCGCTCGAACCTCTTGTCCGGCCTGCGCGGCCTCGCTTCGGCGGAAGTGGCCGACGAGATCGTGCTCGGCGTCACCGCCTTGATCGACGGACTGTGGCTCAGGCTTGGCCTGCAGCCAGGCAGCGTCACGCGCGAGCAGGCCGTGCGCCAGGTCAAGGATTTCGTCGCGGGGCGGCTGGCGCTGCGCCAGTCCGCGCCGGTCGGGCTAGCTTCGGCCGGATAAAGTTCATACCCGGCGACAGCTCCCGCGCTTGACCGCCCGCGTTGCCGGCGCTGCATTTTCGCTTCAACGGCGGCTATATCGCCGGATGAGCACTCGCGGTACCGTCCCAGTCCTTGAACCCGAGCTTTCCCACCTCATCGAGTATCTGCTCGCGGATCCAGC
This sequence comes from Mesorhizobium sp. CA4, assembly GCF_020165075.1. Classification (NCBI taxonomy): domain Bacteria; kingdom Pseudomonadati; phylum Pseudomonadota; class Alphaproteobacteria; order Hyphomicrobiales; family Phyllobacteriaceae; genus Mesorhizobium; species Mesorhizobium sp. CA4. The sequence continues at coordinate 173,487 of NZ_JAIUHK010000005.1, forward strand.
GATGCGGTGGCTCATCGTCGCGGCGCGCGTGCCAGTACATTCTGACGGCCGGCGACGGGATCGAGATCGGTGCTCGATAGATACCAATCGGCAAGGATTTTGCAGCTTGAACCGCGAACTGCGTTGGAACGGCCGCCAGATAGGGCCCGCTCGCCGCCGCCAGCGCAACGGCCTGGAAATGCGGCAAGGCAAGCGTGACGCGGCGCGCCCGGCCCATTCTGCCCAACGCATCGTCGGTGAAACCCGACATCGAGCCATCGATGGAGCGCAGCGCGTGCGGCAGGGCACAAAAGAGGTCTATCGGCACCTCTTCGCCCTCGGCGATGCCCGCCTGGCCGAGAGCGGCATTGTCTTTCGCCGCGATGACGGCGAAGGGCGAGCCGAACAGCGCCACGCTCGATACCCACTCCGCGACCTCCAGCGGGCGCTCCAGCGCGAGGTCGATCCGATCCTCCTGCAGCAGCTTCGAGACGTCACCTATAGCACTGTCGAGGAAGCGGAACGAGACACCAGGCGCCACCGCCGCGATGCGAGCGGCAAAGGGCGGCATCAGGAGCATGGAGAAGAAATCGGCGCCCATGAAGGTGAAGGTTCGTTCCAACCTTGCCGGATCGAAATCGGTCGCGGGCTGAAAGGCGCGCTCGATCTCGCGCAGCGCTGCGCGCACCGGCTCCGCCAGGCTTTCGGCGCGCGGTGTCGGCACCATGTCGTTGCCGCGCCGCACGAAGAGCTGGTCGTTCAACGCATGGCGCAGTCGGTTGAGCGCCGCACTCACTGCAGGCTGGCTGAGGCCGATCTGCTCGCCCGCGCGCGTCACGCTTTTCTCGCGCAGGAGCGCGTCTAGCACTCTCACCAAATTGAGGTCGAGCGCGTTCAAATTCATCGCGTCAATCCGCCCCATACGATCATTCGATTTCCATCACCGGCTCGTCCTTGCTTAGGTCACCGTCGAAAAGGAGAGCAATGATGACAATGATCAACGCGACGATCGCAGGCAAGGAACTCCTCTGGTTCAACAACACGCTCGTCACCATCCGGGTTTCGTCGGCCGATGGCGAGGACGGCATCTGTGTCATCGAACACCGCCAGCCCTACGGCGATTCCGTACCGCTGCACGTGCATTACAATGAGGACGAGGTGTTTCACATCCTCGAAGGCCGGATACGTTTCGTCCTTGACGGCCGCGAGCGGATTGCCGACGCTGGCGAAACGGTGCTCGCGCCAAAAGGCCTGCCGCACACTTACCGGGTGGAGTCTCCGGAAGGCGCGCGCACGCTCACAGTGACGCGCGGTTCGGACTTCGAGACGATGGTGCGAAAGGCTGGCCGCCCGGCCGAACAGCCGGACCTGCCGCCGGCGGCGGTGCCGACGCCAGAGATGATTGAGGCGCTGACGAGACTGTGCGCCGAGAACGGCATCGACATTGTCGGGCCGCCGATGGGGTGAGCTTCCCTTCAACCGATTTGCATCTTTCCCGCCCTCAATCTCCGCTTGATGCCGTTTGTCCAACGCGATACGCCGTTGCCCAAATCGACAGACCGGAGAGTTCCCCGTGAGCGCTGAAAAGACCAGAACCGAAACCGATACGTTCGGCCCTGTAGAGGTGGCGGCCGACCGCTATTGGGGCGCGCAGGCGCAGCGTTCGCTGGGCAATTTCAAGATCGGCTGGGAAAAACAGCCGGCTTCTATCGTGCGCGCGCTCGGCATCGTCAAGCGCGCCGCCGCCGAAGTGAACATGGAGATGAAACGGCTCGATCCGGTCATCGGCAAAGCGATCGTCGAGGCGGCGCAGGAAGTGATCGACGGCAAGCTTAACGATCATTTCCCGCTGGTGGTTTGGCAGACGGGCTCGGGCACGCAGTCCAACATGAATGCCAACGAGGTGATCTCCAACCGGGCGATCGAGATGCTCGGCGGGGTGATGGGCTCGAAGAAGCCGGTGCACCCGAACGACCACGTCAATATGAGCCAGTCGTCCAACGACACCTATCCGACGGCCATGCATATCGCCTGCGCCGAGCGGGTCGCGCATCACCTGATCCCTGCCCTGCACCACCTGCACAAGGCGCTCGACGCCAAGGCCCGCGCCTTCAACCACATCATCAAGATTGGCCGCACGCATACGCAGGACGCCACGCCGCTGACGCTCGGCCAGGAATTTTCCGGCTATGCCGCGCAGGTCGCCTCGTCGATCAAGCGCATCGAGCTGACGCTGCCCGGCCTGCAGGAACTAGCCCAAGGGGGCACCGCCGTCGGCACGGGCCTCAACGCGCCGGTCGGCTTCGCGGAAAAGGTGGCGGACCGCATCGCCGCCATCACCGGCATCGCCTTCGTCACCGCGCCGAACAAGTTCGAGGCGCTCGCTGCGCACGATTCCATGGTGTTCTCGCATGGGGCGATCAACGCGGCGGCCGCGGCGCTGTTCAAGATCGCCAACGACATCCGCCTGCTCGGCTCCGGCCCGCGCTCGGGCCTCGGCGAGCTCTCGCTGCCGGAAAACGAGCCGGGCTCCTCGATCATGCCCGGCAAGGTCAACCCGACCCAGTGCGAGGCGCTGACGCAGGTCTGCGTGCAGGTGTTCGGCAACAATGCAGCACTTGGCTTCGCCGGCAGCCAGGGCCATTTCGAGCTCAATGTCTACAACCCGCTGATGGCCTATAATTTCCTGCAGTCGGTGCAGCTGCTTGCCGATGCTTCCGTTTCCTTCACAGACAATTGCGTGGTCGGCATCGAGGCGCGCGAGGACAACATCAAGGCCGCGCTGGAGCGTTCGCTGATGCTGGTGACGGCGCTGGCCCCCACCATCGGCTACGACAACGCCGCCAAGATCGCCAAGACCGCGCACAAGAACGGCACGACTTTGCGCGAGGAGGCTTTGGCCACCGGGCTGGTCAGCGAAGCCGATTACGATCGGCTGGTGCGGCCCGAGGATATGACGCATCCGGGCTGACGATTGCGTCTCTTCTTAGGACGAAGCGGACGAGCCATTTTGCAGTGGGAGAATTTGCTCCCACTGCCGATTCTCGCGACATGAATTTCGCGCCCGCCACGTGATCTAAGAATGAAGATTCTGTGAACAATGTGTCGCCACATAGGCGGCTTCTGGTGAACAGTCTCTATCGTTTATCTGACGGACCATTCAACCCGTTCGGAGAACCGCCATGTCCATCAACTCTTCCGTCGCCGGCAACGGCGCAACATCCAGCTCCACGACGATCCTCCTGGGTCGTATCCTGCTCGCCGTCATCTTCCTGCTTTCCGGCTTCGGCAAGCTCACAGCCATTTCCGGCACCGCCGGCTATTTCGGCGCTCTCGGCCTGCCGGTGCCGACAGTAACCGCCGTCGTTGTTGGGTTGATCGAGCTGCTTGGCGGCCTTGCGATTCTCGTCGGCTTCCAAACCCGGACCGCTGCCTGGGTGCTCGCCATCTTCACGATCGCCACCGGGCTGGTCGCTCACACCGGCTGGGCCGACCAGATGCAGATGATCCAGTTCCTCAAGAACCTCGCCATCACCGGCGGCTTCATCCTGCTCGCCTCCTCCGGCGCCGGCGCCTACTCGATCGACGCCAAGCGGGGCTGATCTTTTTCCTCCCATACTGAAGCATTCCTCCCAAATTGAAACGAACGCGGTGCGGAATTTTCCGCACCGCTTTTTCGTTTCCCGGTTGTAGGCGTAGACTGCGCCGGCAGCCGGCCTGATGCCGGCAAGGGAGATGACCAATGCCCCGCAACGCATTGCTTCTCGTCTCGCGGCTCCTGCTCGCCGCGTTGTTCGTGCCCTCCGGTATCCAGGCGCTCACCAACATCGCCGGCACGACCAGCTATTTCGCCGGCCTCGGCCTGCCGCTTCCGACTCTTGCAGCCTGGGGCACCGGCCTCTTCGAGCTGATCGCCGGATTGCTGATCCTGGTCGGCTTCCAGACGCGGATCGTGGCGCTCTTGCTAGCCGCCTTCTCGATCGTCGCCGGCTTCATCGGTCACTACGGCCAGGGCGCCGACGATGCGACCCTCGCCTTCCTGCACCAGCAGATGCTGATGAAGGACATCGCCGTTGCCGGCGGCTTCCTGGCGCTCGCCATGGCTGGCGCCGGCGCATGGTCGGCTGACGGGCGCGGTTTCGGCCTCGGCGCCGAAGTGACCTGAGCCGGCCCTATTTCACCGACACACTTGGTCCGCCCTCGACCGCCAGCACTAGGCGCCGGTTGGTGATGCGCGCGAGCTGCGCCAGCCGGCCGGCAGGACGCTCGCCATAGAGGTCGGCGAGCGAGGCCGGCAGCACCAGCGCCAGCGCGCCATTGCCGCGGCTCTCCCACTTCAGCCTTGGCATGACGCCCGGCATTGCCGCTGTGAGGAGATAGACCACACGCATCATCGCCGCCAGCACGCGGGCGCGCTCGAGCAGGCGCGGCGGCGCCAGCGCTTTGATCTCGGGAGCGATGCCGTCGTTGAAGATGCCGTCATGGCGATAGGCGTTGGCCAGGGCCAGATAGGCGCGGCCGGGATGATCGACGCCGATGAAGGAGGCATGCGCGATGATGTTGAGCGACTGCCTGCCGCGATATTCAGGGTGCGCGCGCCAGCCGATATCGGCGAGCAGGCAGGCGGCATGACGGTAGCGCGCCTCGTCTTCGGTCTCGTCAATGCCGAAGGCCTTGAACGCCCTCCCGGTCCATTCGACCAGATCATGTGCGTGGTGCACCGAGCGCGAGCGCAACAGCGCCAGTTCCTCGGCCGCCGATATCAGCGGATCGGCCTTCTTCTCCTCGGCGTCGAGCAGCGAATAGAGGAAGCCCTCGCGCACGCCCTGCGCCGAGACGACGATTTTTGAGGGCTGCATCGCCGACATGATCTCCTGCAGGACGACCGCGCCGTAAGGCAGCAGCGAGCGGCGATTCTTGGAAACGCCCTCGATGCCGCGCACCTTCTCGACCTCGCCCCGGGCCACCTGCTTGAGGAAGGCCTGCGCGCTGTCGGCCGAAATCTCGTAGTGATGCATGACGCCGAGCGGATAGTTGGTCATCTCCATATGCAGCCGGGCGAGGTTTCGCCAAGTGCCGCCGACGGCATAGAAGACCCTGCCCTGCCCGCCTTTGAGCAGTTTTGCGCGCGCCAGCTCCTGGCGCGCGATCTTCTGCGCCTGGACAAGGGAGTTCTTCGCCATGTCCTGCAGACGCAGGCCGCCGAGCGGCAGCGTGATGCCGTCGCCGATCGCCTCGCGATTGATGTCGATCAGCTCAAGGCTGCCGCCGCCAAGGTCGCCGGCGATGCCGTTGGCCGGATGAAAGCCTGAAATGACGCCGAGCGCCGAATAATGGGCCTCCTGGCGACCGGTGAGCACGCGGATCTCGGTCTTCAGCACGTCCTCGGCGCGGTGGATGAAATCGGGGCCGTTGCCGGCCTCGCGCGCCGCGGCGGTAGCCAGCACATACATGTGCTCGGCGCCCGCCTGGTCCGACAGCGCGCGGAACCGGCGGAATTCCTCCATCGAGCGCGTCACCGCCTCGGGGTCGAGCTTGCCCGTCGAAACGATGCCGCGGCCGAGGCCCGCCAGCATCTTCTCGTTGAACAGGAGCGTGGGCGAGCGCGCCAGCCCCTCATAGATGACAAGGCGGATCGAGTTCGATCCGATGTCGATGATCGACAGCGGCCGTCGGTCCTGAAGCCGGCCCTGGGAAACTGCAATCACGCGGCGGCGTTCTTCTTGCGGCGCTTGAACTGGGCAATGCGCTTGGGCGCATGCGATTTCAGGGCGTCGCCCCGTCCGGAGAGGCTCGGATTGGTCATGAAATATTCCTGCGCGTTGAACGGCTCCTCGCCCTCCTCCAGCACAACGCGCCGGGAGGTGCCGTCAGCCAATACGTCGAAACTTTGCTGGTTGTCCATGACATTGCCCAGCATGATCTGGCCAAGCACCTGTTCATGCACAGTTGGATTGGTGATGGGCACCAGGGTTTCGACGCGGCGGTCGAGATTACGCGGCATCATGTCGGCGGACGAGATGTAGACGATCGCCTCGTCCGACGGCAGGCCGTATCCGTTGCCGAAGCAGAAGATGCGGCTGTGCTCGAGGAAACGGCCGACGATCGATTTGACCCTTATATTCTCCGAAAGGCCCGGCACCTGCGGCCTCAGGCAGCAGATGCCTCGCACGACGAGGTCGACCTCGACGCCGGCGCGGCTGGCGTCGTAAAGCGCGTCGATGACGGTCGGATCGACCAGCGCGTTCATCTTCATCCAGATGCGCGCCGGCCGGCCTTCGCGGGCATGGACGATCTCGTCGGAGATGTGTTTCAGGATGCGCTTGCGCAGCGTGAAGGGCGATACGGCAAGGCGCATCTCCTCGGCGGGCTCGGCGTAGCCGGTGATGAAATTAAAGAGCTGCGCGACATCGCGCGCGATCGTCGGATCGGTGGTGAAGAACGACAGGTCGGTGTAGATGCGGGCGGTAACCGGGTGATAGTTGCCGGTGCCGAGATGCACATAGTTGCGCAGCCGGCCATCCTCGCGGCGCACGATCAAAGACATCTTGGCGTGGGTCTTCAGCTCCAGGAAGCCGAACACGACCTGCACGCCGGCGCGTTCGAGGTCGCGCGCCCAGCGGATGTTGGCTTCCTCGTCGAAGCGCGCCTTGAGCTCGACAAGCGCCGTGACCGACTTGCCGGCCTCGGCGGCGTCGATCAGCGCGCGTACGATCGGGCTGTCGTTGGAGGTGCGGTAGAGCGTCTGCTTGATCGCCACCACTTCCGGGTCGGCGGCGGCCTGACGCAGGAACTGCACCACCACGTCGAACGACTCGTAGGGGTGATGGACGACGATGTCTTTCTCTCGGATGGCGGCGAAGCAGTCGCCGCCATGCTCGCGGATACGCTCCGGAAAGCGCGGATTGTAGGGCGTGAATTTGAGGTCGTCGCGCGGAATGGCGACAATCTCGGATATCTGGTTGAGCGCCAGCGGACCGGTGAGCACGCTGATCCGGCTCGACGAGACGCCGAGCTCGCCGGCGACGAAGTCCCGCAACGCGGCCGGCATCAGCGTGTCGAATTCGATGCGGATCACCGAGCCGCGGCGGCGCCGCTTCAGCGCCGTTTCGAACAGGCGCACCAGGTCTTCCGACTCTTCCTCGACCTCGATGTCGCTGTCGCGGATGATGCGGAACGTGCCGGAGCCCTTGACCTCGTAGCCGGGGAATAGCTTGCCGATATAGATGCCGACCACTTCCTCCAGCGGGATGAAGCGCACATGGTGCTTGCGGTCGGGCAAGCGGATGAAACGCCTGAGCGCCACCGGCAGGCGCAGCAGCGCGCTCATCTCCTCACCGTTTTTGCGATGGCGCAGTTGCAGGGCGATCGAGAAGCCGAGATTGGGGATGAAGGGGAACGGATGCGCCGGGTCGATCGACAGCGGCGTCAGCACCGGGAAAACCTGCTCCTGGAAATGTTCCTCCAGCCAGGCCTTCTCATCCTTGGTGAGCGCGTCACGGGTGATGCTTTCGATGCCTTCCTTGTTGAGCAACGTCATCAGCGCCGAGAGGCTCTTCTGCTGGTCCTCCTGCAGGCGCTCGACCTCGCGCAGCAATTGCTCGAGCTGCTGCTCGGGCGTGCGGCCGTCCGGGCTTTTCAAGGCGATGCCCTCGCGCACCTGGCCGGCAAGGCCGGCGACGCGCACCATGAAGAACTCGTCGAGATTGGCGGCTGAGATGGACAGGAAGCGCACGCGTTCGAGCAGCGGATGATGCTCGTTCAGCGATTCTTCCAGCACGCGGCGGTTGAACTGCAGCCAGGAGAATTCGCGGTTGACGAAACGGTCGGGATTGCCGCCCTCCGGGCTGGCCGCCTCGACGGTGATGAACTCGCTCTGCACTGGCTTCAGTTCGTTCATGGTTTCCCGCTCTTGCCCGCAACCGTCCTTGGGAGCGCCGCATATTGCCGTTCGGCGACGCTCTAACATGTCTTTGTGACGCATGATCGTCACGGAATCGCTCCGACGCCGGCCTCACGCGCTTAACCGGCTCAACTTATCCTCTGCCAGGCTTTTGCGACAGTTTGATTTCATCGATCTTGCAAACTGGGCTGTTATGCTCCAGATGCAGGCTGGTCACACCCACTGGCCGAACCCAATTGGAGACGACGATGGCAGGCGGCAGCATTCCCCATTTCCAGAACGACGCGGGCCATCCGGTTATCGAGATCGGCGTCAAGGAATTCATGTGCACCGGCGCCAACCCGCCTTTCGACCATCCGCATGTGTTCCTCGACATGGGCGACGACGATGAGAAGGTCTGCCCCTACTGCTCGACGCTCTACCGCTATTCGCCATCGCTGAAAGCGACGGAAACGCAGCCGGCCGGCTGCCTCTATGTCGATCAGGCCGCCTGATCGCCCCTTTCGACCATGACTGAAACACCGTCCCGGCAGATCGTTATCGCCGGGGCTGGTCTTGCCGGGCTGACGGCGGCGCTTGCCTTTGCCGAACGTGGCTTCCCGGTAAGACTGTTCGAGCAGGCCAGGCAACTCGAAGCGGCCGGCGCCGGCCTCCAGCTTTCCCCCAACGCAACCCGCATCCTGCGCCGGCTCGGCGTGCTCGATCGCCTGCTGCCCAATGCGATCCGGCCGCAAGCGGTAGTGCTGAAGGATGCAAGAAGCCTGCGGGAGCTGGCGCGCGTGCCGCTTGGGGAAGCGGCAGAAAAGCGCTGGGGCGGGCCTTATCTCGTGGCGCACCGCGCCGACTTGCAGGCGGCGCTGATGGCGGCGGTGGCGCTGCGGCCGGACATCGAGCTTATCACCGGCGCGCGCGTTACCGGCATTGCCATCGACCCGCAAAGCGTCACCGCGACGGTCGAAATCGACGGCAAAGCGACGGATGTCGCGTGCGGTTTGCTGGTCGCAGCCGACGGCGTCTGGTCGTCGGTTCGGGCCCAGCTTGCCCGAACGACCGGCTTTGCGGCAAGCCGCTTTTCGGGCGAGCTCGCTTGGCGCGCGACGGTCACGGCGGAAAGCGCCGCCGCCCAGGCCTTTATGCAAATCGGCGCTGCCGACTGCGTCACCACCTTCCTGCATCCCGGCTTCCACATGGTCACCTATCCGGTGAGCAAGGGCAGCGCCTTCAACCTTGCCGCCTTCACCAAGGGCGAGCGCATCGCCGAAGGCTGGTCCGGGCATGCCGATCCCGCCATACTTTCAGCAGCCATGCGGGGCACGGCGGCAACGCTGGCGAAGCTGGCGGCGCTTGCCGGGCCGTGGACGGCCTTCCCCATCCACACGGTCACGCAACGGCGCTGGACCATGTCGGAGGGAGTGGCACTGATCGGCGATGCCGCGCACGCCATGACGCCCTTCGCGGCGCAGGGCGCGGCGATGGGGATCGAGGACGCCTCGATGCTCGCCAATCTCGTTGCCGACTTCCCTGGCGATGCAGCTCAGGGCCTTGCCATTTGGGAAAATCTCAGACGCCCGCGCGTCGAAAAGGTGCTGAAACGCGGCGCTCTCAATCGGCTGGCCTGGCACGCATGGGGACCGGTGGCGATCGCGCGCAACCTGGTGCTCACGGCGCGGCCGGCGGACAAGCTCGCCGCGGACCTGGACTGGCTCTATGGCTGGGAAGAGCGGAAGGTTGTGAGGCGGTAGCACGCCCGACGGCCAGATAGGCTGGCAGGACAGAGGGAGGCGAAGGAATGAGGCGCCTCTAGTTATACAGGCTCAGCGACCAACCCAATGACACCGGCAGCGGGTTCCACAAACCTGTCCGGATGCCGGCAGTGCGCAATGCCGCCGCCGTCCAGGTGTTGCAGCCGACCAGCGCGTTGAAGTGGCCGTTGGCCTCGTAGAAACGGTCGTAAGTTGAATAGCCCGCATTTTCGATCGGTATCAGTCCGCCAGGCCCCTGCCGGAAGCCTGCCGCGATATAGTCGAGCAGCGCCGAGAAATGTTCCCCGTCGACGTCAAAGCCGGCGACATCCGGATGCGCCTCAAGGATAGCGCCCGCGACATCGACATGCATCACCGCGGCGTCGAGCGTAAGCGCCTTCAGCACCGGCATGGCCTTCAGTTGCGACCAGGTCGGCGTCTCCAGATAGAAGGCGCGGCCGCCCCAGCCGAAGATGAAATACCGCGCCTCCGACGCGTCGGTCGGCAGGCCGGCATCGACCAGAAAGGCAAATCGCCGGCGCACGTCATCATCGACCGGTATCGCAATGTCGGTGTGAATCGGATTCCTCAACAACAATATGTGCCGCGTCCCCTCGCCTTCGGCCCGTGCGGCCGGCCAGAGCGGACGTGGCACCAGCGTGCCGAGCGCGGCGGCAAGCACTACCGCTCCCAAGAGCATCACCAGATATCGCAGGACTCGTCTCATCGGATGCGGTGGTTCCGTCTTGTCTGGGGCAACTCCAGGAAATCCTGGACGATCAGGCTCGAAGATTCCGGAGCGTCAACCAAATGAGCCGGTCCTTGTCCGATCGCCCGAATGCAAAAAAAGCCCGGCTGTTTCCAGCCGGGCTTTTCCGAAAATTTGGCGATTGCGCCCGCTCAGTGCAGGATCTGCGACAGGAAAAGTTTTGTGCGTTCATGGCGCGGATGGTCGAAGAACTCGGCCGGCGTGTTCTGCTCGACGATCTGGCCCTGATCCATGAAGATCACGCGGTTGGCGACTTTGCGGGCAAAGCCCATCTCGTGGGTGACGCAGAGCATCGTCATGCCCTCCTCTGCCAGTCCCACCATCGTCTCCAGGACTTCCTTGATCATTTCCGGATCGAGCGCCGATGTCGGCTCGTCGAACAGCATGATGCGCGGATTCATGCACAGCGAGCGCGCGATCGCCACGCGCTGCTGCTGCCCGCCGGAGAGCTGGCCCGGATATTTGTTGGCCTGTTCCGGTATCTTGACGCGCTTGAGGAAATGCATGGCGATTTCCTCGGCCTGCTTCTTCGGCATCTTGCGCACCCAGATCGGCGCCAGCGTGCAGTTTTCCAGGATGGTGAGATGCGGGAACAGGTTGAAGTGCTGGAACACCATGCCGACCTCGCGGCGCACCTCGTCGATCTTCTTCAGATCGTTGGTGAGTTCCTTGCCGTCGACGATGATCTTGCCCTTCTGGTGCTCCTCCAGACGGTTGATGCAGCGGATCATGGTCGACTTGCCGGAACCGGAGGGACCGCAAATGACGATGCGCTCGCCGCGCATCACCTTCAGGTTGATGTCCTTAAGCACATGGAACTCGCCATACCATTTGTGCATGCCGACGATGTCGATGGCGACATCGGTGGTGGAGATGTGCATCTTGGCGGCGTTGACCTTGATCTCTTCCGCGCTGACGGCGTTTTCGGTGGCCATGGCTGGTTCCCCTTTTATCGTTTGATTTGATGCATTCGTTACCCCAAAACCGCTACACTTTGGGCGACATGCATCAGCGTTTGTAACCGGTGTCGAGCCGGCGTTCGGTGTACATTGAATAGCGCGACATGCCGAAGCAGAACAGCCAGAATACGAAGGCGGCAAAGATTAGGCCGGACCTCGCGGTCTGCGGCGTCGCCCAGTTGGCATCGGCAAAATTCTGCTTCACCACGCCGAGCAGGTCGAACATCGAGATGATGAGCACCAAGCTGGTGTCCTTGAACATGCCGATGAAGGTGTTGACGATGCCGGGGATGACCAGCTTCAGCGCCTGCGGCAGCACGATCAGGCCCATTTTCTGCCAGTAGCCGAGGCCGAGCGAGTCGGCGCCCTCATATTGCCCTTTCGGGATTGCCTGGAGGCCGCCGCGGATCACCTCGGCCATATAGGCGGCGGCAAACAGCGACACGCCGATCAAGGCCCGCAGATATTTGTCGAAGGTGACGCCTTCCGGCAGGAACAGCGGCAGCATGACGCTGGCGAAGAACAGCACGGTGATCAATGGAATGCCGCGCACCATCTCGATGAAGACGATGCACAGCCATTTGACGATCGGCATCTTCGAACGGCGGCCGAGCGCCAGCACGATGCCCAGTGGCAGCGATACGGCAATGCCGACGAAGGAGAGGCTGAGGGTAATCAACAGGCCGCCCCAGCGCGCGGTCTCGACATACGGCAGGCCGAACACGCCACCGATCAGCAGGAAGAAGGAGACGATCGGCAGCGCCACGAAGAGCAGGACGGCGTTCAGCCCTTTGCGCGGCACGCGCGGGATTAGCATCGGGACCAGCAGCGCCACGAACAGGATGGCGACCAGGATCGGCCGCCAGCGCTCTTCAATGGGATAAGTGCCGAACATGAACTGGCCGAATTTGGCGTTGACGAAGGCCCAGCAGGCGCCGGTCCAGCCATCGGGCTGGATGCCGCCTTGCGCGGCCGTGGTGCAGACCGTGCGGTCCGGTCCGCTCCATTGGGCGTTGATGAAGGCCCAGTTGATAACCTGCGGCACGATCCACAGCACGATGGCGATGCCCAGCACGGTGAGGATGGTGTCGCCGACGGAGCCGATCAGGTTCTTGCGCACCCAGGCATAGGCGCCGCGTTCTTCGGGCGGCGCCGGCTGCGCCAGCACCATCTCGGTGCGCACCCAGGACATGTCGTGTTCCTGCATGGCCCTACCTCTCCACCAGCGCCATTCTGGCGTTGACGATATTCATGACAAGGGACGTCACGAGGCTCAGCACCAGATAGGCGATCATCATGATGAACACGCCCTCCACCGCCTGTCCGGTCTGGTTCAGCACCGTGCCGGCGGTCGCGGTGAGATCGGGATAGCCGATGGCGATCGCCAGCGAGGAGTTCTTTGTCAGGTTGAGATACTGGCTGGTCAGCGGCGGAATGACGATGCGCATCGCCTGCGGGATAACCACCAGCCGCAGAATCGGGCCGGAACGCAGGCCGAGCGCCGCCGCCGCCTCGGTCTGTCCTTTGCTGACACCCCGGATGCCGGCGCGTACGATCTCGGCGATGAAGGCCGCCGTGTAGAAGGAAAGCGCCAGCAGCAGCGACAGGAATTCCGGCTTGATCCAGAAGCCGCCGGTCAGGTTGAAGGTCGATTGCTTCGGGAAATCGAAGGTCAGGGGCATGCCGCCGAAGGCGAGCACCGGCAGGCCGACGATAAGAGCGAGCGACGTCCAGAAGACCGGGAATTGCTGACCGGTTGCCTTCTGCCGCTGCCGCGCCCTGTGGGCAACGAACCAAGCCATTGCGATGGCCAGCAGCAATGCGACGCCGATCAGCCAGGAGCCGTCTCCCCAGACAGCTCGCGGCAAGTAGAAGCCACGCTGGTTGAGAAAGGAACCGAAGGGCAGATGGATGCTTTCGCGCGGCGGCGGCAGCACGGCGAGCACGCCGGAATACCAGAAGAAGATGACCAGGAGCGGCGGGATGTTGCGGAAGATCTCGACATAGACCGTGCAGATCTTGCGGATCAGCCAGTTCTGCGACAGGCGGCCGATGCCGATGGTGAAGCCGACGATCGTGGCCAGCACGATGCCGGCGACGGCAACGATGATCGTGTTGAGCAAGCCGACGACGAGTGCCCGGAAATAGGTCGAGTCGGACGTATAGGCGATTGGCGTGTCGGAAATGTCGAAGCCGGCCCTGCTCCTGAGGAAACCGAAGCCTGACGCGATGTGCAGACGCTGCAGGTTTTCGATGACGTTGTGGACGATCCACCAGATCGAACTGAACAGTAAGACTACAACCAGCGTCTGAAAGAACAGGCTGCGTATTCTCGGGTCATTGATGAAGGAGCCGCGGCTCGGCTCCTCGCGAAGTATTTCCTGCGAAGCCATGGACCGTCCCCTGGAAAGAGAAACCGGGAGGCAGACGACCTGCCTCCCGGATCACGTTTCAATCAGCGGATCGGCGGACCGTATTGCAGGCCGCCCTTGGTCCATAGCGCGTTGATGCCGCGCGCGATCTTGAGCGGGCTTCCCGCGCCGACGTTGCGCTCGAACATTTCGCCGTAGTTGCCCACAGCCTTGACGATGTTGACGACCCAGTCGTTGGAGAGGCCGAGATCGGCACCGTACTTGCCGTCGGGCTCGGTGCCGAGGATACGCTGAATGTTCGGGTCGGTCGACGTCTTCATCTCATCGACATTCGCCTGGGTGATGCCGGCTTCTTCGGCGTTGAGCAGCGCAAAATATGTCCAGCGCGCGATATGCGCCCACTGGTCGTCGCCCTGACGCACGGCCGGGCCGAGCGGCTCCTTGGAGATGATCTCGGGCAGCACGACGTGGTCGGCCGGCGACGACAGCGTCAGGCGGATGCCGTAAAGGCCGGACTGGTCAGTGGTGTAAGCATCGCAGCGGCCTGCGTCATAGGCGGCGTTGACCTCTTCCAGCTTCTCGAACACGACGGGGTTGTATTCCATCTTGTTCTTCTTGAAGTAGTCGGCGAGGTTGAGCTCGGTGGTGGTGCCGCTCTGCACGCAGACCGCGGCGCCAGAAAGCTGCAGCGCGGAGTTCACGCCCGGCAGTTTCTTGGCGTTGATCATGAAGCCTTGGCCGTCATAGTAGGTGATGCCGACAAAATCGAGGCCGAGCGCGCTGTCGCGGTTGCTGGTCCAGGTGGTGTTGCGCGACAGGATGTCGATCTCGCCCGACTGCAGGGCGGTGAACCGCTCCTTGGCGCTGAGCGGCGTGAACTTAACCTTGGAGCCATCACCGAAGACGGCGGCCGCGACGGCGCGACAGAAATCGGCATCGATGCCCTTCCATTCACCCTTGTCGTCCGGCGCCGAGAAGCCGGCCAGGCCCGTCGAGACGCCGCACTGGATAAAGCCCTTCTGCTTCACGGTGTCGAGCGTGCCGGCCGAAGCGGCGGACGCCATGAACCCGAGCGCGGCGACGCCAAGGATGCCGATTGCAATATTTTTCATGACCCACAGACCCTTTTCTGTCATAGGCGCCCCTGCTGCCAGGCGACGCTTGATCTTTTTCGTTTGTGAACGCAGCTCCCACTTTGAGGCCCACTCCCGGACCCGCATCGGTAACGATGCGCTGCCTCCCATTCACGAAACGCATCGAAGGCGATTATTCCTGTGAGGTCAAGGGAAATGACCGAATCCCGGGAGGTTTGAAAGCAATTGCCGCGAATGCCTGAATTGCGCACAGGAGCGCCATGAAACCGGCCGGCCATGCAAACAAATCAGTCAAGTTGCATCGCCGCGAATCCACGGCCGGCCAGTAAAATCCGCTTCGGCAATAGCGGCGCTTATTGGACGCGCACGCCGTCGGATTGGCCCAGCGGAAGACCGGCTTTTGGCGGCCCTAGCGCGGTTGCGCCGGCTTTGCCACCGCTTTATGGCTGGTCCCCAGACATCATTCGACAGGCGACGAACCATGGCTAGAGACGGCATCGAAATGGGCATCAACACGCTGCTTGCTCATTCCGGCAACAATCCGCGCGATTATTTCGGCTTCGTCAATCCGCCGGTCGTGCACGCATCGACGGTGCTTTATCCAGACGCCGCCTCGATGGCAGGGCGTAGCCAGAAATACACTTACGGCACGCGCGGCACGCCGACGATGGATGCGCTCACGCTCGCCGTCGATGCGCTGGAAGGCTCGGCCGGCACGATCGCGGTGCCTTCGGGGCTGGCAGCGGTGACGGTGCCGCTGCTCGCCTTCCTTGCCGCAGGCGATCACCTGTTGATCGTCGACAGCATCTATCACCCGACGCGCCACTTCGCCGATACGATGCTGAAACGGCTCGGCATCGAGGTCGAATATTACGAGCCGCGCATCGGCGCCGGCATCGCATCGCTGATCAAGCCCAAGACCAAGGTGGTGTTCACCGAATCGCCGGGATCGAACACCTATGAGGTGCAGGACATCCCGGCGATCGCCAAGGCGGCGCATGCCGCGGGCGCTATCGTTATGATGGACAACACCTGGGCGACGCCACTCTACTTCAAGCCGCTCGACCATGGCGTCGACATTTCGATCCACGCGGCGACCAAGTATCCGGCCGGCCATTCCGATGTGTTGCTCGGCCTGGTCTCTGCCAACGAGACCTATTGGAGGCAGCTCTACGAGAGTTTCTGCACGCTGGGCTGCTGTTCGGGACCCGACGACATCTATCAGGTGCTGCGGGGCCTGCGCACCATGGGGGTGCGGCTCGAGCATCACCGCAAGAGCGCGCTCGATATCGCGCGGTGGCTTGAGGAGCAGCCGGGCGTCGCGCAAGTGCTGCACCCGGCGCTGGAAAGCCATCCCGACCATGCACTCTGGAAACGCGATTTCTGCGGCTCGAGCGGCGTCTTCTCGGTCGTGCTCAAGGGCGGCGGACAGAAGGCGCAGCACGCTTTTCTCGATGCCCTTAAGATTTTCGGGCTCGGCTATTCCTGGGGCGGCTATGAGAGTCTCGCCGTTCCGGTCTTCCTTGGCGACCGCACGCTTGCCGAAGGTTCGTATGCCGGCCCGCTGATACGGCTGCAGGTCGGGCTGGAGGATGTCGAGGACCTGAAGACCGACATTCTCCGCGGCCTTGCCGCGGCGGCTGCCGCCGAGTGACGGCCTGATCAGCGGAAGATTCCGACCAGACAAAGCCTCTGCCCAAGCGTAGCATGGCCGGTGCAAGCCGTTCGGGAACCTTTTGTCGGCAGGCGCATCCAATCGCGCATGTGACGTTGCCGGGAGATCGGGGCGAGATGAGACAGCCTGCTATTGAAGCCGCCGAAATCGGTGCGGTCGAGGCCGGCGACATGGCATTGGTCAGCCGGGCGCTTGCGCGCGATCCTGGTGCGTTCCGCGCCATCATCAAGACGCACAACCAGCGGCTCTACCGCATCGCACGCGGCGTGGTGCGCAATGACGCCGAGGCCGAGGACATCGTACAGGAGGCCTATATGCGCGCCTTCGCCAGTCTCAGCAGCTTTCGCGGCGAGGCTTCGCTTTCCACGTGGCTGTCGCGCATCGTCATCAACGAAGCGCTCGGACGGCTGCGCAAGCGCAGGCGCACCGTGGCGATGCCCGGAAGTCCGGAGGCGCAGATCATCCGGTTTCCCTCGACACAAAACGACTTGAATCCAGGCGACGATCCGGAGCGGACGATGGCGCAGCGGCAGATCCTCGGGCTTGTCGAACGGGCGACCGACAGCCTTCCCGATGTCTATCGTACCGTTTTCGTGGCCCGTGTCATCGAGGGCCTCAGCATAGAGGAAACCGCCGACCTGCTGGGCGTGAAACCCGAGACGGTGAAGACCAGGCTGCACCGGGCGCGAGCGCTGGTGCGGAAGGCGCTGGACGACGAGATCGGCCCGGTTTTGCTCGACGCCTTCCCCTTCGCCGGTCGTCGCTGCGAGCGGCTGACGCAGGCGGTGATGAAAAGGCTGGGATTCGAGCCCTAATTTCGATCTCCCGCTCTTTTCCCGGGAACGTTTCGTTCTTGCCCGCATCCAATGGCAGTTCAACACCAGATGAAGCCCGAGGCCAGCGCCGCCGGGCGAAGGAGATGCTATGCTTATGCGACCGACCGCCGCCCTCGCCGCCCTTTTCTTCGTGAGCACGTCCCCGCTGGCGCTAGCCGCCGAAAAGCCCACCGACCCGCAGATCGCCCACATCGCCTATACCGCTGGCACGATCGACATCGAAGCGGCCAAGCTGGCGATCAAGAAGTCCAAGAACAAGGAAGTCGTGGACTTCGCCAAGGACATGGAGCGCGACCATGAGGCGGTGAACAAGCAGGCGCTCGACCTGGTGAAGAAGCTGAAGGTCACACCCGAGGACAACGACACCAGCAAGGCGCTGGCCAAGGCCGCGAAGGAAGAACGCGCCAAGCTGGCGAAGCTGAAAGGGGCTGCCTTCGACAAGGCCTATATCGACAACGAGGTGGCCTATCACAAGCAAGTCGACGGCGCGCTCGAAACCCTACTCATCCCTTCGGCGAGCAATGCCGAGTTGAAGAGCCTGCTGGAGACCGGTCTCAAGATCTTCCAGGGACATGAGCAGCATGCCGAACATGTCGCCGGCATGCTGAAATGAGGCCGCTGCTTCTTGCGCCGATGCTGGCGACCGTGCTCATCGCGTCGCCAGCGCTCGCGGCGACGATAGAGGTGACGATCGACAAGCTGGTCTTTTCGCCGGCAAGCGTCCAGGCCAAGATCGGCGACACGATCGAGTGGACAAACCAAGATATTCTCGCCCACACCGCCACGGTCAAAGGCGGCTGGGATGTGATGATCCCGGCAAAGTCGAAGGGCAAGGTCACGCTCAAAGCGGCGGGGACAGTGGACTACTTCTGCCGCTTCCACCCCAACATGAAGGGACGTGTCGAGGTGACCCCCTGATCAGCCGGTCCCTTTGATCAGTCTCCCCCGAGGGCGAGGCGCGCGCAGCGCCTCGCAATCGTCATGCCCGATTGCGGCACGCCGCAGAGGCACACTCCTTGCCGAAGCCAGGACATTCGGGTGAATTGCGAACCGATTCCGCAAATTTCGTAAGGCCTTGACGCGATTGACAAATTGGAGGCCGTTGGCGGCACGCCACTGGCTCCGCGCCGAGCAATAATATTCCCCTCAGCGCCGACGAAACGGATTGGTTTGGCTTTCCAGTTTACGCCGTTGGCGGCATTGCCGATCGCACAAGATTTCCCGTTTGACAGGGCCTGCCATGGCGTTTCGCCTTTTCGTTCCGATCCTTGCCGGCGCGACCCTTCGCGAACGGCTGCTTGCCTGCATCGGCGCGACCATCGGCATCGCGCTCACCGGCATGATTAGCGGACTTGCAATGGGCAGCGGCCCGCTTGTGGCTATGCTGGTGGCGCCCATGGGCGCTTCCGCCGTGCTCCTCTTTGCCGTTCCGTCGAGCCCGCTGGCGCAGCCCTGGTCGATCGTCGGCGGCAACACGATTTCGGCGTTGGTCGGCGTGACGGTCGCGCATTTCGTGCATGACGCGGTGATAGCCTCCGGCCTTGCGGTGGCGCTGGCGATCGCCGCCATGTCGTTCACACGCTCATTGCATCCGCCGGGCGGCGCCGCGGCCCTTACCGGCGTGCTCGGCGGGCCGGCCGTTGCAGCCGCCGGCTTCCTGTTTCCCTTTGTGCCGGTGGCGCTGAACTCGACGATCCTGGTGGCGCTCGGCTTCCTCTTCCATAAGTTGTCGCGACGCAACTATCCGCATGCGCATGTGCCCGCCGCCAGCGGGCACGGAACCGCCGACCGGCCGCCGGCAGAGCGCGTCGGCTTCAGGCCCGAGGATGTCGACGCCGCGCTGTCGGCGCTCGACGAAACCTTCGACATCGACCGTGACGACCTTGAGCGCCTGCTGCGCCAGGTCGAACTGCAGGCGGTGGTGCGCTCGCAGCGCACGCTGCTTTGCCGGGACATCATGTCCCGCGATGTGATCTCGGTGACGGAAACGGCCTCCGCCGACGAGGCGCGCAAACAACTCATCGACCACAACATCCGCACCCTGCCGGTGCTCGACACGAACGGCCGTCTCACCGGCGCGGTCGGCTTGCGCGAGCTGACACGAGCGACCGACACCGTGAAAGGGGTGATGTCGAAAGCCGGCACAGCCTCGCCCGACACGCCGGCGATGAGCCTGCTGCCGGTGCTGACCGACGGCCGCAGCCATGCCGTGGTGATCGTCGATAGCGAGCGGCATATCCTCGGACTGATCACCCAGACCGACCTGCTGGCGGCGGCCGCGCGCGTGCAGGCATCGGCGCCGCTCAAAGCGGTGGCATAGAGCTGGACCGATCACCCAGGATGTCCCCGCTCGCCATTCGATCGAGCCGCCGCGCCGCTCGTTTGTCTCGGCCGGCCGGGTGACATGCGTCCATGTGCCGTCATAGATCGGCTTGCGCCGCCGCAACTCCGGTGCGGGCACGGATGGCGGGCAAAGACGGTGCTTAGACCTGCACGTTACCGATCAATGCTGTCCGCGGCCGGGACTGCGCCTTTCAGGACCAGGCCAGCCAAGCGGTGCCGGCGAGAAGCGTCACCAGCGTCAGCGGCAGGCCCACCTTGAAGAAGGCTGAAAAGGAAAGTTCCTTGCCGGCCGCTTTTGCCTGCTCGGCGACGATCAGATTGGCGACCGAGCCGAGCAGCGTGAAGTTACCGGCAAGCGTCGAGCTCATCGCGACGATCAGCCAGGCGCGCTCCGGATTTTCCAAGCCGGGGATGAAGGGCCGGAGCGCCAGCACCGCCGGCACATTGCTCATGATGTTGGAAAGCACCGCGGTGAAGCCGGAGAGCCGCCAGACATCGTCGAGGCCGATATTCTTCGCCCAGGCGATCATATCGGGCGTGAGCAGCGTGCGCTCGGCGCCAGCCACCACCACGAACAGGCCGGCGAACATGAAGAGCAACGGCCCGTCGATCTCGCGGTAGATGCGCTGCGGCTTGATTGCCCGGGTGACCAGCAGGAAGGCGCCGGCAATCAGCGCCGCCTTGGCAACGGGAAAGCCGGCAAAGAAGGCGAGCGCCAGCAACACGCAGACGATGGTGGCCTTCAGCACCTGCCCGGGCAACATGCGGCCGCGATAGACTTCCGGGCTGAGCTCTGCAGGGCGAGAGAATTCGGCGCGGTAGACGATCCGCACGATGACGATGACGCAGAGTAGGCCGAACAGCGCCACCGGCGCGAGCGCCAGCGTGAAAGCCGGATAGGAAATGCCCGACAGCGCGCCGATCACCATATTTTGCGGATTGCCGGTGATGGTGGCGACGCTGCCGCAGTTCGAGGCCGTGCAGGTGGCGATGAGGTAAGGCACCGGGTTGCGATTGATGACCCGTGTGACATGGACGACGATCGGCGCCATCACCAGGCAGATCGCGTCATTGACCAGGAAGGCAGAGAGCACGCCCGTCAACAGCGTCACCATCACCAAAAGCATGAAAGGCGCATGGGCATGCTCGATGGCAAAGCCGCCAAGCGCGCGAAACGCGCCTGAAACTTTCAGATGCGCGACCACGATCATCATGCCGAGCAGCAGCGTGATGGTGTCGAAATTGATGGCTTTGTAGGCGTCGTCGATGCCGATCGCGCCGATGGCGATCATGGCCGCGCCACCCAGCAGCGCGATGCCGGCGCGGTCGAGCCGCAGGCCCGGGATGCGGCCGACGGCGACGCCGGCATAGGTGGCTACCAGGATGAAAAGCGCGCCCGCGCCTGTCCATGTCATTGCTAAGAAAGATCCCGTTGCCTGCCCTGCCGGCAGAATCTGCCGTTGCGTGGAGTGGCCCCACATTTAGCAAGGGCAGCGCAAAGGGAAAGCGCGCAAGCACATGAAGTGCGATAACGCTTTCGTGGGTTTCACATTCATAAACCCTAATGTAAAGAATGGTGAATTAACATATCTGACCGATAATCCAGGGCGTTGGGGACTAAACGGATGAACACGGTCGTTGAAGCGGAACATCGCATTCCGTCAAAGGAGGAATTGGTGCGTCCGCAGGAATGCTCCCGCTGTCACGGGGCGAAGAAGGTTTTCGTTTGCGCACGCTGGCTGAGCTCGAACGGCCATTGCTGCCCGGAAGGCACGCACAGGCTGAATTGTCCTGGACACAGCATTGTCTGCCTCGAATGCAGCGGTCGTCAGGGCTAGTGAGATCCTGGAGTGCCGGTCGACCGCCAAATTGCGGAAACTTTCATTAAATTCTGACGTAGCCAGACTGGCGATACCCTGAGATCCGCTCGCGCGGTGGGGTGTCAGATCCGACCGAGCAGCACCAGGATGATCACGATAACCAGGACAAGCCCGAGGCCGCCGCCACCGTAATAACCGGTTCCGTAGAAAGGTCCGCCGCCAAGGCCGCTGAAGCCGCCAAGCAAGGCGAGAATGAGAATGATGATGAGAATCGTGCCGAGGCCCATGATCTCTTCCTCTTTCTGACTGTGCGGTCCCCGCGCTTCGTTATTGAGGAAGTGAACTCGCGAACCGCGCGCATGTTCCGCCCGGCGCTGCAACCGCCCGCTGCTTGCGGCCGACGCGTCCGGCGGGCCTAAGCCGCGTGGAACGATTTCGCAGCTTGCAACGTTGGGGCCTGCCCATCCGGGCATATGGGAAGGAAGCAGGCATATGGGCGCATCCGTTCTTATCGGCATATTGATCACCTTCCTGGTGGTGATCCTGGTGCTCTATCTCGTGCAACGCCTGCCACTCGACGCCCGCGCGCGCCAGATCGCGCAAATCATCGTCATCATCATCGGCATCATTTCGCTGCTCAAATATCTTGCGGTGTTCTAGCCGCGATCCATATTCGACACCCGGAACTTCAAAAGCCGGTGTCCCATGAGAACCCCGTCAATCGCATCTACCGCAGCTAAAATCTTGTGGGCCGGCGCAACGTTGTGCAACGTGGGCGCCGCCTATGCCCGGCCAGACACGCGCGCGATGACTTGCGCGCAGACGCAGGCGCTGATCAAAAGCGATCATGCCGCGGTCTTGACCACGGGTCCGAACACCTATGACCGGTTCGTTCGGCAGTTCGGCAACGAGTGCGACTGGCCGGAAGTGCCAGTCTCGACGACGGTTCCGACCAAGGACGGCGAGTGCCGCCCCTATCGGTGCGAGGAGCCGATCAACGTTCCCGACTGACCCTTGCTCCTTGCTCCGGCGCGGAACCATTACAAGCTCTTGCGGGTTTTAGCAGCCGGCAGCGGGCCCGGGCGCGAGAGAAACTTGGCTCTGCGCGTAACCGCAGGAGGAACGGCAATGCCCGAAATCGCGCGCAGCGGCAGTTGCCTGTGTGGCGGCGTGAAGTTCCGCGTCACTGGCGAGCCGCTCCGGGTCGGCCTCTGTCACTGCAAGGACTGCCGCAAGACAAGCGGATCGGCCTTTCATGCCTACGCCGTATGGCCGCTACGAGCGTTCGAAACCACCGGCATCACCAGCAGCTATGGCACTCGAAGCTTTTGCCCCACCTGCGGAAGCCGCGTTCCGTTCGTCAGCGATGACGAGGCCGAGGTCACGATCGGCAGTCTGGACATTGCGCCAACCGAAGGGTTGCTGCCCAGCTACGAACTTTGGATCGGACGCCGCGAGCCCTGGTTGCAACCCCTGCCTGCGGCGCGTCAGTTCGAGCATGACCGGTCCGCCGATGATTCGGCTGCAAGTGATGAACCCGGCGTGGATCCACAGCAAAGGTCAGCCTAGGTTAGGCTCTTGGCGGACTTTGGTCGGAACGACAACGACTTCGGTCTAGCGGCCGCCACCAGGCAATCCGGAAAAGCGCTCGGCTGTGGATTGATATGCTCGGACTTTCCTCGAAGCTTTGCTTTTTCAACCAGCGGTCGGTTTGACGGCCAATCAGCTGCCGCCAGCGTTCGCAGTGCGGCAGAACATTAGGCCATGGGCTGGATGGGTCCAGGCACTCCACGCAAAAAGTTTCATTCGTTTTACAAAATATAAGAAATTTTCAACCATGCTTCTTGCGGCAATACAACTTCTGGGCTTTTTTCGCCAGCCCGGCCGTCGCGTTTATCACGTGAGTACCAAGCAGCGGTTGCAATACCAAGTGAAAATTCTTTCGGCTCAAGAAATTCCCTTCTCGCTCTCTTTTCTGGCCCTATCAAATAGGACATCCTGAATTTTCACCCGCAGCAAGCCTTATGACTTCCCACCTTGTACAAAAGGCCATCTTTGTTTCTTCCCTTTTTTGCTACATAATACTGGCGAATCTTGAAACCGGACGGGGCGGTTTTCGTGAAGTCGGCGCCTGAACACGGCCGCAGCATGCATATGCGGTATTCATCGATCGGGTTCTGGACCTGGGACATCAGACGTGGCCGTGTCTATGGCGACGCCAATCTTTCAGACTATTCCGGTTTTACGCTCGACGAATTCTCGCACGGCGCGCCGCTGGAGCGATGCATGCAAAGCATCGGCAGGCCATGGACATAGCGCGATCGATCGGACACGACCTGGTGTCCTATCTTCTGGATAATATCGAGGAAGAGGTCGAGCAACGGCTTGGCCCAAGGCTGGGGAGGCAAAGATGGTCCTGAAGCCACTTTCGCCGATTGTTTCAAGGCTAGCTTCGCTTGACGCGCCTGCCGACTTCAGCCGTGACCATGCGCGCGAAATGCGACTGGGGCGATCGGCGTTCGATGAGCTTAGCCCGCTCCAGGGCCGCATCGCCGTAAAATTCGATCAGCACGCCGGCGGCCTTGGCGGCATCGGCCCTCAACCGACCAAAATCGGGCTGCCCGCTCTCGGTCGAGGGCCCGCTCCTGGCAATCACGTCAGGCATGACTTGCAACTTTCAGGAGTGCTGCCCTCGTCTTCGTGCATGGTCGCTATCCGATTGGGCGCGTAAAATATCGACATTTCCGCCCAATGTCCAACAGGTCCGTTGATCGGGCATCGGTGCAACCGCGTACAGCTTCGCCGCGAGCGGGGCCACAATCTTCATACAAGCATAATGAGCCAAACTTACCGCGCATACATTTGGGGGGCAGCCATGGACCAGCCTAGCAAAATGGAAAACCTGCAGTTTGCGCAGGGGATTTTGCGAGAACTTCGCCAGAAGGCTGAGGCTGATGGCGAAAAGCTTCTGACCTACCTGATCGACATGGCTTACCTCGAAGCAAGCGACCGCATCCGCGCCCACTGGATCGGCAGCCACGAACAGGAAGGCCGCCGCGCCAAGGGCTGAGCCTGCCCGTTGCGCGCCGCAGGCCGGAACGCAAAAAAGCCCGCCATGCCTTGCGGCACGGCGGGCTGATCAAAGCGCGTAAGGGCTATATCAAACAGCCCTGATTATGACGCGACCGCCTGTTGGCGGACCGGAAGCTTCCAGCCCGGCCGCGCGAAATGACAGGTGTAGCCGTTGGGATAGCGCTCGAGATAGTCCTGATGCTCGGGCTCCGCTTCCCAGAAGGGCCCGACCGGGGCGAGCTCGGTGACGACCTTGCCTGGCCACAGGCCGGACGCGTCGACGTCGGCTATCGTGTCCTCGGCGATCCGCTTCTGTTCATCGCTGGTGTAGAAAATCGCCGAACGATAGCTCGCACCGATATCGTTGCCCTGGCGGTTCTTCGTCGTCGGATCGTGGATTTGGAAGAAGAATTCAAGAAGCGTGCGGAAATTGGTCATAGCCGGGTCGAAGATGATCTCGATCGCCTCGGCGTGGGTGCCGTGGTTGCGGTAGGTGGCGTTGGGGACATCGCCGCCGCTGTAGCCCACTCGCGTCGAGATCACGCCGGGCAAGCGTCGGATCAGATCCTGCATGCCCCAGAAGCAGCCGCCGGCAAGGACCGCGCGCTCGGTGGAAGAAGCCATGTCATACCTCCTTTGGATTGCTCCATAGATAAGCGCTGCGCCTGGATTCTTCCAGCGGCTCGAACGGGCGAACGCCGACACCGGGATCGAAGTGTTGTCGTATCCGGCGTCGACGATCTGCCGGTCAACGCCTGCGCGGCTCGCCTCCGCCGCGCTTAGGCTAGGAATCCGGTGCTTGTTTGAATCTTCGCACCACCACCTCGAAAACGATGTCCGATAACTGCTCGAGACTGGTTTTATTATCGGCATCGATACGTTGCGAAAAATCCTTGGGCAGCAGCGTCAGCACGACCTTCAGATACTGGTCGGGCTTTTCCGCCCTGACCGCGGCGATGACACCGGCGCCATGGGCGCGGAAGTCGGCGCGAAGGGCGGTCGCGAAGTCGTCGACGAGCGTCTTTCGCGAGCGCTTCGGGCGGCTGGGCAAAGTGGCATCGACGCGGGGAGCCTGGGGCTTTCGCCCTGCCCGCTTCGCGCCAGCGGGCTTGCGCCGCACGGCCTTGTTTTCATCAGCCATGGGCTACCGCGCCGGATGGCGCGACCTTTGCCGCCTTCGCCTTGCGGACCTTGCGCGCAGGTTTCCTGCGCGGCTTGGCACGTGTCAGCTTGGCGGGCTCGCCGTCGGCCGCCGGAGCGCCCATAGCCTTCAATGTCGCGATGGCGGCGCGGGCTGCCGAGGGGCCAAGGCCCTGGGGCGGAAAGCCGAAACCGGCGACGGCATCGACCGTGCCGCCACGCACCATGCCGATGCGCACGCCGGGCGCGACCTGCTCGATACGGCCTGAGCCGTAAGGCAGGCTTGCGCTCTCGAATTCGCCGATTGCGCTGACAATCTCGGCGCCGTCATCGGCGATAATCATGATGGCATAGCGTGGCATGGAGGGCCTCAAGGTGAAACCACCCCGGCTGTCGGAAGCACCGCGTTGCTTTCGCGCGCGCTCCACTTTCCTGCCAGAGTTTCGAAAGGCTAGAAAACGAAAACCCGCCGGGCCGGCGGGTCGTCGGCGCAAATCAGCACCATGGACAAAATAGTAGCATAGCTGCCCTCACCGGGCAATAGCTAATAGGCAAATTTTCCTATCATTTGAAAACACCTCCCTCAAGACGCGCCCTCCTCCCACCAACGACGGCGCCGCGTCCCACGGCCCTAGATTGAGCCGCCAGCCGAAAGCGTGGCGAAATTTCGTCGGAACCAACCTTGGTCCGATGGGTTCCACCCTTGGTCGCAACGCGACAGACGAACCGTCTCGCACAGAGGAGAAGATCATGCTTACGAAGATCCTTGCAGCTTCGGCCCTGACGATCGGTCTCGCCACCGCGGCGATGGCCCAGACCGCCGGCACTACCAGCGGCAATGACAGCACGGGCGGCAGCGGCCAGACCATCACCGTCGACCCGAAGACGCCGGCCACGCCGTCGCCTGACCAGATGGCGCCGCCGGATACGGGCACGACCGGCAGCATCAGCGGCGGCGACAAGAACTGTCCGAACAGTCCGCAGGGCTCGATGGGCGACGCCAGCAGCTCCACCGCGGGCACGATGCAGCCGAACGTGAACGACAAGACCTGCGGCAAGTAGGACTGCAGCTCGACAACTACGTTCCGTTGCTCCAGTGGCCGTGGAAGCAAGCTCCACGGCCATTGCCTCGTGAACGGCTCCTTCGCTTGAGGCGTGGGAATCCCGGCGGGGAACCATGCAGCTTCCCGACCGTTGCAAAGGCACAAAGGAGAAACCCATGGCAGACAACGAAAGCACCAGCGGCGGCGCGGCAAACGGCACCGGCACCCCGAGCACCAGCCCGGCCAGCGCGGCCCGTCCCCGTAACGCCGCATCGCGCAGCAGCGGTGCCTCACGCAGCGGCGCGTCGCGCAGCGGGGGCGGATCGCGCAGCAGCGCGGCTTCCTCCAGGGCGTCCGAAGGCACGATGAAGCGGCAAATCGCCGAATTGAAGCGGGAGGTCAGCCGATTGAACCGCGCGTTGGCCGACAAAGCCGAGGAGCAAGCGGAGGCCGCGAATGGCTGGTATGAGAGCGCGGCCGAACGCGCGTCAAATGTCTATAGCGGCGCCTCCAACCGCGCCTCCAACCTTTACAGCGGCGCATCGGATCGCGCCTCCCGCGCGGCTCGGCAATTGCGCAGCCAGGCGCAGAGCATTTCGGAAACAGTGCAGCAGAACCCCGGCACCTTCTCGACGGCGATGCTGATCGGCGGCCTGGTCGGACTGCTGGCCGGCATGGCGATCAGCCGAACCGACGACCCCGAGCCGTACTGGCTGCGCCGCTGGCACGGGTAGACATTTCCGGTCCGGCTGCAGTGGCCGAACCGATCAACGGTGCTAACGCAGGCTGAGTTGCGGAGGCCGCGCGGAAGGAAAGGCCAGGCCATCGCGTCCGGCCTTCTTTTTTTCGTGGCAGGCCTTTCCACTTCAAAGTTGTGCTGTTCCATGCCTCCGGCTGTGGCCGGTTGTCCCGGGCTGGTCATTAGCCGGAGCTTATGGGATCATTCCTAAGGGAATCGCGGAGAGCAGCATGGACAAACCTGCCATGGCATCCGTCTTTCGGATGCGGCATGTGCCTGCAAGCATTTCGGGCGTTCGCAGCCTGGGCCGGGGCCAGGCCGATCCGATCTTCCATTCGAGACCACTCGGCGAAGCAATCCGTTTCATCGCCCAGGCCGAGGGCCAGTACGATCACAGCGCCGTCGCCGTTTTCTATGGCGACCGCCAGACGCCGCCGCTCGGCAATCGCGAGATCAGGCAGCTCTGGAAGGAGTATGGCCAGCGGTGGATGGAGGTTTAGCCGGCGCCGGCGTCCCCGCTCGGATCGGAAACGCCGCTCATGCGTTCTTGAGGCGAGGTCAATGGGAGAACGCCATGAACGTCGCCAATCTCCAACTCGAGGGCCTGCTGATGGCCGTCGCCGCGGTCAACCATGTGCTCGTCAAGAAAGGCGTGCTCACGGTCGAGGAAATCGACATCGCGCTGCGCAAGGCCGAAGCAGGCGAGACCGGCGAGGAGCGTTCGGAGGCGATCTCGGCTTCGAACCGCGACGCCATCAATTTCCCGATCCGGCTGCTTGAGCTCGCCAACCAGTGCCAGCCGGAAGCGGACATGCCGTCCTTCTCCAAGCTGGCGCGCATGGTCGGGCAGATGAAGGAGCCGTATAACGATCAGATGTGAGGCGGGCGCGTCGAGATGTCGGCGCCGCCCCTCATCCGACCTTGGGGCACCTCCTCCCCGTGAATGGGGAGAAGGAAGGTTCAGGCCCGGTCCGGCCAGCCCTGGCGCAGCGCGAGCACGTTGCCCGGGCCGTGGACGGCGGCGTAGAGCAGGCCGGCGGCGAACGGGAAATGCGACATGAAGGCGCCGAACTCGGCCTGGTTTCCGGCCCAATGCGACGGACCGTGGAAGGCAAAGCCCAGGAAGGTGACGTAGACGGCGCCGATCAGCGCCAACGGCATCAGATAAGCGCCGGTGAGGAAGGATATCACCAGCAGCGTCTCGAGGATCGCCGCGCACCAGGCCAGAAACAGCGGGAATGGAAAGCCCGCGGCGGCGATGTAGCCGGCGGTAGCGCCCATGTCCATGAGCTTGAAGGCGAGGCCCATGGCAAACATGGCGGCGAAGATCAGGCGGGCGATAAGAATGGCGACGGTCTGCCAGGTCGATTGAGTATTTTCCACGGGTGTCCCTCCGGATGGTTGAAGTGGTCGATGCCCCAAGGACGGGCGTAGGGAGAAGATTCCGACAGGGGTGGGAAAATTATGCGGGGCACCCTTTCCTCGCCCCGCAACTCGAGGCGAGGAAGAAAGCTCAGCCAACCTTCGCCTGCGGCGGATGGCTGATCGACTCCCGCACGGTGCCGTATTCGGCGCCCCAGCGGTCGGTCATGTCGCTGCGGATATCCCAGAGCTCGGGGAAGAAGCGATGGCGGGCGCCGCCTTCGAGGATTTCCACCGGCCGTCCCTTCAGCGACTTGGCGCTCAGCCCGATCGAGCGGTGGATGAGATAGAGGTGATTGGCGCGGAATTTCTGGAACAGCTCGTCGAATTCGATCAGCGCCTCGGCCACGACATAGGAATCACCGTGGTCGTAGTGCTCGTCATAGATATCCTCCACGGTCAGCCCGCGGCCGTCGAGATAGGCGTGCTTGAAGGCCCGCCAAAGATCCGGTGGCAGGCGCAGCAAGAGCTTGAAGCCCGGCGATTCCTGGCCGCTGCCATTGCCGAGCTGCAGGCGGATCTGCTGGTACTCTTTGGGCGACATCGTCTCCAGGAGGTCGAGCTGCGCCGTCATCATGCGCATCAGCCGGTGCACGCGGCCCATCAGCGTGATGATGCGGTGGGTGTCCTGCCTCTCCAGATGGTCGAGCACATCGACCAGCGTATAGGCGATGAGCTTCATCCAAAGTTCCTCGACCTGGTGCACGATCTGGAACTGCAATTCGTCGGCATTGACCATCTCGGCGAGCGGCTTCTGACAGTCGAGCAACTGGTCGCATTTCAAATAGACGCCGTAGTCGCGCATCTCGGGCGCCTCTATGCGGGCGTGATAGTCCGTCTTGTCCATGTCTTATCCTCCTCGCGGCAGGTTTTCGACCTGGCGACAAGGATAGCGCTTTCGGCTTGAACATTGTTCCTTTCTGTTATTCAAATGACGTGAAACGAAGGACGATCGCCGACATCTTCTGTCATATTGGAGAACGAATGGCGCTGGGCGGTGTTGACCGCAGAATAGTCGCCGCGCTTGAGCGTGACGCACGCATCTCCTTCGGAGAACTCGCCGAGGAGGTCGGCTTGAGCAAGACGCCTTGCTGGAAACGGGTGAAGGCTTTGGAAGAGGCCGGCGTTATCCGCGGATATTCGACCCGCATCGACCCGGCCAGGATCGGCTTCGGCATCGAGGCCTTCATTCAGGTGTCGATCGATTTCGAAGTGTCGGACGCCTTCGAAGCGGCGGTGAAGAAGCACCCGCTGATCCGCCGCTGCTACGCCACCACGGGCGAAGCCGACTATCTGCTCCAGATCGTCACCATCGACATGATGGCGCTCGACCGGATGCTGCGCGAGGAACTCAGCCGCCTGCCCGGCGTGCGCCGCACGGTGACTTCGATGGCGATGCGCGAGATCAAGGGCGATATCTCGTTCGCCGAGGCGGCGGCACGTGCGCTGAAGGGATAAGGCGAGCGCCAAATTGAGACGTCGGCTCGACGGTACCCTGTCTGTGATCGAGCCGTCGATGCCGGTCGCGCAGGCCCGCGCCGCATCGTTTCTTAATGGCGACGAGGCGATCTACTGGTTGGAGGACGCGGGACGAGAATATGGGAACCTGACCACGGCCGGCTCAGGCTCCCGCTCCACCTTTTCCTTCTCGGCGTCGGCCTTGCGTTTCGGGCACTCCTCGAAATCATGATCGCGGCCGCCGCAATAGGAGCAGCATTTGGCGGGGGTGTCGGGGTGGAGCATCGAGGCCATTCCCAAGAATGCACGAAAAAGTTTCCGGTTGCAGCAATTGCGTGAAGCCGCCGCAACAGCCGCCTTGCCCCATGCCCAAGAGATCAAAATCCAAGGAGCCGCCGCTCGCGCGGCGGCTCCCGTTCAGTCACCGCTCACGCATGCGCGTGGGGATGACGGAAGTCCCAGACGGCCCAGGCCGATGCCGCGACCACGAGCACGCCGAGGACGACATGCGTGGCCATGACATGCGTGTCAGCCGCGAAGCGCAGCAACCAAGGTGACACGATCAGCCAGAGCCCGAGGATCGCACTTAGCCATTCTTCCCACTCGGCGAACACCGAAAGCGTCGCCAGCGCCAGCGCGCCGAGGAGAACGCCGACAATCCAGGCGTTCCACGCGGGCACCACCGCCGCGGTGAATCCGATGACCCAGGGTGAGATGAACAGGCAGATCGCGAGGACCAGAGTGATCCAGTCCAGGGTCTTTCTTGCTTCCATCATTGCCATGACAACCTCCATGGATGAAGCTTGACCAAAGCAACTGTATCCGCGTGGACATTGCACGCTCTGTTACATAATGTAATGCATCTTTACAGACCTGCAAGGGAGGGCCGGCCGGCCGGCGCCTCAGCCCTTGAAATCGCTTTCGTCTTCGACGCCGAGCTGCGGCACTACGATTGCCTCGAGCGGTGCGTCAAGCGTCCATTTAAGGCCGTCGGGCGAGCGCTCCAGGCTGGAGGAACCGCTCAGCGACTGTGGCGCCACCCGCTGCAGCACCACGGTGCCGAACCCCTTGCGCTCGCCTAAGCCCTTGCGCTCTGGCGCCTTGCGCGCGGTTGCGCCCGTGCCGGATGTCTCATGCCAGACAAGATGAAAGCGGCGCTGCGCCTCCGGGCCGGTCTCGACCTTCCAGGTGATTTCGATACGACCGCCCCCCGAGGCCAAAGCGCCATATTTGGACGAGTTGGTGCCGAGCTCGTGGAAGGCCATGCCGAGATTCTGAACGGCATTCGACTGCAGCGTCAGAAGCGGCCCGGAAAGCGAGATGCGGTCTTCATGGCCGAAGGGCTTTAAATGCTCCTGGACAAGGTCGAACAGGCTGGCGCCGGCCCATTCCGTGGTGACCAGAAGGTCATGCGAGCGCGACAGCGCCATGATGCGGGCGCGGATCAATTCCTCGAACTCGCCTGGATCGGTCGAGCGCTTGCTGGTTTCCCTGACCATCGACAGGATCACCGCGAACTGGTTCTTCACGCGGTGATTGACCTCGCGCATCAAAAGCCGGATACGGCGCTCGCTTTCCTTGGCGGGCGTGATGTCGCGGGCGATCTGCGAGGCGCCGATGATCTCGCCCGCGCTGTTCCTGATCGGCGACACGGTGATCGACACGGCGATCAGTGAGCCATCCTTGCGCTTGCGTGTCGTCTCATGGCTCCCCACGCCCTCGCCCCGGCGGATGCGGCCGATGATCTCGGCCTCCTCATTGTGCATATGCTCGGGGAGCAGCATCAGGATAGACTGGCCCACGGCTTCCTCGGCGGTATAGCCGAACATGCGCTCGGCCGCCTGGTTCCAGTCGGTGATGATGCTGTTTAGGTTCTTGCCGATAATGGCGTCATAGGACGAATCGACGATCGCCGCGAGGCGCGCGTCGGCATTGGCGTTCTGTCGGAATATCCCCCCATAGCTTGTCATGTTCATTAATTAGGGCCGACGGAGAGGCACGGCAACGCGTCGGGGGATCGCATCTGCTTACCGGTTGGAGTCGCTGGGGCCATTACCCGCCCTCTCTGTTAATATCACGCCAAAATCCTGCGACTTCGCGCCTGCGTCGGCGGTCAGAAACCCATCCGACGAAAGCCCACGGCGCAACAGTTCGCGCACCGCGGCCGATCGGCTCGGCATGCGCTTTTCGAAACGCCAGTTCTCCAGCGCCGCCAGTTCCTCGTCGGTCAGCATGATCTGCAACCTTTGCGGCCGTTCGAGATCAGCCATGCCTGCCTCCTTCACAGACAAAAATGCTACGAATGAGTAAGTGCCTCATTGTAAGTAGAAGTAGGATTCGCCCCATAGGGCGTCAAGGACGCTTGCGCTGTAAAAGGCGGGACAGACTAACGAAACCAATGATGCACCGAAACCACATTTGTTGGTCTATGCTAACCAATTGATTTGTCTATTCCTTTAGCTTTTTTGCTTGCCATCCGGGATGGTCCGGCGCATGATGGCGATTGAGGGATAACCTCCAGGGAAAGGAGGCATTCCATGTTCCACCGATTTTCCATCCGGTTGCGCGACGACGCTCACCACAGGGTCCAGTGGGCCTTGCGGATCAAGGGTATCGTCAACATCATTCGGCTTTCGGAAGAGATCAGGCTGAGCAATCTGACCGAGAACATCGCCCGTGAAGACATCGAAGATCTGGTGATGCAGGTCGCCCAGCTCTACGGTGCGCCGATCGAGTTCGACGACGATGCCCGGACGGCGATTGATCTGCCCAGCGACTTCGGCCAAGACAACCGCAACGATCTCGAGAAGATGTTGGATGGCCGCACGTGCGGCGGCGATATCACCAGCGATCTGCTGCAGTTGAGGCGGGATTAGCGCTGAACCGTCCAGGCAGGCGCCGGACTCGTGCTCACGCCTTCTTGTTACGCTTCGAAACGGATTTCTTCGGCGGGGGCGCGGGAGCGTCCGCTTCCTGTGCCAGCCTGGCGGCGCGCAATCGCTTCGTCTTGGCCTCCCTGGCAGTTGCTTCCAGATCCACGATCTGCCGCGCGACACGAGACGTCGTGTCGGTTTTGGCTTCCGTTCGAGACGGAACCGGCTTGAACAGACTGGTATCCGATAGGGACTTCATTTCTTCTCCTTAATCAAAAAAGGCCGGGCAAAGCCCGACCTTCTCCAACGCACCTCCGAGGCCGATGCCAGTACATCCGTGGTCATGGACCCGGAGGCGCTGTGATCAGGCGGCTTGCAGGTTTTCGGCAGAACTTTTGCCGTTGCGGGCATCCTTCACGATGTCGAAGCTGACCTTCTGGCCTTCGACCAGCGAGCGCAGTCCGGCGCGCTCAACGGCCGAGATATGAACGAACACATCCGGCTGGCCATTGCCGACTTCGATAAAGCCGAAGCCTTTGGTGGAATTGAAAAACTTTACGGTTCCAGAGCTCATTGCGATTTCCTTTCAAATCGACGTAAATTATCGCCGCTTGGCCACCTGACCAAACGCCGGGTTCTTCGAAATTGAGAGGGAATATCGTTGGGCGCTGAAGCGCGAAAACAACGTTCGTTCAACAAGATCGATTGGCGGTATGTAGCGCTTAATTCTCACTTTTG
This sequence comes from Mesorhizobium sp. CA4, assembly GCF_020165075.1. Lineage (NCBI taxonomy): Bacteria > Pseudomonadati > Pseudomonadota > Alphaproteobacteria > Hyphomicrobiales > Phyllobacteriaceae > Mesorhizobium > Mesorhizobium sp. CA4. The sequence goes on from NZ_JAIUHK010000005.1 coordinate 207,464, forward strand.
CAAGAGAGGCCGAAATAATACTCGGGCCATGTCCGGACCGGATGGAAGGCGGATTCGGCCTCTCGCCAGCGCGCCTAAGCGCTGGCGTTCAATCCGTGGAGCACCACAAGGCCGGTTTCATATCTGGCTGGAGAAAGCCCTGCCTGATGTGCCTGCCACAGATTATCTTTCAGATCAGCTTCCTTGACCGACCTGGCGAGCGCGTTCGAGGCGGCGCGGCAGATGAACCCCTGCTCGCTTTCATCCATCCGTTTCGTCAGCGCATCGACGGCCGCAACAACGGATGAACTGAAGCCAGCCTGCTCAAGCCGCTCAAGGGTCCAGCCCTCGCCTTTCTCTACGACGTCATGCAAATAGGCGACGGTCTTTTCATCCAGCGTCTCGACCGCATCTGCGACGCGCCTCAGATGTTCGATATAGGGTCGTCCGGTTTTGTCTTTCTGGCCACCATGGGCCTGCTCGGCGATCTTGGCTGCCCGGTGAAGCATGGTCCTTCCAATCATCAAAAATGAAGCCCGCCCCGGCGAGGGACGGCCGAAGCGGGCTGCTCGGGTCTGAACCCGGTCGGTGGCGCGCCTTTCGCGGGGGGAGCGGGGCTGCGCGCCGCCTGCATTCAAGAACATCGACGCCGGGCGAATGTTCCCGCCGCATCCTGCGAATGTTGAGATGGGACGTTTGGCGCGTTTCCCTATGACGCGGACGCCCTCAAGCCGAATGGCGGATACCAGAAAGCCTTGCGACAGGAACCTCGCGACCGCGCCGCCGTTAGCCTGCGTGTGCAACAGGAGGTCCCGGCAATGGATTGGAACCGCGTCGAAGGCAATTGGAAGCAGGTGAAGGGCAAGGTCAAGGAGCAGTGGGGCAAGCTCACCGACGATGACCTCGACCGCATCGCGGGAAAACGCGACCAGCTCGAAGGCAAGATCCAGGAACGCTACGGCCTTGAGAAGGATCGCGTGCGCCGCGACATCGATGAATGGTACAGCCGCCAAGGCTGGTAGCAGCCGATTGCCTAGCCAGGAAGGGCGCTGTCTCGCGACAACGCCCTTTTCGTATGGCAGGTCAAGGCCGCGGAGGGCACACGCCGATTTCCATCTCGATCGCCCGGTCGAGCGGCACGGGCGGCTCGGTCGGCCTGCCATGGCCGAGTTCCCCAAGAGCGGCGGCATCGCGGCGGAATTTTGCGAACGACACCGTGCGGCCTTGCTCCAGCCAACCGGAGGCGTGGAGGATGAAACTCGCTCCGGAGGCCACCGCGGCCGAGAGCACCCTGCCCCCTTCGGCACCGGATTGCGCGTCGTCGATTTTGGCCGAGGTGATCGCGCCGTCGCCCCGCACCGGCACGCCGAGCCGCCTGCCTAGTTCGGCCGCGTAGAACTGGACGAGCTGTGAGGCCGAATCACCAAAATTGGGCAGCATCCTTCGCATGTCGAAAGGATAGGCGAGGATACCCATCACCACCGGGGCACCCGGACGCCAGAGCTGCGCCAGCGCAAGCCCGGCAAGTACCTCAGCATAGCCCTGGATAAGCGCGCCGGCCACCGTGACGGGCGACGTCGCGCCCATCATCATGTAGGACGAGACCATGCTCGCCTCGCCCTTCAGCGCGATTGCCCGCAGGCACTTCAACGGATTCGGCCAATAGGTGAGCGGCGGCGTGGCGTTGATCAGGTGGAGAAGGTTGCACTCGCCGGCAGACGCCGGCCGCCCGACCGCAGCGGCGGTCAGGTCGATCACCGTCTCGGCGGCCGCCGGCGAAGCGATGCTGCCCATGAACGGCTTGTCGGAGCGGCTGAGATGCGCAAGCAGCATCTCCAGCGGCCGCCGATCTTCAGGGACGTCCTCCATGACGCAGATCATCTGCCCGGTGTTGGTGAGCCCCGGCGCGGCATGCGCGGCGGCAACAAGCTCGCCGTAGATCTGCCGGCTGCCGGCCACCCTCGCCCCGTTGTCGAGCACGACATTGGGCGCGCCGTAGATCGGCGCGAAGGTCGGCGGCGCGCCACCGCCGACCGGCGTATCCCGTGCGGGATTCCTGCCGCGCAGCAGGAACTTTGCGGGCGCATACCCGCGTATGATGCGACGCAGCTCGGCCCCGTCCAGGCGCACGACATTCGCGGTCGCCACGCCACCGGCCTGCTTGAGAATGTCAATTGTCTGCGGATCGTCCAGGAAGCGGATGCCGGTTTCCTCGAGAACCCGGTCGGCCGCTTTCTCGATCGTCTCCAGCCCGGCTTCGTCGTGTTCGAGACGATAGTCCGCGCAAACAAAATCCACCGCCGCGCGATATTCCTTTGGCCATGAAGCCGGCATGCAACTCCTCGGCCGGCGCAAAGTTCGATGGGGCCGGCATGCCGGAGTATCCAGATTCGGCTTGCCTTCGCGACGCTCCCGGCGCGCCACATTCCGTCGCTTCCAGAAAGGCGCGGCGGCCGGGCGATCCGGCGACACCGGCCGTTCGCCCGTGTTCGTCAGCATTTCGCGAGAGAAAAGCGGCGAGTTATCAAATGTTAGCGCACTGTGTCTAACACCCCCAACCCCACAGCACGCTCATCCTCGACGGGGGCTCGCCGAGCCACGTTAGCGTCAAACCGCACGGCCTCCGCTGGCGAGACGCCGTCAAAGTTAATTGCCGGGATGTATGAAACAAGCAGCCGCCTCGGCAGTTCGTATCGAGGAGGTGGCATATGGCTGGCCAAAACGACGGCAAAGAAGCCCAAACCGGAGACGGCAAAGCGGCGCGGGACGATATTGAATTGCTTGCTCGTCGCCTAGCCAAGGATACGGACATCTCGGAGAACGAAGCTCGCGAACTGATCAGGCTCATCGGCACCGATTGGACTTCATTGGTACGCGAGGCCAGATTCCTTAAGGGCCGGCACTGATCAAGGCTCTTCTGTTTTTCTCCTGCCCTTGCAGCTGCTGATCAGGCGTTGTTGTCTGCCATGCCGGTCTCTTCCGGCTAAAGAAAATTCTGCCCCCATAGAGAAGCCCGTCCGGAGGGGGAGCGGACGGGCTTCTATCGGGAGTGAGGGACCCCGATGGCGACAGGGATGCCGCCACGCACCGAACCCGCCGCCGGTGCTTATGTTCCGTTGCGGGAGCGAAACTGCCGAATTTCCGGCGGGGCTGGGACACCCGCGCGACAGCCAATTCGAAGAGCGAACGCATCGCCAGATGGCGAGACCGCCCTTGCAGCCATGCTGTAGAGGCGATGGCGTCCGACGCAGGATCTTCGCCGGGAGATAGAGCAGTTCTTCCTTTCGTCGGCGTTGGGCACCGGCAAGAAGATCAAGCTTAAGGGCTGGCAGAATGCCGCCGAGGCCAGGGCCTCGCTGGCGGACGGGATAAAATCCTTCAAACGAAAATTCTCGCGTTGAGCGGACTGTGGATGTCTGCCCCGCGCGGTTTTCGCATCGTCGGCTGGAAGACGGCCGCCAATGGATGTGGATGAGAACCTCGGCCCGCCGTGTGAGGTGACGCTCACTGGAACCGATCGTCCATCCGCCGGTTACTCTATGCCTTCGTTGGCTGGTGCTTATGCAATGCGGAACAGCCGTCCCAAATCCATGGCGCACGTCGCACTGACCGCCGACCCCGCGCCGGTGGCCTTTCCATGACCGAAATCGGTTCCCAAATCGACACAGAACAAAGCAGCACGTTGGCGAGGGGTCCTTTCCAGCGGTTTCTCCGCACGATCGGGCCAGGCTTCATCACCGGCGCCTCCGACGACGATCCCTCCGGCATTGGGACCTATAGCCAGGCTGGCGCCCAGCTTGGTTTCAACATCGGCTGGGTGATGCTGTTCACCTTCCCGTTGATGGCGGCGATCCAGGAGATCGCCGCCCGCATCGGGCGCACCACGGGCAAGGGAATTTCAGGCAACCTCAGCCGGTACTATCCGGCTTCGCTGCTATATGTCGTGGTGGGGCTGCTCTTTGCCGCCAACGTCATCAACATCGGCGCCGACCTCAGCGCCATGGCGGATGCATTGAAACTGCTGGTGGGCGGGCCCAGCTCGCTCTACGTGGTCGCTTTCGCAATCGTTTGTGTCTGGGCAATCGTCTTCCTCGATTACACACGCTACGTGAAGGTCCTCAAATGGACGACACTGAGCTTGTTCGCCTATGTCGTCGCGATGTTCGCGGCCAATATCAGCTGGATCGATGCTGCCAAGGGCCTGTTCATCCCGCACATCGAACGGAGCGGCACCTTCTTCACCACTCTGCTCGCCATACTCGGCACAACGATCTCGCCCTACCTGTTTTTCTGGCAAGCTTCGCAGGAGGTCGAAGAGGAGGAACTCAAGCCGACAACCAGGCCGCTGCGGCGGGCGCCGTGGCAGGCATCCAGAGCGTTCAGCCGGATACGCGCCGACACACTGGTTGGAATGGCTTTTTCGAACCTGATCGGCGCCGCGATCATCTTCACCACGGCCGCCACGCTCCACAAGGCAGGGGTGACGGATATTGCTTCGTCCACCGACGCGGCAAAGGCGCTGGAGCCGGCGGCCGGAAAGTTCGCCTTCATCGTCTTCTCGGCGGGCATCATAGGCACGGGCCTTCTGGCGGTGCCGGTGCTGGCGGGTTCAGCGGCTTTCGCCGTCGGCGAAGCGCTGCGCTGGCCGGTCGGCCTTCAGCGCAAGCCGAAGGCAGCAGTGGCCTTTTACGCCACGCTCGCCGCGGCAACTGCTCTTGGCACCGGGATCATGTTTACCCCGATCGACCCGATCAAGGCGCTTTACTGGAGCGCCGTGATAAACGGCATGTGCGCCGTGCCGGTCATGGTCGTGATGATGCTGATGGCTGCCCGTACGGACATCATGGGAGAATTCCCGGTCCAAGGCTGGCTGCGCGCGCTGGGCTGGCTATCGACATTGGCCATGGGCATGTCGTCGGTCGGCCTGATCGCTCAATGGTTCTTATGAGTGCCGCGACGAAGGACGCCTGAGCCGCAGCCCACCAGTCCCCTGGAGGGGGAACTGCGCGAACGGAACCTCGGCCAGAATTGAATGTCGATCTCGAAGGGCGGACCATGACCAAATCGTCGCTTCACCTGCTCAAGGGTACAGGCTATCTGATCTCCGCCGTGAGCGTGATCCTGCTGGGGATCGTCAGTTGGGACAGCGCATTGAAAAGTCCTTTGCTGACGGCCTGTCTGCTCGGGGGGGCCGCCACCTCGATCATCGGCATGTTCTGCCGCTGGCTTTCCTACGAAGTCGAGAAACGGCAGGAAGAGCGGCGGGAGCGCCACAAGGCGCCGTGAGGCCGTCGCAGCGGCGTTTGTCGAAGGCAGCGGGCGTACGCTGGTCGACGTAGTCGTCAACAATAAACGCCCGCCGGCGAAGCCAGCGGGCGCAATTAATGATGGATGCCGAAGGCAGCCCGGGCTGTGTCAGCCGCGAACGAAAAGCGCTTCGTCTTCGTCGCGCTGCCTGCCGCCGAGCGCGCCGGCAACGCTGGCAATGAAAGCCCCAACGATCATCGACAAGGCGCCGACGAGCGCGAAGGTAGCACTTGCCTTTCTGGCCGTGTCGGCGGCCGCCTTCGCCTTGTTCTTGGCGTCTTCGATGCCGGCAAGCACGGTGTCGACGCGCTTGGCGGCATCGGCCTGCGAAAGCCCGGTGCGGGAGGCTACCAGCTTCGCAAGATAGGTTTTGTCGTCGGCCGACACCTCGCCCTTGGCGGCGCTCGCCACCAGGATGCGTGTTGTCTGCGCCGTCGTGCCGGCGTCATTCTGGCCACCCGGGGCCACGGTGCCGGTGTCGGCCGGGCGGAACAGTTGATCGACGAAATAGCCCAGGGTGTTGTTGTCGGTTGAGCCGGCGCTATTCGCGGCCGCCGACGACGCGCCCGCGGCCGCGCCCGCCGCGACGTTGGACGCAGCCTGCACCCCCGCGCCGATGGTTGCGGACAAGGCGGAGCCGAACACGCCGGCAACCAGCAGCGTCGCCAGCGCCCAGGCCAGGAAGCCGTGCGCCGTATCGCGGAAGTAGACCTCGTTGTCGTGAATGCCGACCCACTTCGTCCGTAGCCGGCCGGTCAAGTAACCGCCGAGCCCGGCCGAAAGCCATTGTACGACGATCAGCCAGACGGCGGCCGAGACTGCAAAGGTGGTGATCGAGGTGCTGGCGCCGGTCCATGGCGAAACCATGGTCAGCCCCAGCCCCGAGCCGATGAGCATCAGGACCACTGTGAGCGTCGCCGCGGCGAAGGCTCCGGCGATGATAGGGCCCCAACTCACGGCGGTCGATGAAGATTCGGCAGCGCCGGAAAGCTCAACGTCAGATAGGGCGGAATTCATCACACATCTCCTACCGCGCAAACAGCATAAGCAGGATGATGATCGGGATTGGGACACCCAGCAGCCACAGCAATATACCTCGTCCCATAGTAACCTCCTGTTGCTCTTGAGACGAAATACCAATTCGCAGCACTGGCTTTCGTTCCAAAGGTTAGTGACGGGACCGACGGGCCTCTGTCGACTTTGGAGCCTGCTGATTTTCTTGCGGGAATTGACCTCGATGGATGCTTCAGCCTCTTGGGCGCAAGATCCAGGTGACGAGCAGCGTGATCAGGCTACTGATGACAATCCACATGCCGATCCCGTCGCCGAACGCCCTTGCTCGAGGCGTCGCGGTGCCAATCCGGCCGGCATTGGCCCGCGTCGTTTCCAGCGGTTTGGCTGCTTGCCTGGTTTGACCCGAGCCAGCCCGCTCTTTTGCATCCGCGATGACCGGCGCGAGGTCGCGCCGGCTGCCGCGCCGCACCGAGTAGGCGCGGGTTATCTCGGCGCCGAACAGGAAAATTTGTGCCGAGTAGTAGACCCAGACCAGCACCACCATCAGCGCGCCCGCCGCTCCGTAGGACGTCGCTATGGCGCTGGTGCCGATGTACCAGCCGATCAGCGATTTGCCGATGGTGAAGAGCAGCGCCGTGACCAGCGCGCCGACGCCGACGTCGCGCCATTTGAGCTCCCGGTCCGGCAGGACCTTGTAGATGGCGGCGAAGAGCAGCGCGATCAGTGCGAAGGAGACGACCGTGTTGATGCCGCTGACGATCAGCGTTCCAAACGGCAGGCTGCGGTTGATGACTTCGCCAAGCGCGGCGATTGCCGTGCTGGCTGCAAGCGACACCAGCAGCAGGAAGCCGAGCGCCCCCACTAGGCCGAGGCTCACCGCCCTCGCCCGCACCAGGCGCGAAAACGACACGCTGGTGGGCTTGACCTTCCAGATCTCGTTCAACGACTGCTGCATCTCGCCGAAAACGCCGGAGGCGGTGATCAAAAGCGTGACCAGCCCGATCAAGGTGGCCAAAGTGCCCGACCCGCGCTGCGAGGCGGTCTCGACCGTTGCCTTGAGAAGGTCAGCGCTCTGCGGTCCCATGACGCCCGATATCTGTGCCGAGAGCGCCAGTTGCGCAGCATCGTTGCCGATGACGAACCCGGCGATCGCGACCACGATCAGCAGGATCGGCGCCAGCGAGGTGGTGGCGTAGAAGGCCATCGCCGCGCCGTGGCTCAGCGCATTGTCGGCAATATAGCCGGAGACGCTTTCCTTCAGCAGTATCCAACCTTCATCTATCCAGCGCGGCATCGTCGCCTTCCCATCTTCGGGCGCCACATGCACGGTGGTTTCGGTGGATTTAGTCTGCTCTGCCATGTGCTGCCCACGCTCGGGTACGGAGCGGGCCGGGTGGGACAAGAGCTCGACTGCCTTTTCGTTGGCCAGGGCGGGAAGCCGGAGAAACCAGCCCTGTTCTCTCTGCCACCAGGTCCGGCTGACGCGGCCCGCAAGTCACAATTCTGTGCCAGTGCAATGGTTCCCCCAATGGCGCAGGCCAGCCCAGCGGGATCGCCAAAAGCAGCGGCGAATTTGCAATGAGGAACAACGAGCATATAATTAGCTGACTAAGTGATTCATGGCACGACAAACCGATGGCCAAGAAGAAAGACAGACGGTCCTCTTCCGGCGGTGCGGCAGCCTCTCGGGCCGAAATCCATGAGGCCGCTTATTACGCCCGCAGATGCGGTCTCACCCGCGACGAGGCATTGCGCATGATGCGCGAGGCGAACGCCTCGCCGGCCTTGAAGACCGCCGATGCCGAAAAGCGCAAACGCTGACTTTCCATCGTTGAAGATTACGGCCGGTCTGCGTCATTGGCCGGTCTGCGGCTGAACCTGACCCGGCTTGATCACGGGCATATCGCTGCCGGTGGGCGGCGGAGTCTTGGCATTCTGGTCGCCGGTCGGCGGCGGCTTCAGCACGCCGCCGCAATTGCCGAGCTGTTTCCACAGCTCGTCCGTATCGGCCTCTTGCTTCTGCTTTTGCTGCTGGTCGTTCGCGTCGGGCTTGGCCTGGCAGTTCTGCGTCGGCTGATCCTTCGATTGCGCGGCAGTCTGCGCCGTCGCCGGCAACGCCGGAATCAGAGCGAAGGCCGCGATGAGAAGCGCTTTGTTCATGGGATCTTTCATGGGATCCTCCTCATGTCAGTGCTCGGGGTCAGTAACCCCCGATGATCGGCAGGATCTCGCCGGTGATGTAGCTCGAGCATTGCGGCGAGGCCAGGAACACATAGGCCGGCGCGATCTCCTCCGGCTGGGCCGGCCGCTTCATCGGCGTCTTGGCACCGAACTGCGAGACGTCTTCCGCTTCCTTCTCCGATGGGTTGAGCGGCGTCCAGACCGGACCGGGTGCCACCGCGTTGACACGGATGCCCTTCGCGATGAGGTTGCCGGAAAGCGCGCGGGTGAAGGCGTGAATGCCGCCCTTGGTCATCGAGTAGTCGACCAGTTCCTTCGAACCCTCGATGCCGGTGACCGAACCGGTGTTGATGATCGCCGAGCCCGGCTTCATGTGGGGCACGGCCTCCTGCGCCATGTGGAAATAGCCGTATAGATTGGTCTTCAGTGTGGTGTCGAAATGCTCCTCCGTCAGATCGGCGAAATCGGCGGAGTGGATCTGGAAGGCGGCGTTGTTGACCAGCACGTCGAGTCTGCCGAAGGCCTTGACTGTCTCAGCCACTGCCTTGCGGCAGAAGGCGCGTTTGGCCACGTCGCCGCGCAAGGTGATGCAGCGCCTCCCCTCCGCCTCGACCGCCTGCTTCGTCGCCTTGGCGTCACGATCTTCGCTGAGATAGACGATCGCGATATCGGCACCCTCGCGCGCGAACAGCACGGCGACCGCACGGCCAATGCCGGAATCGCCGCCAGTGATCAGCGCAACCTTGTCCTTGAGCTTGCCCGACCCCTGCCAGAACGGCGCGTCGTAAAGCGGCGCGGGCTCGATAGCCCATTCCTCGCCGGGTTTCGGGTGGTGCTGCTTGGGAAAAGGCGGTACCGGGTACGGGCGCGCTCCGGCCTGCATGGCGCCCGGCGATTTGGATTTCGGCTTGCTGCGGTCCGTGGCATCGACCTTGCGCTGCACGCCGCGCTGCCTGCGCGTCGTTTCGGCGGTGTCTGCCTTCTTGGTGGCCCCCGATTTCTGGGCTGCGTCGGATTTCGTTCGGCTGCTGATCGGCATGGCTGTCTCCTTCTGTTCGAAGGACAACGCATGCCGACTGAAAAGGTTGGCTCGGGTCGTCCCACGTTGCCGAGACGCTCGGGCATGCATCAAAGTTAAATGCGCGGCACGGGCGGGAGTGCTAACCCGCTCGCCATTGGGGGACTCTTCAGGAGGAGACCCATGGACGTTCGAACTCTCATCGGCGGTCTCTCGGCCGCATTGCTGCGCCGGCGTGCCGTCGCACCACCGATCCCCGTCAGGGTGATTCGCGCCTCGCTCGCGGATGTGCCGCTCAGGCCGCGTCCCAGGCCACCGCATCGGCCGGCCCCGCCGATCCGGCCCGCGAGCAGCATCTAGCTCCGAACCGCCGGGCGAATGCAACCGACTGACCAAGTCATCGTTTACGGCCACCCCCAATCTTGTGGTGCACCATGAAATCCAGTCCGCTTTTTCTCCTCGTTGCTGCCGTGATGACCGCCGCGCCCTTCGTCGGCCTTGCCTGGCGCGCAATGGTGACGAGCCGATGAGCCGTTTCCTGCCGCTCACCATCCGCTTCGTCAGCGGCGGCACGATGGTGGTCACCACCGTCGCCGAGGCTAAGAAGGCGCTTGCTGGACATTGGAAGAACAAAGAAGCACCGGCCTACCTGGAAGCGGCCCGGCTGGTGGATGACGCGATCGCGGGCACCTGCCGGCCGGCCGTCGCCTTTGCCGCCTTTAAGAAGGTCGCTGTGCAACAGGGCCTGCTGAAGCCTGCCAAGCCAAGCGCTGCGCTGACCATGCTCGACACGCTCTGGTCGCGCTATAAGGCGCCGCCCCGCTAGAGGCTTATCTCGGCTCGCGCGCCATGCTGAGATAGGTCGGATCGAACTCGGCGATCGTGACCAGCCGCTCCCAGTCGAGGATCGTGATCATATGGTTCGTCCAGCTGATGACGTTCATGCGTCGCAACGTGCCGATCACCCGGTTCATGTGGACGACGGACAGGCCGAGCACATCGGCCAGTTGAGCCTGCGACAGCGGCAGGTAAAAACTCATGTCGCGCGTCTTCTTCACCACCTGCAGCCTGACGAACAGCTCGCATATCAGATGCGCGAGGTGGGAGTGCTTGGAGCGGCGTCCCATGGCCACGATCCATTCGCGATGGATGGCGCCGTCGACGAGCGTGTCGAGCCACAACAGCCGGGTGAGGTGCGGCGCCTGCTCGGTAATCGTCTTGAGCTTGCTATGCTCCGCTGCGGCCACATGGCAGGGAGATAGCGCCACGATGCCATGGTCCATCGTCTTCAGCAAAAACGCATGGAGGTCGACGAAATCGCCCGCGATCTGCAGCGAGGTGAACTGGCGGCCGCCATCCTCCAACACCCTGTAGCGGGCGGCAAACCCGTCGACGATGAGCGTGCTGTAGGTCGGCCTGGTTCCTTCCGAGACGATGTCCTCGCCGACGCCGACATATTTCTCTATCGACAGGGTGGCGGTGAGCAGCGCCTTCTCTTCCTCCGAGAGGGCGTCGTGCTGGCCGAGATTGAGATAAAGCGACTCCAGCATCCGGCGTCCTCCGTGGCATCAGCTAACGCCGCAGACAGAGGCTGGTTGCAGGCCGCGTTCGCCAAGAGCCGGCGCGGCGCTGATTTTCTCTCAGGATCAGCCCTTTGGAACCATGGCCAAGCTCGTGGATTGACCTCGAAGTTTCCGGGGCAGACTTGCCGATGCAGCGCTTCTATTTCGACCTTTACAACAGCGAGCACAGCAGGAAGACACCGAGGGGCAGCTCTTTGCCAGCCGTGAGCGCGCCGGCATGGAGGCACTGCGCATCCTGCACGACGTCGCCCGGGACGAGATGCCGGGCGGCAAGCATCTGACCATCACCGTCAAAGTTCTGGACGAAAAACGCGACCAGATTTTCGAAGCGTCGCTGACACTGGATTCCGCCTGGACGTGAGGCGGTCGACGCTGTCGGCGCCAGCGGGGAGGCAAGCAATGTTTCCGGATTTCGACAGCCGTGAGGTCGACACCGGCGAAGCGAGGACCTTCGCTGCGCCGGCAATGGACCCGGCCTGCTCCTGCTGCATGGCTTTCCCGAATCCCATGTGATGTGGCGCGAGGTGGCTCCCGGCCTGGCACGGGATTTCACAGTCGTCTGCGCCGATTTGCGCGGCTATGGGCAAAGCTCCTGCCCGCCCTCGGCCGCCGACCATGCACCCTATGCCAAGCGCGCCATGGCCGCCGACATGGTCGTGCTGATGGAGACATTCGGCTTTCGGCGCTTCATGGTCGCGGGTCATGATCGAGGCGGGCGCGTTGCCTACCGGCTGGCACTCGACCACCCGGACCGCGTCGAGAAGCTCGCCGTGCTCGACATCATCCCCACCGCCGAGGTGTGGGACCGGGCTGATGCGAGGCTGGCGCTCGGCTATTGGCCCTGGTCGTTGCTGGCACAGCCGGAGCCGCTGCCGGAGAGAATGCTGGCGGCCGGCGCGGAAGCGGTCGTCGACAACGCGCTTTCCGGCTGGGGATCGGCGCCTGATGCATTCCCGCCCGGGGTGCGGCAGGCTTATGTCGATGCGCTGCGCGATCCGGCGCATATCCACGCCATCTGTGAAGAGTATCGCGCGGCGGCCGCGCTCGACCGCCGGCATGATCGAGAGGACCAGGCAACGGGTCGTCGCATCGCCTGTCCGTTGCTGGCGCTGTGGAGCGAGCACGGGGCGCTTGCCGAGTGGTATCGGGATGAAGACGGACCACTGGGCATATGGCGGCGCTGGGCCGACGATGTCAGCGGCGGAGCGATGCCTGGCGGTCACTTCTTTCCGGAGGAGTCGCCGATCGAAACGGCGGCCACGCTGGACGCGTTCTTTTCCGGAAGATAGAAGCGCACTTTTCTCGGAAATTGTGCCGGCCGGCCAAGCCTCCTTCTGGCCTGGCGTCCTGCCGGCCTGGCTCAGGCCAGGATCAAATAGAGCAACGGAACCGCTGCCAGGCCGATTGCCATTGCAACGAGCGTGGCGTGGCCGAGACGCTCCGCGCGCCTGGCAATGTTGGCGACCTCATCCTCGTCATTGATGATATCGAGGAACGAAAGATCGGCACGGGTCGCACGCTGGTTGTCGTTGGCAGGCAGGCTGTCAGCGTCCTGCCGGGCGGGCTTTGCAGAGATGTGGGTCAAAACGTCGTCTCGCTCCGAAGCCGGTCATGCGGCCTTTTTTGTTCATGGATAGTGGTGCCCGCCGGAATTGCGCGGGGCGACCGGCGAGCACCAGAACGGCCGGCGATGGAGGGGGCTTTCTCGACGGCCGCTCCCCAAGTCGCAGAAAGCGGATTGGTTGCATAAGCCAGCCCAATGCGCCGGCCGCATGGGACTTCAGTCCGATCCGGGTCACGAAATGTTTCGAGCGGAACATTGGTTGCCGGCACCTGTTCCCCTTACTCAGGGATGCCGAACGTGTCCTTGAATTCACCCCAAAGAAAAATCCGAACCAACGGAGAATTCGATATGCCCAACCAAGGCGGAACCCACGAACAGCACGTCAAAGCCGGCCAGCAGAGCCACAAGAACCGTGACGACCAGCATCGCGGCAGCGGACAGCAGCAGGCCGAGGACCGGAATATGGGTCAGCAGGGCGCGGGCCAGCATCGGGGCGGCAGCGGCAACTTCGCCGAAGACCGGCAGCGTGCCTCGGAAGCTGGCCGCAAGGGCGGTCAGCGCTGATTCAAATGGCGTCCGTGTCCTTCACGGACGCCATTTTCATTTCCATCGAGGGCTCGACCCCGCGATGGAACTTCTGCCCCGCCCTCCAGTTCCTCTTCAGTCGGTTGCCCAGGGCCGCCGCCGCAGGATGTTTGAACGGAGGCATCAATGTCGCTGCAAACGCTTCATCCCGAACAGGTTGACGAGACCCGCATGCAAGCCTACTCGACCTTCGGTCCTTTGCTGATCCAAGCTCTGGCGCAGAAACTTGGGCATTGCCAGGGCATGCGCGAGTTGGACAAGCTCGAACAATCGCTTGTTCGCCTGGTCGAGGAGACCGACGTTGCCGCTCCGCAGGCCGACGCCATGAAGGAGTTCGCGATCGAGCTCGTCGTGTCGACGCTGCGCAACGTGCGCGAGCATCCGGACGCCAAGCATGATTTGGAGCAGATCGACGAACGGCGCACCGAGGGGCGCTCGGAGGATCCCAACACGCTGGAAGAACAATTGCAGTCGGGTCTCGAGGACAGTTTTCCGGCGAGCGACCCGCCAGCCGTGGTCTCGACCGCGATCACCGGCGGCGCGAAGGACATCGTCGGCACCGACGAGGTGCTGCGGCGCAAGAAGGAAGCGCGCCGCCGGCAGTCGGAGACGGCCGGCTGACGCCAAGGAAATCCAAGGAGGCCTGCGATGACCCAGGCAAAAGACAACATCCCCCATCGTCCGGGCGGGGCCCATGCGCCACAAACGGGCAGCCTGCCGACCAAGGGCGGCGACGATCCCGACGTGCGCTTCCTGGCGGAGAACACCGATCTGTCGCCGAAGCAGGCGCGCGAACTGATCCGGGAGCACGGGCACGACCGCGACAAACTCTTGAAGATCGCACGGACCATGAAAGCGGAAGGCTGACGGCTCTCCAAAGTCGGAGGGCAAACGGCCTTCTCGAAAGCGAGGTTAGCATGAGCAATTCCCCCAGAACCGGACGTCCCGGAACCTCCGATCAATGGCCGCGCTGGGAAGGCCCGAAGGCCAACAGGCCGCGCGGCTACCTGCCGGCTAAGGACGATCCCGACGAGGATCGCGACGCGGCCGGCGAGAACAACAAGGATCCGGAACGGTCCGATCTCGGCGACGTCGCCAAGAAGAAGGGTGCCTGAGACTCTCAATTCACTCAGCGCAACAAGGAGCAGGACAATGCCACGCGGAGATAAATCGAAATACACCGACAAACAGGAACGCAAGGCCGATCATATCGCCGAAGGCTATGAGAAGCGCGGCGTGTCCGAGAAGGAAGCCGAGCGTCGGGCCTGGGCGACGGTCAACAAGGACGACGCCGGGGGCAAGAAGGCAGGCGGCTCCGGCCGCGGCAAGCACACCGGCCATCCGGCGGCGCATAAGGGCGGGAAGGCTGGTGGGAAGGCGTCGGGCGAGCGATCCGCGGCCGCGCGCTCCGCTTCCGCGAAGAAGGCAGCCACGCGCAAGCGCAACGCCGAGCACCACGCTCATCATTGAGGACTTCCCCTTCTCCCCTCGGGGCGAAGGCAAGAGCCTTACAGCGGCATCTCCGATGTCTGCTTGATCGTCTGGCTGGGCACGTCCGTCTTGACGTTCTGCACGCCCTTGATGCGGCTCAGATGCTCTGACTGGAAGCGGCGGTAATCATCGATGCCGCCGGCGACGATCCGGACCATCGCGTCGCAATCGCCCAGCATCAGGTAGCACTCCATCACTTCCGGGAATTTCGCCACCTCGGCGGCGAAATGCTCGATCGTGTCCTCATCCTGCTGCTTCAGCCAGATCCGGGTGAAGAAGGTCTGGCCGCGGCCTATCTTGGCCGGGTTGAGCACCGCGACATAGCGGTCGATGACGCCGGCCTCCTCCAGCAGCTTGACGCGGCGGAGGCATGGCGAGGGCGATAAGCCGACCTCCTTGGCCAGATCGTTGTTGGCCATGCGCCCGTCGCGCTGCAAGGTGCGCAGGATACGTCTGTCAATCTCGTCCAGCTTCATAGCTCAGGATTCCAATCTTTTTTCTAGCTACGCTAGCTAATGCCAAATTCTGGCAAAAATGACGCATCTTCGCAACCCGATTGCCAGGCGTTTCGGCTATTGTCCGGCCATCGACAACCCATAACCGACCGGGAGAACGGCGGCCGCAAGGCCAGCCGAAGGCAAAAGCCATGAGCGTTTCCGAGATTGCCCTCGCCGGGGAGCAGACCAGCAACGGCCGCGGCGCCGAGCTCCGGCGCGGGCTTGCCGCCTCGACCCCGGTGCTGCTCGGCATCATCCCCTACGCGCTGGTGCTCGGCGCACAGGCGGCGCAGAAAGGCTTGAGCACGGTCGAGGTGCCGCTGATGACCGGCCTCAACTTCGCCGGCGGTTCCGAATTCGCCGCGATCCAGCTCTGGACCTCGCCGCCGCATCTCCTGTTGATCACCGCCATCACGCTGCTGGTCAACAGCCGGCATTTCCTGATGGGCGCCGCACTCGCGCCGTTCATCAAGCACCTGCCGAAGCGAAAGGTGTTTCCTGCGCTGTTCCTGATGTGCGACGAGAGCTGGGCGGTAGGCCTCGCCGACGCGCAGCGCCGTGCCGCCGCCGGCATGCGGCCGGCCTTCAGCCTGCCTTTTTATCTAGGCGCCGGCCTGCCCTTTTATTTCGCCTGGGTGGCGTTCACGACCTGCGGCGCAGCGCTCGGCCCGGTGCTCGGCGACGTCGAGACATACGGTTTTGCGATGGCCTTCCCGGCCGTCTTTCTGGTGCTGCTTCGCGGCATGTGGAGGGGTTTGGCAGCAGCCCGGCCCTGGCTCGTCAGCCTGGCGGCGGCGGCGCTCACCTATCTCGTCGTGCCCGGCGCCTGGTATGTGGCGGCCGGCGCGCTGTCCGGCTTGGTTGCCGCATGGTTTCTGGCAGGTGACAAATGATCGATCCGATGACCGCGCTCGCCATCCTGGCGATGGCCGGCGTGACATATCTGACCCGCATCGGCGGCTATGTGGTGCTGAGGAACCGCACGCTGAGCCCGCGCTCCACGGCGGTGATGGAGGCGGCACCCGGCTGCGTGCTGATCTCGGTGATCGCGCCGGACTTCGTTTCGAAGAACCCGGCCGATCTCGTCGCGCTGGCCATAACCGTGCTTGCCGCGTCAAGGTTGTCGATGCTGCCGACAGTGGTGATCGGGGTGGCTTCGGCGGGCGTATTGAGGTTGCTGATGGGCTAGCTCGCTCAGCCGTCGTAGAGCCCGAGCTCGTCCGGCTGGATCGAAGCGGCGTCGCCTTCGCTCGGGCCGTCCGCATGCTGCCTCAACGCGGCATCCAGCTTTTCGCTGTCGCTGCCTCGCGGATCGACTATCGCGCCGACGAGCGTATCGAGAGAAACGCCAAGCTGGTCCAGGCCAAGCTGTCTCTCGATGTCAGCGATCGCCGACGGCGATTGCCGTTTCAACGTTTCGACGGCGTTCTTGATCGCCGTACCGTAGGACGACACTGAATCGTATTCGGCCTGATCGATGCGGAACTCATTGCCCGCGCGTTCCATCAGTCGAACCTTCGTCGCCGTGATGTTGAGGTTGTCGAGGCTGAACTTGGATGCTGGGGCCGCGGGCTCCGCCTGCGTGAGCGGCGAAGCCGTGATGCCGACGGCGCTGTGGATGCTGGCAGCCGGCCTGGCCGTCGGCAACAGGCGCTGCGGCTGCAGGGTCACAATGGCGATGTTGACGGTCGAGGACATTGCGGGCCTCGCAAGCGCTCGTCCGTCATGGTCCGGACGCCGGACAGTCAAGCCAAGACGTCATGTCCGAGCAGAGCCAGGCAATAAGCCCGGTTGTCCTAAGAGTTCGATAGAAGGATGGCTCACCTTTTAACGATGAGCCGCGCTATCACCCCCAGGACTCAGTCGTCCCCGCCCCCGTCATGGC
>NZ_JAIUHK010000050.1:0-35510 GCF_020165075.1 Mesorhizobium sp. CA4
TCCATGAAGAACCTGGCCCATAGCGCATCCTTTGATTCGGAGGATAAGGATGCCCCATCAAAGCCTGGGATCAAACAACCTAGGCGGACATATGCCGGCGGCGAGGTCATGAAAAGCGATTCACTTCCCTACCCTCCTCGGGGTCTCTCGCGGGAAGAAGCCGCCCGGTACGTCGGCGTGGGCGTGACCAAATTCGACAAATGGTCGCGGACCACCGCATGCCAAAGCCGAAGAAGGTTGACGGCCGCGTGATTTGGGATCGCTTGAAACTCGAAACCGCCTTTACCGAACTACCTGGAGACGATGAAGAGAATATCGTCGACTTCCTGTTGCAAGGGAATCATCGCAGGGAATAGATTCATTCTGCCATGAGCGACAAATATCCCGGCCTCTCCTCCTACACCGACCGACACGGCAAAGTTCGCTGGCGCTATCGGACGAAGGAGCGTGTTGTTAGTCTGCCCCCTCCAAACCAACGCGGTTTCAAGGATGCCTACCAAGCCGCGGTCGAAGGCCGGAAAGTCGCCAAGGCCCCCATCGTCCAAATGCCTGGAACTGCCCTGCCCGGCACATTTGGAGCCGCCTTTCAACGGTTGAAGATTTCGGTCAAGTAGCTCGCCCTTGACGAGGCCAGCAAGCTCAAGAACTCGCGGCTGATCGAAGAGTTTCTGGAACTGCGGGTGGTCCCTGATCACCCGCTCATCTGGCGCGACGTACCGGTCAAGAATCTTCGGCGTGTCCATGTTGAAGAGCTTCTTGGCCGCTTCATCGCCACGCCCCACAAGGCCAAGCATCTGTTGGTGGGCATACGCAAGTTGGTCTATGTCGCCCTACGTCAAGACTGGATCGAAATCGATCCCACGGCGGCGGTCGAGTGGCGCCCCGCCTATGCCGGCTGGAGAGCGTGGTCACGCGAGGCCATGGAGCAGTTCGAAAAGCATTGGCCGCTCGGCACCGCGGCACGCACTTGTTATGGGTTGGCACTGTGGCTTGGCAATCGCCGCGGCGACGTCGCGGACCTTCGCTGGGACCAGAGGGTCACCCGCCGTGTCTTCATCGAAGGCGTTGAGCGCCACTTCGACTGGTTTGATATCGTTCAAGCCAAGAACAGGGACGAACCGGCGGCAAGCGGCTTTTCGTGCCGATCACACCGATGCTTGCCGAAATCCTCAATGCCGCTGACAAGCGCGGCGAAACGGTCTTGGTCACGGCTTATGGCCAGCCCTTCTCCGCCAAATCCCTGACCGGCACCATGGCTCACTGGTGCAAGCTCGCCGGGCTTCCGAAAGGGCTGACGCTGCACGGACTGAGAAAGTCGCTTGGCGTTTATCTCGCCGAGGCAGAGGCCTCAACCAGACAGCTCATGGATGTGCTCGGTCACGACGACATCGATCATGCCGAACTCTATTCGCGCGAAGCATCGCAGGTTCGGCTGGCGGTCCAGGGGATGGATCGAGTCGTGCGTCTTGTGACGCGCAAGCCCATGCTTGGCGAACCTTTTGGCGAATCTGTTGGCGAACCTGCCCTTAAGCCACTGATAAATACGACAATGGTGGGCCCGGAGGGTGTGAGACCTTCGAAGAAAATCAATGGCTTAGCGGATGGTTAGCCAACCCATATCCTTCGTATCGTCTCGTATGGTCTGGCGAACCGAACACAAAGAACACAGATTGAGCTCGGCCTACCTCCACTGCAAAAGCGACGTTGCAAGTACGTTGGTTGCGGGGGCAGGATTTGTACTTGCTGACCTCGCTTGCGAATTCGCTTCAACAGAGGAATTCGGTTGCAGTGCTGTATTGGCGGTAGCGCTCTACCGACTAGAACCCCAGAATGAGAACCTCCGATCAAGTTTGCACCGCTAGGGATCGAAACATCCAGCGTCCACATCTGAAGGCGCAGCCGACCGGAGGCACAATGCGGAAAGTATAAAAACTTCCAGAATCCCAGTGTCTGATTGTGGAACGGTCCAGTGACCTTTTAGGGCCGGTTGCTGACTGGCAGCTTACCGCGACGGTGGGCTGAAACCCGCCAGACTGCAATCGGCCCCGTTCCAGCCATTGCTATTGATCACCGGAACTGACGGAATGGGCAGGCAAAAACACACAACGCCCTTTCAATGTTCGCCTTTTGTGCTTCGAAAGTCGCATAAAGGGCATTGTCGAACTCTCCATTCCGCGCATTTCGAGAAGGCAACTTGAGGTGATTGGTCGCGCGGATGTGTTCATTCAGCCGCTGCGGGCCGTCCCGCTTGGCATGCGATCGCCTTGAGCCCCGCACCTTAGCCGCTACTTAGATCGTGAATGGTCGGCTGTAGACCGTCAGGCGTGATATCAACCGTCGCAAAGGTGATCGGCAACTTGAAACGACGGTGACCGGCGCTGCCCGGATTAAGGTAGAGCACACCGTCAACGGTTTCGAGTCTCGGCACATGGGAGTGGCCCGACACGACCATGTCGATACCGAGTGCCGCTGGTGAGACCTGCAGTGTTTTCAGATCATGGAGGACGTAGAATGTTCGGCCTGCCAGCCGCACCAAGGCCGTATCGGCGTAGGTCGAAGCCCACCCGGCCGTATCCACGTTGCCTCTGATCGCGGTAACCGGTGCGATCTGCTGAAGCGCGGCAATAACGTCAGGACTGCCAATGTCTCCGCCATGGATGATGTGGTTTACCCCGGCCAGGCGTCGTTCCGCCTCAGGCCTCAGCAGGCCGTGCGTGTCAGAGATGATGCCAATCCTGAATGTCATTGTCGGCCATATATGGGTGAGCACATCGAGATCAGCCGCATACGGCTGTTCGGAAATGCCCGCCCGGCTTCCGGGAGGATTTCTTCGTCGGCATAGCGGCCGGAGATATGCGTAAGAATGAGTTGCTTCACGTTGTTCGTCGCTACCAGAGATGCTGCCTGCGCAGCCGTGAGATGACCATAGTCGCGCGCCATGGCCGCATCTCGTCCGGGAAGGTGGCCTCGATCACCAGAAGGTCGGCTCCGCGGACATGTTCCGCGAGCGCATCGGTCGACTCCGTATCGCCGATGATGACCAGCTTCTTGCCTGCTTCCGGCGGACCCAACACGTCTTCCGAAGCAACTGTTTGGCCATCCGCGAGGGTGATAGACCGGCCTTCTACCAGTTCTTTTCCTGATTGGACCGTCTGGCACGCCCAGAGACATGAGGTGCTCGGCGCGAAGGTGGCGGCGCGGTAGTGTCTCGAGCACGAAGCCATAGCTATCTGTGTCGCGGTGACGAACTTGAAAGCAGTCGATCATGAATTCGTCGGTGCGAAGCTCATCCTGCGCAGCAGCTTGGCAAAGAGACACTGCGTTGCCCCAGGGGGGGGCGAGGCCACGGTAGAGCTTGGCTTCCTCGGCGAAGGCTTCGTAACCGAAATTGCGAAACTGGGCCAGGTCGGCCACTTTCACACCTAGTGCCTGCGACAGGCGCTTCGGCGAAATATGGCGATGACTCAGGACCGTGACGACTGGTCGTGCGGCAGCCGGTGATCGGGATCGTGAACCACGACATATTCGCCGTCGGTCATTCCTATCGTTGCTATCCACGAGCTCGGGCAATTCAAACGGCATTGCGCTCACTGCAGGGCTCGCGTCTGCGCTGTTACTCAACCCATCGCCATACGGCGTAACAGAACGGCCGAAGTCTCTAATCGCCACTGCATCAAACTTCAGTGGCAGGTCAGGCCGATCGAGACCTTTATAAGATTCCTATATCTTTCCCACCCGCTCCGTCTCGAACCTTTATGGCGATCGGGTCCATATTTCTATTCGAATAAGCGCTGTGAACCGCCGTCGCCGCCAAGGTGATGGGCGTCCGCGTTCAGTTTTCAGCCGACCTGCGCGGGCCGTGGCCACAAGTGGAAAACAAGGAACGACTGCAATGGACCTTATAGTTCTCGGGATCGGGATTTTATTCTTCGCCCTGTCCTTGGCCTACGTCAAATCCTGCGGCAGAATCTGAGCAAGGAGCCGTACCATGCTTTTCGACTACATCCTCGGCGGCGCGGTTACCTTGTTTCTGCTTTCCTACCTCACTTATGCCCTCATCCGCCCTGAGCGCTTCTGACCGGTACGCGGAGAGCCCATCATGACCATGAATGGCTGGATACAGATCCTCGTCTATTGCGGGATCTTGGCTTTGCTCGTGAAGCCGCTCGGCTTTTATATGTACCGCGTCTTCAGCGGCGACCGCACTTTACTATCGCCGCTGCTCGTCCCGATCGAGCGCGGGCTCTATCGCCTCGCCGGAACGAGCGAGAAGGAGGAGCAACATTGGGCCGTCTATGCGACCGGCATGCTGCTCTTCAACCTTGCCGGCTTCCTCGTTCTTTATGCGCTGCAGCGGCTGCAGGGCATACTGCCCTACAATCCGGCCGGGATGACCGCGGTCGATCCTGAGCTTGCTTTCAACACCGCCGCCAGTTTCATCACCAATACCAATTGGCAGAACTACGGCGGCGAAAGCACGATGTCCTATCTCGTGCAGATGGCCGGCCTCACCGTCCAGAATTTCGTCTCGGCCGCAACCGGCATTGCCATCGCCATTGCCTTGATCCGCGGCTTTGCCCGCGCTTCCGGCAAGTCGATCGGCAATTTCTGGGTCGATCTCACCCGCTGCACGCTCTACGTGCTCGTGCCGGTCTGTATCGTGCTGACGCTTGTCTATGTCTGGCTAGGCGTACCGCAGACGCTCGGCGCTTACGTCGACGCCACTACGCTGGAAGGCGCCAAGCAGACGATCGCGCTCGGCCCGGTGGCCTCGCAGCTTGCCATCAAGATGCTCGGCACCAATGGCGGCGGCTTCTTCAATGCCAACTCAGCGCATCCGTTCGAGAACCCGGACGCGATCTCGAACCTGATCCAGATGCTGTCGATCTTCGCGCTCGGCGCCGGTCTCACCAACGTCTTCGGCCGCATGGTCGGCAGTGAGCGCCAGGGCTGGGCGCTCCTTGCCTCGATGGGCGTGCTGTTCCTCGTCGGCGTCGCCGTCTGCTACTGGGCGGAAGCCGCCGGCAACCCGTTGGTCCATGCGCTCGGCATCGACGGCGGCAACATGGAAGGTAAGGAAACGCGCTTCGGCATCGCCTTGTCGGCTCTGTTCGCCGTGATCACCACGGCCGCCTCCTGCGGCGCCGTCAACGCCATGCATGATAGCTTCACCGCGCTCGGCGGCATGATCCCGCTGATCAACATGCAGCTCGGCGAAGTCATCGTCGGCGGTGTCGGCGCCGGCTTCTACGGCATCCTGATGTTCGTCGTCGTCGCCGTCTTCGTCGCCGGCCTGATGGTCGGCCGCACGCCCGAATATCTCGGCAAGAAGATCGAGGCCAAGGAGGTCAAGATGGCCATGCTGGCTATCCTGTGCCTGCCGCTGGCGATGCTGATCCTCACGGCCATCTCCGTGGTCCTGCCGACCGCCGTGGCCTCGATAGCCAATGGCGGCCCGCACGGCTTCGCCGAGGTGCTCTACGCCTATACCTCGGCCGCAGCGAACAATGGCTCGGCCTTCGGCGGCCTCACCGGCAACACGCCCTGGTACAACATCACCATCGGCATCGGGATGCTGATGGGCCGCTTCCTGGTCATCATCCCGGCTTTAGCCATCGCTGGCTCGCTGGCCGCCAAGAAGACCGTGGCCGCCTCCGCCGGCACCTTCCCGACCGACGGCACGCTGTTCGTCGGCCTCCTGGTCGGCGTTATCGTGATCGTCGGCGGCCTCACCTTCTTCCCGTCGCTCGCTGTCGGTCCGATCATCGAGTATCTGGCGATGATTCATGGACAGACCTTCTGAGACGACCATGCCCCGCTTCAACGACATAGGTCGCAACGACCGTCGCCCGACCGGTGACGGAGCGCCCGACAACGGAAAGGACAAGAAGCCTCGTCCTTTCCCGACGCTTTCAACCTTTCTCGCCATGGCGGCCGTGCTGTTCGCGCTGTGGCTGCTGGCCACTGGCCTTCCGCACCTGTTCGCGCAGCCCGAACACCCGGCGCCGTCCAACATAACCGATACCGGAACCCAGAAATGAGCCAGTCCAAATCCGCTGTTATCATGGATGCGCGCATCCTGGTGCCCGCCCTCGGCGGCGCCTTCCGCAAGCTTGATCCGCGCACGCTGGTCAAGAACCCGGTGATGTTCGTCGTCGCGGTCGTCTCAGCTCTCACCACCGTGCTCTTCATCCGCGACCTGATCGCCGGCGGCGGCGATCTCGGCTTCACCTTGCAGATCATCATCTGGCTCTGGTTCACCGTGCTGTTCGCCAATTTCGCCGAGGCCGTCGCCGAAGGCCGCGGCAAGGCGCAGGCCAACTCGCTGCGCAAGGCGCGCACCGAGACCCAGGCCAAGTTGCTCACCAACGGCGAGGACCGCTCGAAGTTCAAGCTGGTTCCCGGCACCAGCCTGAAGGTCGGCGATGTCGTGCTGGTCGAAGCCGGCGACATCATCCCTTCCGACGGTGAGGTCATCGAAGGCGTTGCCTCGGTCAACGAGGCGGCGATCACCGGCGAATCCGCGCCCGTCATCCGCGAATCCGGCGGCGACCGTTCGGCCGTCACCGGCGGCACCCAGGTTCTGTCCGATTGGATCCGCGTGCGCATCTCGGCCGCATCCGGCCAGACCTTCCTCGACCGCATGATCTCGCTGGTCGAAGGAGCCGAGCGCCAGAAGACGCCGAACGAGATCGCGCTCAACATCCTGCTTGTCGGCATGACGCTGATCTTCGTGCTGGCGACCGCGACCATCCCGAGCTTCGCCTCCTATTCGGGCGGCTATATCCCGGTGACGATCCTCGTCGCGCTGTTCGTGACGCTGATCCCGACCACGATCGGCGCGCTGCTGTCGGCCATCGGCATCGCCGGCATGGATCGCCTGGTGCGCTTCAACGTTCTTGCCATGTCCGGCCGCGCCGTCGAGGCCGCCGGCGACGTCGACACGCTGCTCCTCGACAAGACCGGCACCATCACGCTCGGCAACCGCCAGGCCACCGAGTTCCGCCCGGTCAAGGGCGTCACCGAGCAGGAGCTGGCCGATGCGGCCCAAATTGCATCGCTGGCCGACGAGACGCCGGAGGGCCGCTCGATCGTCGTGCTGGCCAAGGAGAAATACGCCATCCGAGCCCGCGACATGGCGACCTTGCACGCGACCTTCGTGCCTTTCACCGCGCAGACCCGCATGAGCGGCGTCGACATCGACGGCTCGTCGGTGCGCAAGGGCGCCGTCGACGCGGTGCTGGCCCATGTCAACCAGGCGACCGTCGCCGCCCACGGCACGCGTCCGGCGACCGAAACGATCCGCGACCTGCAGGCGATCGCCGACGAGATCGCCAAGGCCGGCGGCACACCGCTGGCGGTCGAGCGCGACGGACGCCTGCTCGGCGTCGTCCACCTCAAGGACATCGTCAAGGGTGGAATCCGCGAGCGTTTCGCGGAGCTGCGCAAGATGGGCATCCGCACGGTGATGATCACGGGCGACAATCCGCTCACCGCCGCGGCAATTGCCGCCGAAGCCGGCGTCGACGACTTCCTCGCCCAGGCCACGCCGGAGAACAAGCTGTCGCTGATCCGCGAGGAGCAGGCCAAGGGCAAGCTGGTCGCCATGTGCGGCGACGGCACCAATGACGCGCCGGCGCTGGCCCAGGCCGATGTCGGCGTCGCCATGAACACCGGCACCGTCGCCGCGCGCGAGGCCGGCAACATGGTCGATCTCGACAGCGACCCGACCAAGCTGATCGAGATCGTCGAGATCGGCAAGGCGCTGTTGATGACGCGCGGTTCGCTGACGACCTTCTCGATCGCCAACGACGTGGCCAAGTACTTCGCCATCATCCCGGCGATGTTCGCGGTCTTCTACGTCGCGCCCGGCCAGTCCTCCGGTCCGTTGCAGGCGCTCAACATCATGCATCTCGCGACGCCGCAGAGCGCCATCCTGTCGGCCATCATCTTCAACGCGCTGATCATCATTGCGCTGATCCCGCTGTCGCTGAAAGGCGTGAAGTATCGTGCCATCGGCGCAGGCGCGCTGCTCACCCGTAACCTGCTCATCTATGGCCTCGGCGGTATCGTCGTGCCGTTCGTCGGCATCAAGGCGATCGACCTGATCGTCACGGCCTTCGGCCTCGCGTAAGGATTTGCCCCGATGCTCAAGCAACTCAGACCCGCTTTTGTCATGATCGTCTTCTTCACGGTGCTGACCGGCCTCATCTATCCGATCGGCATGACCGGTATCGCCCAGGCGCTGTTTCCGAACCAGGCCAATGGCAGCCTTGTCGAAAAAGATGGCGAGGTCATCGGCTCCAGCCTGATCGGCCAGGCCTTCGCCAGCGACCGCTATTTCCACGGCCGGCCGTCGGCAGCCGGTGACGGCTACAACGCCGCCTCCTCCGGCGGCTCGAATCTCGGCCCGACCAATCCCAAGCTCATAGAGCGCATCAAGGGCGACGCCGAGAAGCTGAAGGCGGAAAACCCGAATGCGCCGGTGCCGATGAACCTCGTCACCACCTCGGGCAGCGGTCTCGATCCCGACATCAGCCCGGACGCCGCCTATGTCCAGGTGCCGCGCGTCGCCAGGGCTCGCGGCGTGGCCGAGGACAAGGTGAAGGCGCTCGTCGACAGCCATGTCGAGGAGCGCGAACTTGACGTCCTCGGCGAACCGGTGGTCAACGTGCTTGCGCTGAACCTGGCGCTGGACGCGCTGAAGTAATCCGCTGCGCGCCGGGGATCGACACCGTTCCCGGCGCAATTCATGATTGGACCTGATGCCGGACGACAGGACCGACCCCGAGAACCGACCCTCCCCCGGCGCGCTCCTCGAGCACGCCGAGCGCGAGGGCCGTGGCCGGCTGCGCATCTTCCTCGGCGCCGCACCCGGCGTCGGCAAGACCTACGAGATGCTGATGGCGGGCCGCGCCCGCCGCGCCGACGGCGTCGACGTCGTGATCGGCGTCGTCGAGACGCACGGCCGCAAGGAAACCCAGGCCCTGGTGGACGGCTACGAGGTGATCCCGCGCCGCCTGGTCGAGTATCGCGGCCAGACGCTAGACGAGATGGACATCGACGCCATCCTGAAGCGGCACCCCGCCCTCGTCCTGGTCGACGAGCTTGCCCACACCAACGCGCCCGGCAGCCGGCACCCCAAACGCTATCTCGATGTGGAGGAGATCCTGGCGCAAGGCATCGACGTCTACACCACGCTCAACATCCAGCATGTCGAAAGCCTGAATGACGTCGTCGCCCAGATCACGCGGGTCAGGGTGCGCGAGACGGTTCCCGATTCCATCATCGACGAGGCCGACGACATCGAGATCATCGATCTCACCCCCGACGACCTGATCAAGAGGCTGCAGGACGGCAAGGTCTATGTCCCCAACACCGCGCAGCGCGCGCTCGAGAATTATTTTTCGCCGGGCAATCTGACGGCGCTGCGAGAGCTGGCGCTGCGCCGCACGGCTCAGCGCGTCGACGAGCAACTGCTCAACCACATGCAGTCGCATGCCATTCCGGGGCCTTGGGCGGCCGGCGAGCGGGTTCTCGTCTGCGTCGACTCGCAGCCTGGCGGAGCGGCCCGCATCCGCTACGCACGCAGGCTCGCCGACCGGCTGCGCGCGCCCTGGACGGCGCTGCATGTCGACACGCCACGCCTCGCCGGCCTGTCCGAGGAAGACAAGGACCGCCTGGCCAGGAACCTGCGTCTTGCCGAGCAGCTCGGCGCCGAGATCGCCACCATTCCCGGCCAGAATGTCGCCGAGGACATCGTGCGTCACGCGACGGCGAACAACTTTACCCACATCGTCGTCGGCAGGCCGACCCGCTCGCGCTGGCGCGAGCTGATCGAGGGCTCGCTTACCTATGATCTGATCCGCAACGCCGGCGACATCAGCGTCCATGTCATTTCGGGCGCCGAGCGCGATGGCGACGCGCCGTCGGCGCGGGTGAAGGCCGCGGCCGAGCAGAAGCCTTTCCAGGTCTGGCCCTATTTGTTCTCGACGGCCTATGTCGCCGGCGCGCTGGCCGTCGGCTCGATCCTCGACCGGTTCCTCGACGTCCGCAATCTTGCCAGTGTCCTGCTTTTGGCCGTGCTGACATCGGCCGTAACCTTCGGGCTCTGGCCGGCGTTCTATGCCTGTTTCCTCAGCGCGCTTGTCTTCAACTTCTTCTTCCTCGAGCCGCGCTACACGCTGACGATAAGGGATCCGGAGAGCATCGTAGCCTTCGCGGTCTTCCTCGTCGTTGCAGTGATCGCCAGCAATCTGACGGCGCGCGTGCAGCGCCAGGCCGTCGCCGCCCGCTCGCGGGCGCGCGCCACCGCGGACCTCTATTCCTTTTCCAGGAAGGTCGCCGGCGCCGGCACGCTGGACGACGTCTTATGGGCCACCGCCTTCCAGATCGCTTCGATGCTGAAGGTCCGCGTCGTGCTGCTTTTGCCGGAAAACGGCACCATCACCGTCAAGGCCGGCTATCCGCCGGACGACACCTTGGCCGAGGCCGATATCGCGGCCGCTCGCTGGGCCTGGGAGCATAACCGCGCCGCCGGCCGCGGCGCCGATACCTTGCCCGGCGCAAAACGCCTCTATCTTCCTTTGCGAACCGGGCGGACAGCGATCGGCGTCGTCGGGCTCGACAATGACAAGCAAGGGCCGCTGCTGACGCCTGAGCAGCAACGTTTGCTCGACGCCTTGGCCGATCAGGCTGCAGTCGCCATCGAACGCGTCCAGCTCGTCGCCGATGTCGATCGCGCCAGGCTGGCCGCGGAAGCGGACCGGCTGCGCTCGGCGCTGCTCACCTCGATCTCGCATGACCTCAAGACCCCGCTTGCAGCGATCATGGGCGCGGCCGGCACGCTGAAGGAGTTCGCGCCGGCGCTGCCGGAAAAGGATCGCGCGGAGCTTCTGTCGACGGTCGTTAGCGAGTCCGAGCGGCTGAACCGCTTCATCGCCAATCTGCTCGACATGACCAGGATCGAGTCGGGCGCGATGGAACCGAATTATGGGCTCCACTATGTCGGCGATGTCGTCGGCTCGGCGTTGAACCGGGCGCAGAAGATCACCGCCGAGCACAAAATAGAGACTGACATTCCGGCCGACCTGCCGATGCTGAGGCTCGATCCGGTGCTGTTCGAGCAGGCATTGTTCAACCTGCTCGACAATGCCGCCAAATATGCCTCGCCCGACTCGGCCATCCGGCTGCAGGCCTGGGTCGACAACGGCGCCGTCATCCTGCAGGTGATGGATGAGGGGCCGGGCATCCCGCCCGACGACCTGGAGCGGATATTCGATACTTTCTACCGCGTGCGCAAGCGCGACCAGGTGCGCGCCGGCACAGGCCTCGGCCTGTCGATCAGCCGCGGCTTCATCGAAGCGATGGGCGGCACGGTCGCGGCGGCCAACCGCACCGACCGTCCGGGCGCGATCTTCACCATCCGCATGCCGATGCCGGCTGAGTTGCCGGCGCTCGGCACACCCGTTACGGATGATGCGGCATGACAAATCGGACCGTCTCCATCCTGGTCGTCGACGACGAGCCGCCGATCCGCAAATTGCTGCGCGTCGGCTTGGGCAGCCAGGGCTATGCGGTCTCCGAAGCGCCGAACGCCAAGGCGGCGCTCGAACTCGTCCAGGCAGAACGGCCCGACCTGATCCTGCTCGATCTCGGCCTGCCCGGCATGACCGGCACCGAATTGCTCGGCAAATGGCGGGCCGACGGGCTCGATGTTCCGGTCGTGATCCTCTCCAGCCGCACCGACGAGGCCGGTATCGTCGCAGCACTCGAGCTCGGCGCCGACGACTATGTGACCAAACCGTTCGGCATGAACGAGCTGGTCGCGCGCATCCGCGTGGCGCTGCGCCACAAATTCCAGCAACAAGGCGAGAAGCCGGTGTTCCATACCGGCGACCTTTCCGTCGACCTGGTCAAACGCATCGTCAAGGTCGAGCGCAACGAAGTAAAACTGTCGCCCAAGGAATACGAGATCCTGCGTATCCTGGTGCAGTACGCCGGCAAGGTGCTCACCCATCAGTTCCTGATGAAGCAGATCTGGAACGATTCCACCGACGTCCAATATCTCAGGGTCTATGTCCGTCAGCTCAGGCAGAAGATCGAGAAGACGCCGGAGCAGCCGCGCTATATCATCACCGAGACGGGCGTTGGTTATCGGCTGCGTGAGGTGGACTGACGAGCGATCGACGACCGCCGATCTCAAGGCGCTGTGCCGTGACTGTCACTCCGCCGACAGGTCTCTTCAAACGAATCTTTCGCACTGGTGCCTGTGCGTACAAGGTTGATGCTAGCTTGTCCGCTTGTGGAAGACGGATGGCCTATCAGAATGACTGACATGCGACGCAAAGCTGCCATTTTCGCGGTCGGGCATGATGCCCTACCTAGCCCAATATGAGCAACCGGTAACCGTCCACAATAAGACAATGGCTTCCGGCGTTACACGGCGCCAAGCCGCGCTAACTTGCTCGCTCTTACGCTTCGCGCGACTTCTCGGCGTGGTGATACGCCCTTTGCCGCGCCGCAGTTATTGCGCGGCATCCTTTCGATCTGCAACGAGACGAGCTCTGGTTCGAGTGTGCCGTCGACAGTGGCGAATTGGTTGGAATCGTACCGGGCAAATCGCACTTCGCCTGCAGACCATTTCGCTATCACTCCCCGCGGCTTTACGGAAAGTCGCCAGCATCCTGGATTGCTTCCGCGACCTTCGAAGTGCTGTTCACATCCATGCCGGCGTAGGTCGCTGTCGCACTGAAGTTCGTCGCGGTAGCCCTCAGGACCGCCTTGCGTGCTTACGGCGCCACCACCTCGCCGGTTCGCGTTTCCCATGCCGTGATTTGGGCCTCGTAGCTAAATTCTTCCATCAGATCCGCCGCGCCAAAGGCGGGCGCAAGGCATGTAAAAACCAAGCATACAGCTGTCGCGAATCTTGCTCTTGTCATCAGAGTGTCAGGTCGCCGTAGAGAACGCGGCGCACATGACCGACGAAAGTCGCCGATTTGATTTGCGATTTCTATTACGAGATCACCTAGCTTCGGTGCGTGCTTAGCCGCCCCGCAGCACGCGCCAGATATCGGACCAATAGGCCGCGATCAGGGAAGCCAGAGCCGCAGCCGGCAATCGGATCGCCAGCAATCGCGAGCAGTTGCACCGGATCAGCAAGAGCCTGTCGGATACCGGCGACAGCATGATGCAAAGCGCGACCGCCAACCGACCAAGGATGTGCAACTCCATACCGACCGCCGGAGGGGGCTTCATAACCAGCTGTAACTGATCCACCTCCAAAGCGATATTACCCGACCAAGCGCGGGCGGGAGCTGAGATTTCGCGCAGCTTCCTCAGGCCGCGGGGAACCTGCCCCGTCCACACAGCCGGTCCAAATGTGGCCGCGGGTGAAGGAGGCACTCTCGCCACCAACCCGAAATCGTGTGGCGGCCGGAACAAAGGGGTCTGGCGCTTGTTGAGTGACACCCATTCAGCAAGGAACCTATCGATGAAACACCGCCTTCTAATGACAGCGCTCTCCACCTGCGCGGTCCTGACATTTGCCGTGCCCTCCTACGCCGCCGATAAAGCTCAGGATTTTGTCGACAAGGCCGCCGCCGGAGGCATGTTCGAGGTCGAGTCGAGCAAGATCGCACAAGGCAAGGCTCAGGATCAGGCAGTCAAAGACTTCGCGCAGAAGATGATCGACGATCATGGCTCGGCCAACGCCAAGCTCGAGACGATCGCCGGCGAGCAGAAGCTGAAGGTGGCTGCCCAGACGGACGCCGCGCACAAGAGCAACCTCGACGCCCTGAACACCGGCAAGGACTCCTTCGACAAGTCTTACGTGCAGATGCAGCGCGACGCACATGCCGACGCTGTGAAGCTGTTCGAAGCCTACGCCAAGTACGGCGACAATGCTCAGCTCAAGACATTCGCGCAGGAGACGTTGCCGACGCTCAAGATGCATCAGGAAATGATCGAAAAGATCGCATCCGGCACCAGCGACAAGTCCACGACGAGTTCTACGACGCCCGCGGTGTCCACGAGCGACACCAACAATCCGGCCGCGCCCGTCCCGGGCGCCAACAGCTTCACCGAAGCGCAGGCGAAATCGCGGATTCAGGATGCCGGCTTCTCCAATGTCAGCGCGCTGACGAAGGACGACAAAGGCATTTGGCGCGGCACAGCCCAGAAAGACGGAAAGCAGGTGACCGTAGCGCTCGATTTCCAAGGCAACGTGGTTGCCGGCGCTCAATAACCGAACTCAGAAATGGAGTGAAAACAATGACGACTGTCACCGGACTTTTCGATGACTATCAGGACGCCTCCGACGCCGTGAGCGAATTGGAAGCCATTGGCGTGCCGCGAGACGACATCAGCATCGTGGCCAACAATTCCGACAATTGGTATCGACAGGACGAGACTTCAGAAGCCGGCGAAGATGCCGCCGCTGGTGCCGGCCTGGGAGCGCTGGTCGGCGGCGCGGGTGGCCTGCTCACGGGGCTCGGGATCATGGCGATCCCCGGTGTCGGGCCCGTTGTGGCCGCAGGCTGGCTCGCTGCGACGGCGGTCGGCGCGGTCGGCGGCGCTGCGGTCGGCGGAGCCGCCGGCGGCATCGTCGGGGCGCTAACTGAATCCGGCGTTTCGGAACGTGATGCACATGTCTACGCCGAGGGCGTGCGCCGCGGAGGCAGTCTGGTGACTGCCAGAGTGGATGATCGGCTTGCCGGCGAGGCTGAACGGATCCTGCGAGGAGAGCGTTCCGTCAATATCGACGAGAGGCGTAGCGCTTACGAGGCCGGCGGCTGGACAGGGTTCGACGCCAACGCAGAGCCCTACGATGACATCGAAGCGGAACGCGATCGCGTTCGCCGAACCACACCGCTGTAATCGATGAGGCCCCGTGGAACTCTCCACGGGGCCTTTGTGTAACCCGGCTGTAGCAATCTCATGCAACGTCACGCAGGCCCAGCGGCTAATTGCGCCGCTTCACCCAATGGGCGGCAATTTGCTCTAATGCGACCTCTCAAAAGACAAGGTGCTTACGCTTTCGTCCGGGCTTTTTCGGCTGGCGCGCCAGAATTCCCCGACCCATTGGAATATCCAGGATCGTTTGCAGCTTTGCGAGCTGCTCCGGAAAATTCTGCGCAAGGTATCTAACCACCCGCGCGTTCTCCATCAGCCGATCGAGATAGGACCTTGCCGCCGTTAGCTCAAGCGCCCAGATGCCGCGAAAGCTGGCGCAGTACAGGAACTCATCATTCAGCGCATCAAACTCGATTTCCATGGCAGCTAGCTGCTCGGCTGTAACGCCGACAAACTTCCTTCTTGGCCTGGACGGATCCGCCAACTGCGAAGCCGGCGTTAGTGTGCTGAGAAGCTGCGCATAGTGGAAGTTCGCCCGTTTCAGAGCGATCATCAACTTTGCCGCCTTGAGCTGCCTTTCGGGCACCATCTTGCGCAATGATGCAAAGACCTGGGGCGGCACATACCAATCCTGCAGGAGATCGAGGACCTCAGGAGAAATTCCGCAGATCAATGACTTCGCTTCAACAGGTGGACTCGGGGTCGGCGCAGGTTGCTGGCCAATGACCCGTTCAGCCAACGGCTTTGGCAGGACCGCGAGGCCTTCGGCCGATAGCAGGCGACGGAACGGATCCTGCTGCAACGGAGCTCGCAACGCTCCAGCCATTGTCTCCAGCCGATGCCGAGGGACTCTCGCCTCGACCATCATGCTGCGCGTTCTTTCGCATTCAGCCGTATAGGTCCTGCGCAGCCAGGTACCGGTGAACACCCGGCCGGGCTCGTGCATTTTCTCCAACAGTGCGGTGTGCCTGGTGCGGCTGTTTTGCAGAACGCGGTAGGCGGCTTGCTGGCTCAAAGTGACGCGCCGTACCGTCATTAGGCGCTCCCCACGAATGTCCGGCCAGCTAGTGCAACAAGCGGGTTCAACGATGGGAAAAGAAACGCGTCGAGCTTCATGCCATTGTTGACATGGAAATTCCCCTTGATCCCGGCGACTTCATGCGTTGGGACGATCAGGTAATCACGAATGGCCAAATCGCCCGGATGCATTCGGATCAGAACGAAGATATCCGCCGTGGCCTCTCTCGCGGCCTTTGCCGACCAGCGAGGATAAGTGTCGTGCGAAACGCGACAACGGGCTATCGCGATCGCCACGGTGAACTCGTCATTGATCCGGATGAGCTCCCTTCCCGGGTCACAGGAGGCTTGCCCGCCTACCTCTTTGATCGCGACCAACAGGTCTTCTATCACGCGACAGCGGATAGCTTCGAGGCGCTTGCCGATTTCCACGAAATGACACTTTCTGGGCGGCCGGCAGCCGACCAGTCTATATGCGGCAAGCAGGCCTCCGAAACGCGATCTATAGCGCCAGCTGGACGGGCATCCAGGCGCCGCGTTGATGATCACATCGGATAGCTTTCCGTGGCGTTCGTAGAGACTTCGCAGGGCCGCCAGCATCTCGTCATCGCTCATGCGCGGGTACAGCAATTCTATTTTTCGCTGCGCCTTCTCAAACTGTTTGCGGTTTACGATCGGTTCAAAAACGTTTTCGGCCCTGACCCATTGGTCCGGGGGGTTCCACACCATCTTGCTTTTTAATTTCATGCAGCGGCGATTCCAAACGTTGTTGCCGATATATTTCTCGTTGGTAAGGACACGGCGAACCCCTTCGCGCTTCCATGGCCGGCCGAAGTCATTCACCATTCCCCGGGCATTCAGGTATTTTGCGATCTCAGCTTCATTTTTCCGCGACCCCACAAACAGGCGAAAGATCAGCTGCACTGTCGCTATCTCCTCCGGCGGCCCGGGGACGATAATCACGCGGTCAGATTGAAGGTTCTTGTGTTCGTTGCGGCCGAGCAGCAGCTTCCGGCGCCCAGACTGGTCGACCATCAGACGCCTTAGTCCGAGCCCCTGCAAGCCGCCGACGTGGAACCCCATCCCGGCCGCCCTCACCTGGCCCATGAAGACCTTCTGCGACAGCATCCGGCTATACTCTGCCGCCATGCTGCGCTTTATGGCCTTGAGTATGTCCGATCCTACGGTGCCGTCGTTGCCGAATTGCTCGGCGCAAAACTCGATCCGGACGCCGGCCATCTGGCAGCGATATTCATACGAGGCGCTTTCATCGATGTTTTGGAATCGGCCCCAACGGCTCACGTCGTAGACGACGACCGTCTCGAAATCGGCCAGCCCGTGTTCAACGTCGAACAGCAGCTTCTTGAGGCCGGGCCGGCTTTCCATATGCAATCCGCTTCGGCCGGGATCTTCGTATGTGGCAACGATATCGTACCCCATGACCTCGGCATAACCGCGGATTGCATCCCTCTGGTTATCGAGCGAGTAGGTCTGCTGGTCGGTGGACATTCGCAGGTATTGCGCGGCGCGAGCGCCCCTCCTCCGAAGGGGGTCGCCTGCCGCCGCAAACTTGTCCATGGCCTTGCACCGTCGTGCCGGCACTTTAAATTAGCGGTCGATTGCCTTGCGGCAAGAGGAATGAAATGCAGCAATATGTCGGACTGACCCATAAGGAAGGCGCCAGCGACTACGGCGTGTCCTTCCCCGACTTTCCCGGCGTCGTCACGGCTGGCGCAACGTTTGAAGAAGCGCGTCATCTTGCCGAGGAGGCCCTCGCCTTCCACGTCGAGGGGATGATCGAAGACGGCGAGGCCGTTCCAAAACCCACCCCGATCGAGCAGATCATGGCATGCCCGGATTATCGCGGACTTGCTGCAATCATGGTGCCGATGAAGTTCGGTTGAACACGGCAGCTGTTACTGTCCCCGGAGACGATCTTTCCCGTTTTGGCAACCAAGGCGCTCAACCGCCGGGAAACCTTGATTCATTTCGTGAGCAGGCTCCGCCGCCGTTCCGCCGCAATGCAGCCCCACTCGGGAATTTGTTCGCCCCATCCTGTCAGTCCCCAGGGGCTTCAGAGGAGTTCGTAAGATGTTTATCAAGAAGGCCATTCTCGCGGTGGTGATGACGGCGGCGCTCGCCGGCTGCGAGACGCAAACCGAAGGCCAGCAGCGGGCCACCACCGGTGCATTGCTCGGAGGCGCCGGCGGCGCGCTAGTTGGCCAGGCAATCGGCGGCAACACGAAAAGCACGGTGATCGGCGCGGCGAGCGGCGCACTGCTCGGCGCCGTGGTCGGCTCGGCCACCACGCCTCAGCGCCGCGGCGATCAGCTCTGCCGCTATCAGGACCGCTACGGCCGCATCTACACCGCGCCCTGCGACGACCGCTACTACAACGGCAATTACTGATCGAAGTCTGATTGGCTGGAGACCGGCGCCTTGAGCGCCGGCTCCTTGCCTAAAACAGCAATGACAAGGAATGCATAAAGCGCGCTTGCTCGTGGCGGTCCACACGCCAGCAGGAAGGAACATTTCGATATTCATGAAGTTTGGCGAACCCTGTTGGGGAGCCAAATCCATGCACAGTCGAAAATCCGTGAAAGCGGCGCTGGTCAATCAGATCGACGCTGTTCAGCTCACAATCTCGCGGCTGCAGGCGGAGCTAGTCACCGGCTGCAAACCGAACAGAAACTCTCGGCGTTGTGGCTATGAACTCAACGCTCAGAAAGCACGCCTAGTTCGGCTGCAGGCGGTTCTAGCAAACTATCCTTCAGGACCAATTTCGGGAGGGCGCCAGCAGGCTGGGAGCGATAGCACGCACACTTGGTCGAGCGGGCGCTCGCATCCCCGATCAGAACCTCAACGTTGCGTATAGAGCGTCTCAGGCCGCCGCAGACGCTCCTTTAAGCAAGCCCCGCCAGTTGATGGTCGACATGCGATCGAGACCGGCGCATTTAGCGCCGGCTCCTTCTCGTTGTCATTCTTTTGCACGGTTTCTACGGTACGGAGATTTCGCGGGCGGGCAGGAGGAGGTCGAGAATGACAAGCCTTGCCGACGCCCTGAAAAATCGCGGCAAACATGCGATCAAGCGGCTGCTTCGCTACGATGACCGCAACTGGCTGCGGATCCGCCAGATCGAAGCTTTCACAACGTTCCTCGAAGCAGCCAACCGCAAGTCGCGCGACGTGATCGAGATCTCGCCGGGCTGGAACCGCTATTGGCGCGCGCTCTGCCCCAACTATCGCTCGGTCGATTTCCCAGATTTCGACATCTGCAAGGACCGCACCGAGGAGCAATATTCGATCGTCATCGCCGACCAGGTGCTGGAGCATGTGCAGCGCCCGGTGGCGGCTGCCGCCAACATCCACGCCATGACGAAGCCCGGCGGCTGGGCGATGGTGGCCACCCCTTTCCTGTTCCGCGTGCATGCTCGCCCGCACGACTACAATCGTTGGACGCCCCCGGGCCTTAAGCAGCTCATGGTCGAGGGCGGCTTTGCCGAGGACGACGTGCAGGCCTTCGGCTGGGGCAACAAGGCCTGCGCCAGGGCGCATATCGGTGGCCCGGTGCGGGCGTATGGGGTGTGGCGGGACTTGAGCAACGACGAGGAATACCCGCTTATGGTATGGGCTTTCGCGAAGAAGCACGGTTAATCCCTGCTCCGAGCAGGACTTTCGAACGGCCGATCCGAGCCAAGACGGGACCTGTCCAACTGAGAAAGGAGTCGGCCCGAGCGGTGCGCAGCAGAACGCGTTCGGCTTCTTCTTTGAACTCGCTCCCAGAGAGAAGTTTTCGACCTGCCCTCAGCGGAACCGACCAGCGAAATTGCCGTTCTCTCAGGCCGATCAGGAGCGCTCAATGTTCAACCCATGGGTCGATCTCTCTCTTTCCATTCTGGAGGCGCAGCAAGTGATCTGGCTTCGAAGTATGCGAATTGCCAGCGGCGGCAAAGCGGCTGAACGCGAAGCTAAGTTGATGATCAGTGAAAAAATCGAGGCTGCCGGCCGCGCAACTGTGATGCTCGCCATGGGCGCATCAGCAGACAAGCTCGCAAGTTACTACGGCGGGAAGATTAGGGCGAACAGAAAGCGGCTTTCACGGTCGTCTGCGTGACCTAGCAGCTTGCGATCCGCCACCACGCAGTTGATTTGCCATCTGACGCGCGGCTTGTTCAGCCAAAGCGGCGTAGGTTTTCGCGCGACGGGGCTTCCATGGTCTCCATGAGGTCAAACTCATTCACCATCCCGCTCTGGAAGAGATAGACCAGTTTGGCGGCGACGTTCTGCGCATCGTCCGAGTCCAGATGCCCCTCCTGCTTTTATAGGTGGTGCAGAATGCGCGTGAGCATTTCGAGGTCGGCCGCTTCGAGGATTTGGGTGTGCATCTCAGCGCCTCACGATTGGACGAGAGTGCTATTCGCTCTCCCAGCGTCCGTGCGCCATGACAAACCGGACGACGCACGGTCTTTAGGCGTTCCAGGAGTGGTTCGCATTCACATTTGAGGTTGTTCGCAAGCAGCGGCCTTTTAGCGCGCGCGGGAACGTTTATTTGGGTGAGAAGTTGGGCTGGGAGACCTGGAGAACATCTCAGAGTGTCCGTGTATGCCGTTGTTCTTTTTCGATATTTACGATGGAAGCGAGTTGATGAGAGACGACTCGGGTGTTGAATGTTCCTCCCTGGCAGAGGTGAGCAGCAGGGCGGTCCACGTATTGCCGGACATCGCCCGTGAGGAACTGCCCAATGGCACTGCGCGGACGTTGTTTGTAAAGGTGCGCGACGATGCCGGGCGCTACATCTTCAGAGCATCCCTCAAGCTCGCCTCGGCCTGGATGGTCGAAGATGTGGGCGGCGAGCGCCAGCCCGGTGAGGACCGCTGGGAGGCAGCACTCTCCCGCACCAAAACCCAACTTGGTGAGCTACGCCGAGAGTTTTCAGAGGACGGGTTTGCGTTGGAAATGGACGGGCTCGACAGTCTCTTTTCGGTGGCTGAGGGCGAAGTCGAACGGCTTCGCCGCAACAAGTAAATATGCGCTCCGCGCTATGTGCAGCGCGCAGGGCTCCCTGAACGATCCAGCGCCTAATGATGGAAAGCTCTAGGTCCTGCTGGTACTTCCCTCGCATTTTTTATCAGTTGGTTGATTTGTTTCCGAAGGGACATCCCCTCCAATTGCCGTATCTCGTACCCTTCGCTCTTAAGCTTTGTACGCACATCTCCGAAACTTGCGTATTCCCCGGACCTGGCCAGGTCAAATGCGCGCTCAATGGTCGTTTTTCTGTGATCCATAGGGCCACGCATATAGGCTCGAGGACGCCCGCGACAACGGTTTTTGGGCGCCAAATTTGAGGCCCAATCCTAGCCCCACGTCTTGTGCAGACGAAGTGGAAATTCTTGCAGCGTCAAATCCGACCTCTATGTCCAGCATCAGCGCAAACCGGCCGTAGCTAACGCTAAATCCAGGGTTCAGGAAGCTATCGCCATTTCCATTTCAAGCGCTGGAACGATCCCGTTGGCGTAGAGGATGACAGCATCCTCGAACTCGCCGCTTGCAGGATCGCCAGTGCGGCTGAATGCGACGACGCCAGCCGAACATCCCGCCAGTTTTTCTGCCAGTCGCAAGGCATGCTCGACATCCTGTACTTCCACCGCCTCTCCGGCGGTGATCGCTCCCTTGGGCGGAAAATTGAAACTCTGAACAACGAAATACGTCAGCAACACCGCCTCCTTTGCCGCGACAGTGTGACTCACCCAGCGATTATATATTTAACAGACCCAAGGCGAATTAGTCCTTGGCTTCAGGTATGGGTTGAACCTGATTAAGCAAGGTTGATAAGGCGGTAATGACCTGAGCCATCACGAACGGCTTGGTTATCATGATGCTGTTCGGAACGCCTTCGGACGGCCAGCGGACTGCGCTGTCCCCGCTTACATAGATCACCGGGAGAACAGGGGTCACGTCGCGGACGTGGCGGGCGATATCCCATCCGTTTTGCCTTCACCAAGCCGAATGTCCGTAAGCAATACTCTGATCTTTTCGGAGCCGGCGTCAAAGGTCGCCAACGCCTCCGTTGCATTGCTGGCCGACACAACGTCAACCCCGCCTCCGCAGCGCCGTCTCTAGGTCCAGCAGTATCAAGGGCTCGTCTTCAACGACGAGAACCGACATGTCGCCCAAGGGGAGACCCCACGTGCCGGCCGCTAACGCGAACCCGCCCCCAACCAGCGGATGAACTCTGCATCCTTCCCGGTGATTTCCTTCACCGCCTTCAAGATCACCCATGGCGCGGTAGCGGGCGCATTGCGTCCGATATCAGGGGACTAACGATACTCTTATCTGCATGAGTGTTGTTGCTCGTCAGTGCGCGGTTGTTGGTGGGGCGATCAGCAGGCGACGCTTGGCCGCCTTCGCGCGCGCTTGCCCGTTTCGGATGCGGCAGCACAGCGCAATGCTCACAGCGATACCATGGTTAGCGTCGAGCATAGCCGTCGCTTGCTTCAGCGACTGGTCAGCGCGCTTTGCGTGCTGCCGGGCAGCCGCCATTTCGAGAACTACAAGTTCGACCGTCATCCCGTTTCCTCCGTCAAAAACCAATCGGCGCCAGGGCGTTTTGTTCCTGCGACGGTCGGGCGCAGCCGTGGTCACAGCAGCCCCACCGGGGGAAGGTGTTTGGCTGCAGCCCTTGAGCACCGACACCGCTCCGGGCAAAAAACGGTGGCAAAACCACATTGATCGTTTGGATCGCTCAGTGTGGTCATGGCTCGCGGCAACTAATTCTGCGCTCGAGAGCCATGCGGGTTCCGCTCCATCGTTGCATAGGGGCAACCTGCCCCGTGTCGGAGCACGCCGGCTGATGGTGGCGGTATTTGGTCCGATCATCGCCCGCCGACTGGGCGATCGCCTGGTCCAGTGCGCGCAAGCTGCGATATATCCGCACTGGCAGAGGGCTGCGACCTTCGGCGACGGTCGTACGATCGGATCGGGACAGGCGCATTCGCGAGCTCCGAATGGACCATAGCAGGTAGGATAATGGGACCTCAGTCCTCATTGCAGCACGAGCGATTATCGAACAACTTTTACTTACCGCCGAGTTCGAAACCACTTCCCCCCGGAATAGGTGTAGGCGGCTAGGCCCGGCTCGCATAATCCTGTGTCACCCTCGATCTGCGAGCCGGGCTTGCGCCGAAGCAGTTCATCATTTGGCAAAATCCTTTGGCGGCTCCTCTGCAATGCTGAAGTCGTGGACGATGCCTTCGTATTCGTCGACAACGCGAACCCAGTGCTCTTGCAAGGCCTTGGTGGAGATCGCCTTTCCCGTCAGGGTCTCTGCGGCGCTGAGCGCATCAGGTGCTACAGATGTCGTTGCAACGATGCGTTCGCCATAGATCTCGTCGATTTGAAAGCGCGCCATCGAAAACCTCCTGAATCCAATGGCAACGCTCCCCGAAAGAGAAGGTTCAAGGTCCAACTAAGATCAGCGGAACCTAATATGCGGCTCCCACTTATGAAAAAATGAGCACACGCGGCGCCACTGCCAGACGGGCGGTGATCTCCGCCTTCTGCCTCTCCAGGTCTTCCATTCTCGCTTTCATCGAAGGTTGGTACAGGCCATCCGCGATCGCGGCCATGATGTTTGTCGCAAATGCCGCGGCGCCGGTGGTTGAGACAGGCATAGCGGTCGCGTGTGAACAGTCCGTAGCGCCCGCCGCTGCAGCCGCAGGTAAGCAACCCCGAAAGCAGGGAGACCGGCCGCTTCATTGTGTGCAGCCTCCTCGCCCGGGCCTTGCGCGTTGCGATCGCCACCGCCTCGAACTGGCTGGCAATGGATTTCTGCCTCTCCTTCACGGCCTGCCACAAATCGTCCTCGACGATCCTGAGATGCGGCACCTCGGCGCGGATCCATTTGGCTGGCGGATTGGCCCGCGACACGCGCTTGCCCGTCGCAGGATCCTTGACGTAGTGCAGGCGGTTCCAAATCAGCACGCCGGCGTAGAGCTCGTTGTTGATGACGCCGGTTCCCCGGATCACATGCCCGCGCAATGGTGTCGCCCCAGTGTCGGCCGAGCGGACCAGGAATGTCCTCCTTGTTGAGGTCGACGGCGATTGCCTTCGGGCTCGTGCCGGCGGCGAATTCGCGGAAGATGCGGCGCACGATGGCCGCTTCCTCCGGCACGATCGCGCGGTCGCCGCGAACGGGCTCGCCTGCGGCATCCCAGTTTCTTCTCCACCCGGTAGCCGTAGCACAGCCCGCCCCCGGCCTTGCCCTTCTCCACCCTACCCCGCAGGCCGCGATGGGTCTTAAGGGGCAAGGTCCTTGAGGAACAAGGCGTTCATCGTGCCCTTGAGGCCGACATGCAGCTCGC
This sequence comes from Mesorhizobium sp. CA4, assembly GCF_020165075.1. Taxonomy (NCBI): domain Bacteria; kingdom Pseudomonadati; phylum Pseudomonadota; class Alphaproteobacteria; order Hyphomicrobiales; family Phyllobacteriaceae; genus Mesorhizobium; species Mesorhizobium sp. CA4. The sequence continues at coordinate 24,231 of NZ_JAIUHK010000050.1, forward strand.
TGATCTCACCCTCGGCCAGGGTGACGATGGCAACGCCAGCGAATTTGAGATGCTTGAAGAGGGTGGCGACGCCGAGGCTAACAACTGCGACTGGTTTCTAAAGGACTACGTCTTGGATGCGGCATCTACTGCTATGTACTACGCCACCAAACAGCACTTGAAATTCGAGCGGGAAGGCCCTTTTCTCATCGGCTGGTCGCCCGCTTCCTCGCGCGGCAAGCCCGATAAGTTGGTTCTGGTCATAGATATGAGTGCATCAAACGACCAGGCTGCGATCGATCACGACTTCGATTTCTGGAAAGACCAGATCGTCCAGGATCCGGCTAGCTGGCGGTCCGGCTTTTCGCTTGAGGCCATTCGACAGAAAGTCAAAGACTTCGTCGACCACTACGGGGTTGACTTCGTTAAAGATGTCAAAATGGCCGGTCTGTAAGTGGACTGCGAAATTTAGCACAGCGTCTCGCAGACCTTACCGTCACCGTCCCGATCCAGCCTCTGGCCCCACGAACAGTTGTGCAGATACCATTGGGCTTCTTCGCACGACCCGATCTGCGCGCAGTATCGCCGCGGTTCACATGAATAGCCGCTTTGCGCGACCAGCTTGTGGCTGATAATGCCGAGCGGCTGGCTGGCCGGAGCCGCACCGTCGGCGTGCGACGCGCGCCGTGGTCACAGCAGCCCCACCGGGGGGAGGTGTTTCGCTGCAGCCCTTGGGCGCCGACACCGCTCCGGGCAAAAACGTTCGCAAAACCATTGGCTGTTTGAATGCTCAATGTGGTCATGGCTGGCGGCAACTAATTCTGCGCTCGAGAGCCATGCGGGTTCCGCCCCATCGTTGCATAGGGACAACCTGCCCCGTGTCAGAGCACGCCGGCTGATGGTGGCGATATTTGGTCCGATCATCGCCCGCCGACTGCGCGATCGCCTGGTCGAGCGCGCGCAAGCCGGGGATATATCCGCACTGGCAGACATGTTGGCTGCGACGTCACGCGACCTGTCGGCGGCGGTCGTACGATCGTATCGGGACACGCGCATTCGCGAGCTCGGCCTATCGCTTCAGCAGGCCATGCCATCAGCCACCGTGCACAAGGTCGCCAGCATTCATGCCGCGGCCGGCCGGAGCGCGCGGCGTCCGTTGCTTCATATATCGGATGGCAAGAGGGGCGGGGCGGAGGTCCCATAGACGCGGCGTTTCGCTCCGGAAGGTTTAGTCGCAAGCTGCGTCTGACGAAGAGCCCTTTCGCACCCCTGACAAGAGGTCTGCGTTGCTGATCTTTGGCCCAGTCATCCACGCCGGTGCTGTGGGCACGTCCTCGATCACGCCAATCTTGCGGGCCCAAGTCATAAAAGCCTTGTGTGCGGCCTCGACTGGTTTGCGACCGTCATGATATCGGCGGGGCGAGCGCTACTCGGCGTGGCTCAAAGCGACCTTGCGGCGGCGGCCTCAATTTCGGTGGCCACCCTTCGCAGGATGGAAGCGAGCCAAATGGAACCTGCCGCAGCCTGACAAACAATGTCGCAGCGGTGTGCCAGACATTGGAGATCGCCGGCGTCGAGTTCATCCCCGAGAATGGCGGCGGCGCCGGGGTGAGGTTGAAGCAGACGCGGCGCGGCGGTTAACCACCTTCGCATATTCGATCGAACTAAATAGGATTGCCGGCCGTTTTGAGGCCATGGAAGATCGCCAACCTAGATTTCGCTGTCATCCCGAGCCGTCTGGCACATGGACTGTCTGGGACGACGTTACCGATGAGCCCGCGACCTTGGGAGGATGCAAACTCGTCGGCCGCACATGGGAGCGCGCCAAGACTGCCCGCGACTTGCTAAGGCGGATTTACAGCAATCGGCTCGACGCTCGATCAGTTCGACCACACGCACCGATCAGTTCAGTGGGTCGCGTCGATGATCCCATTTCGTCAATTCGGAAGCGACAAGATTTAGAATAGCGCCGGTTGCGTCAGGCTGCGGAAAGGTGGGCAGGATGGTGGCGGCTAGGGTGCTCCATTCTACCTGTAGCTGGTCAAATGCGGCGCGAGGGCCTGCTATAATTCTGTATGGCAGCCCGAATGGTGATTGTTCTGGCGCTTCTCTTCGCCTTCGCCTAAGGATTCGCGAAACTTGTGGAACGTTATGGCGGCGTGGGCGACAGACCCCTCCGTGTGAATCGTCAAACCCTGCTTGTTCAGACGCGAACGCCCTGCCTGCAAAGGGTGGCAAGATGCCGATCGAGGAGATCACGCCGAAGCCGAACAAGCATTGATCGATTCCGGCCAGCCCCTCCAGCGCGCGTTTCCCGCCGCCGCTGTCTTACACCGCCGAAGCGTCCGGCGCGCTCTGGCGCTTCCCTGTGGCCTGAATTTGGGCAAGCATCCGCTGCCGGGAGGAAAGCCTCACGCTCCCGCTCGAGCCTGTAGACATCGGGCAAAGGTTGCCAGTCGGCCGGCTTGTTCTTCATGCACCACTTCTCGCCGCGGAATGACCAGTGCTCGATCGCGACGAGCTCGCTGCCATCGAACCAGGCGGACGAGTTGAGCTTCAAGAAATCAGACGCCTGGCCGCCCACCAGATTTTGTCGATGTCGAGATCGCCGCGGCCGCGCTGCCAGGGCGTCCAACCCTTGCCGGGCCGCTCGATTTAAATTTTCGTCGCGCATGCAGCGAATGATGCATAAGTATCAGCTTATAGATAAGGCGGCCGATTGACCTATTCGGTGGAATACAGCGCCAGCCAACTTGCTTGTGCTGTGAATATGCATGTTTTAATAGCGGGGGTGGTGGCTTGGGGAAGCGCCACGATATCCGCATTTGTCGATTATTACGATCTGATGGAAATGAGCCCGAGGGCGACGCCAGAAACGATTGAGCGGATATTCCGCTACTACGCAAACGCTATCAACCAGGAGACTGGCGACGAGCGGCGTTTTAGCACCTGATCGAAGCGCACAACACGCTCAAAGATCCTGCCGCTCGCGCGCAGTATGATGTTCTACATAGGGAATATCTGACCCATAACCGTGAGATGGCTCAGGAATCCAGCGATCCCCTCGTTGTCGAGATGGATGCGATCGTCCAGGCCAGAGTACTCCCACTGCTCTGCGAGAGGCGCCGGCAAGACGTCAACAATCCCGGCATCGGAGACCAACAGTTAGAACGCTTATCCAGTTGCCAACGCGAGCACCTCGAGTTCCACCTTGGGTATCTCAAGGCAAAAGGGTTCATCGCCAGGACTGAGAACGGGACATTTGCCATTACCATAAACGGCATTGATCGCGCCTATTCAGAGCGGCACGACAGCAGGCCTATCGCTACGAGATGCTGGAGAGCCTCGGGGCCAAGTAATCTGGTCACGGGCAAGGCGTCCAGCCCTTGCGCTGCTCTGGCGTCATCGCAAGATTCGTGAACTGCAGATATGGCCCATTTGAGTTCTCCTCGGCCTTGATTGGCCGAAGGAGAAACGGTGCGGGTCACCGCTCTGGGGCCGGCTCCAGACGGTCTCGTCTTAGCGGCGGTGTAGAGAAAGCGGACCTGGCTTATTGCCTAGCTCCAAGCTTGCGGGTTCTCAGGCGAAGGAGCCGGAACCGGGGTCCAACGTTCTCCGGCTGAAGCCATCGAACCTGCTGAATCATCTACCTCGCAAGCTATGTGCAGACCAAATTGGCCCTAGACTGCTGCCGGTCGGTTTTCGATGTCGCCAGCAGCAGTTCTCGGAAGCGACGGCTGGCCACAGGAAATTCGGAACTTTCTCGTGGCGAAGCGGTTAGTGTTCTTTGAGGACAACGGGGACGTGGGTTCAATTGAAAACCGAAAGCCACGAATCCTCGTGATCGAGGACGACGTCTTCATCGCAATGGATGTCGAGTACATGGTCGGCGAGTGCGGCTGCGTGCCTGTCGGGCCAGTCTCCAATGTCGAGGCAGGGCTGTTGGCGGTGCGGCAGAACGATCTCGACGGCGCGGTCCTCGACGTGAACCTCGGCGGTGAGCGCGTCTGGCCGGTCGCCGATCTGCTTCACGAGCATGGCGTTCCCTTCGTCCTCGCGACCGGTTATTCGATGGTGGAAGTGCCCGAGCGCTTCAAAGAGTGCCAGGTTCTGCACAAGCCGCTGACGGAGGGCGCTCTCTTTGCTGCACTCGACGCGCTCGGTCTCATGCGGCGATGAGACGGCCTCAGCGATTTTCATTGATCCATCAAGATGGCCTTCGCAGGCGCGACTATGACGCCGTGGTAGCCAGCCGGGGGAAACTCATGCTTGCAGGTGCCACGAAGTTCGTGCTGGGTGGACCGCGAGATAAAATTGAGGCCGAAACCCTTGCTCTCGGGCGGCGCAACGGGCGGGCCGCCGCTTTCCGCCCATTCCATGCTCAGTTCGTCGCCGTCGGTCGTGACCCGAGTCCAGTTCAACGAAACCCGTCCCGTCCCGGTGGACCACGCGCCGTACTTCGACGCGTTCGTGGCGAGCTCGTGCAGGATCAGCCCGAGCCCGACCACGACCTGCGGCTTCAGGTGGACCTCGGGTCCTTGGATGCTCAGCCCGTCGAGCCCCTCGCCGACGAAGGGGGACAAGATGGCGCCGACGAGGTCACGCAGCCTGGCGCCCTTCCAGTCGCCGCGCGAGAGGATGTCGTGCGACGCGGCCGTTGCGTGTAGCTGGCCCGTGAGCACCTTGAGTAGCTCGTCCTTCGTCTTTGTCTGTTTGGCCGCCTGACGGATCATGGACTGCACACTGGCCAAGTTGTTCTTCACCCGATGGTTCAGCTCGGACACCATGTGGGAAAGCCGCTCTTCAGACCGCTTGCGCTCGGTGATGTCGATGAATGTGAGAACGGCACCCTGAATCACGTCGTTCTCGTCGCGATAGGGCAGCATGCGCATGATCAGCGTCTGGGGCTCACCGCTTCGCGCCTCGACCTCCTTCTCGATCTGCTCCCCGCTGCGGATGACTTCGGCCACTTGCTGCTTCAGGGATCCTAAGTCGACGTGGCCGGCGAGTTCGTCCAGCGGTCGCCCCATGTCGTGGTCGCGCAGCCGGAAGAGCGGCTTGGCCGGTGGCGTGAAATTGCGGATGCGGAACTCGGCATCGAGAAAGAGCATCGCTATGCGGGTGTTGGAGAAAAGGTTCTTCAGGTCGCTGTTGGCGCGGCTCAGCTCCTCGACCCGCGTCGAAAGCTCATTGTTGACCGTGCGAAGCTCCTCGTTGATCGACTGCAGTTCCTCCTTCGAGGTTTCCAGTTCCTCGTTGGAGGACTGCAGTTCTTCGTTTACCGACGAGAGTTCCTCGTTCGAGGCGCGAAGTTCCTCGTTCGAGGTCTCCAACTCCTCCAGCGTGCTTTGCAGCCGTTCCTTCGTCGTCTGAAGCTCCAGCTCCAGCGCGCGTACGAGTTCCTCGTCGCCGCCTCGCTGCCTTGCCCGCTCGGTGTTCTCCGCCATCGCGGCGGCTCCTGCCTGAAAGACGACGAGACAACGGCATTCGCTCGCGTCGGCCCCGGTCAGGGGCTCCACGATCAGGGTAAGGTAGCGGCGCTCTTCGTCATGGCCCACGATCAGATCGTCGCGCACGAGCCGCTCGCCCGTGGTCAGCACCTTCGCGACGGCCGCCTTGATGTCCACGGCCAGTTCGGTGCGCGCCATCGCGGCGAGATTTGCCTTCGGCCGGCCGCGCGGCAGTTCGAGGAAGGCCCCGGTGCCCGTCGAAGCATCGAGGATCTCGAAGTCGCAATCGACGATGACATAGGCCGGCGTGTAGCGCTCAAGTAGTTTTTGCGCAGTACGGAATGCCGGATCGGTGACGTCAGGTTTCGTGGCGGCGTCCTGCCGTTGCATCTGCTGACGATTCTTGCCGTCGCCGCCGGCGATAGGAAACTCGGGCAGCCGCGCGGTCTCGCCCAGCCGGCGGAAGATACGGTGCTTCCGGTCGAACTCACCGAAGAGCTTGTCGTGCCCCGCGTTCTCGGCGGGGCCGAGGAACAGGAAGCCACCGGGCCGGAGCGCGTAATGGAACACCGGCATCAGCCGCTTCTGCAGTCCCGGGTTCATGTAGATCAGCACATTCCGGCACGAGAGCAGGTCAATGCGCGAGAACGGTGGGTCGCGCAGCAGGTTGTGCTGGGCGAACAGGCACATCTCGCGCAGTTGCGGACGGATCGTGTAGCGGCCATCCTCCTTTTCGAAGAACCGCTCCAGACGCTCCCCGTTGACATCGGCGGCGATGCTTTGCGGATAGCGGCCGATACGGGCGAAATGCAGGGCCGCCTCGTCGATATCGGTGCCGAAGATTTTCACCTCCGGCGGGCCCTCCATTCGCGCCCGGGCCTCCTGAAACAGGATCGCCAAGCTGTAGGCCTCCTCGCCAGTGGCGCAACCCGGAACCCAGACGCGCACCTCGTCGTCCTCGGTCTTTTCCTCCATCATCGGGCCGAGTACCTTCGCGGCCAGCGCCGCGAACCAGTCGGTATCGCGGAAGAATTGGGTGACGCCGATCAGCAGATCGCGGAACAGGCGCTCGGGCTCCCGCCGGTCGTCGCGCATCAGGTCGACATACGCGGACAGCGCGTCGATGCCCTGCATCTGCATTCGCCGGCGGATGCGCCGGTCGATCGTGCTCGACTTGTAGTCGGTGAAATCGTGACCGGTGGCGCGGCGAAGCACATCACAGATCTCGCGCCTCTCGCCATCTTCGACCTCCACATCGCGCGTGATGGGCTTCCGCCGTACGAGAAAGTCGGTGAAGAGCCCGGGCATGTCGGCGACGTCGGCCTCGCGGTCGACGAGGCCTGTGCGCGTGGCGCTCAGCAGCATGCTGTCGTATTCGGCCGTGTGAAGCGTCTGGGTCAGCGTCAGCCCGCCCGCCCCCTTGACCGCCTTGAGGCCGAGAGTCCCGTCAGTGCCCGCCCCTGACAGAAGCGCGCAGCCGCTATGCTCCCCCTGATCCTCAGCGAGCGAGACAAGGAAGGCGTCGATGCTGGTGCGCCGCGCGAGCGGGTCGCCGTCCTGCGCGGGGCGCAGCACGCCCCCACGGATCGTCATCACTTGCCCCGGCGCGATCAGATAGATCTTGTTAGCCTCGACGCGCGTGTCGTGCGTAACCTCCTCCACTGGTAACTCTGCCTTGCGCGCAAGAATGCTCGCGAGTTCGCTCGGCCGATCCGGCGCCATGTGCTGGATGAGCACCCAGACGATGCCGCTGTCCGCCGGTATGTTGCTGACAAGCTTCTGCAGAGCGGCCACGCCTCCGGCCGATGACCCGATGCCCACGATGGGCGGCGTGTTGTTCGTCGCTTTCGCTTCAGCGTTATCGTCGGCAGGTCTATCGCCGTCGTTGGGGGGTGGCCCTGCCATTTTCTTGGCGTCCTTGGTGGCGTCGTTTCCACCCTATAGAAGTTTCCGTTCGGCCGCGACCCCCCGGCCCCACAGCGGCTGTCGGCCAGCACCTCGCGCGCGGCCGGGGTTTCCGCAGCGAAGGCTCTCTCCGGGACCGGGAAACAGGCGCCCCGCGGGCGGACTGGGCAAAGGACGATGTGACGTGGAGGCGGGGCTCACGAACGGCAGGTTTCGGAAATGCTAAACTGCCCGTTTAGCGACCCACATGAAGGCGGGAAGCGGACATCCTCTGATCAGGGTGGCGCAAACGTCCGCTTCTGGCGCATCGAAGTAATTGATGGTTGCCGCAATGCAAGCTGCAAAGTTACGCAATGTGAGCTCCAATGTCGCCAGTCCTGATCCGTTCGTGTCATTTGCGATCAGGCAAATCCGTCCCTATCCGCAGACGCTCCATATAGGCTCGGTAGGCAAAGCTGCGGTCACGCTTCTTACCGGTCGTTTCGACGAGAATGCCAGCTTCAGCCAGCGCTTCGATCGCGCGGGTTGCCGTTGGCTTACTGGCATCAATCATCTTCATGGCGGACACGACCGTCACGATCGGATGTCGGGGAAGTTGCTCGAATAGCCTTAATGCCGAGACGGAAGCGGAGTCTGCACTCAACAGCCGGGCTCGGTCCGTGCTGACAAGATTGAACAACTCGCGCGCCGAGGCGACTGCTTCATCGGCAATCGTAGCAACCCCATCCAGAAAGAAGTCTGTCCAGCCCTCCCAATCCCCTTCCAGCCGCACACGGTTGAGCCGCCGATAATATTCCTCGCGGTGAAGCTTGAAGAATAGGCTGAGATAGAGAAGCGGAGCTTTCAGCAGTTTCCAATGCTCCAGCAGAAGCGCAATCAACAATCGTCCGATGCGACCGTTGCCGTCGAGATATGGATGGATCGTTTCGAATTGCACATGCAACAGCCCCGCACGCACCAGCGCCGGCAATTTGTCATCGACGTGAATGTATTTCTCAAGCTCGCTGAGCAACCGAGGAAGTTGGTCCGGCACCGGCGGCACATAGGTCCCGTTCCCCGGCCGACTTCCTCCGATCCAATTTTGGCTGCGGCGAACCTCCCCTGGCTGCTTGTTCGAGCCCCGCACGCCATGCATCAGCCGCTTGTGAGCCTCGTTCAGTAGCCGCATCGAAAGTGGAAGGCCACGCTTCGCTGCCAGTTGGCCACGCGCATAGGCCAGAGCGTCGAGATAGTTCGTGACCTCCTCGATGTCCGCATTGGCTGCAGGATGTTCCTCGGCCTCGAAGGCGAGGAGGTCGACCAGCGATGCCTGGGTGCCTTCGATCTGTGAGGAAATCACCGCTTCCTTGCGAACGAAGGCATAGATGAACCAATCGAGTGAGGGCACCATCTCGCCTGCGAGATCGAGCCGAACGAGCGCCTGCTCGGCTTCGCCAAGACGATGTTCGAGCTTGTCGTCGATGACCAGCGCCGGTCGCGCGGGCGGCAGGTCGAAGGGAACAAAGGCATCGACCTTCTCCCCGCCGACAATTACGCTTTCATATCGACCCGTCTTACGCGTTGGCATCACGTAACCTACATGAAGAAACGATCCGACAGCGCAAGGCACGGCCATGTTCCTTGCCTAATCCGCTAGATACAATCTCTTTACTAACAATGACCGTTAGTCAAGAAATCGTTCTTAGCGAGAGCCGCTGGAAACGGCTTCGTCCACAGGACGTTGCCTGGCAAATTTTGGCGACTCAAACCGGAAGAATCGGCTATTGGCCGCCCCGCGTCTCTCCCAATGCTGCTATGAGTGCCTGAAATTTCGGTATGAAACTGCTTTCCCATAAGATATCCGATTTCCGTCGTCTCCGTATCTCCAGCGTTCTGCCGCCTCATGAGGCTGAGCGCATTCGGCAGTACATGCTGGCTCTGTTGCGCAGCGTCGGCAGCCGCCCCGCAAGGTCCGCGCCTACGACTGGGATGAAATCGCCTGTGACTGCGCAGTCGAAGCAGACGCATTGGCCCGTGCACGGAAAGCTATCGAGCCAGGGCTTGACGCTATTGCGCGCGCCCTGAAAGACGCACGCAAAAATGACACCCCCTCGCCCCGATTGCGCTCTGCACAAGTGCCCAGTCGGGCTCGAAGCGATAGGGGTAAACGATCACCCGCCAGGCCGTCGATTGGTCAGCCCAGCGAGGCGCCGAAACAGGAGCCAGATTCGCAAACAGCCAATCGACAAAAGCCCGGGATGAAGCCTCGAGTCATCGAGGAATTTCCGAAGCCCCTCTTCAATGGATTGATCCGCCGACATTTCAGGAAGCCCTGAACTGCATATGCGTCGCCATGGCGACAGCTACTGGCATCTCCATCGCGCCGTCGTTCGGGACGGCGAGACATTCGATCATTCAACCATCCGCGATTGGCTGCAAGGTTCCAAGGCACCACGAAGCGTGGCTAGCATGGAATTACTCGGCCGCATCTAGCGATACCGGCTGCCGGAGGGATATTTCAAAGCAAAACTCCCACACCCGACGTGGTCGGCCTCCGGCCATGTTCTTGACGACATCGACCCGGCCGAACGGCGCCGGCTCGCCTGGCATCTGCCCGACGATTTCAACGCGCGGCCGCGCGAGGAGCAGGAAGAAATCCTTGAGTGGGTCCGACGCGTCATCATCAGTGGCTCGACCGATTACAGGCGCTTTCAGGCAGCTACCATGAAGCAGCGATACGCCATCCGTTTTCCCGGCATCGCCTATGGACAAGGCAGCCTCCGCCAACGATGACCACCATATAGACGTCGCCAATGAGATTGAGGCCACCTCATTTACCGATCCCGACCTGACCTCGGGCGTCATCGACGCGCCGCCGATGCTCGCCATGGAAATGGCCGACCTGATCCGCTTCAAGACGGCGACCTTGACCGTCTTCGGCCTTCAACGCAACGGCGTGTGGGGCGAAGAGACCGCGTCGCAGAAGATCGAGCATTTGGGTCTCATGTTCGGAGCCTTAGCCGCCCATCCGCGAGGCAACGTTCGCGGCTACGGCGTGCCTACGCAACATCTCACATTCGGCCTGCTGGTCTTTCCATCCGTCTGGGATTGGTACGTACAATGGCGCGAACGGCGGCGCGGATTCTACACGACCTGGGAGATCGACATGCTACGCATATCGCTTGCCCTCACCCGCAAGGACACCGGCTGGCTTCGCCAGCATCCGAATCTCGCAGAGCGGCTCCATCCCATTGCCGGTCTCGTCTCCCGGATGGACATCGATAGGGCTAAGGCTGACTGCGACGCTTGCGACGTCTATTTCAAGCACGCCTCATCGCGCGTGAAAGAAATTCAGCGCGTCGCGCGCGTCCATCGCGATCCCTTCGAACCGATCATGCCGGTCCTGGAGGCCGACAGCCCGGTCGGCGAGTATCGCAAGATCACTGAGGAGATCCTGCGGCTGATGCCTGACGAACGCCTTTACCGGCGCCCCGCTGCTCGTTCTTGATGCTACGCTTGGGATTGCATTTAGGGGTTCCTCAAAAGAACCTTCGGCAGCTCATGGTTTGCGAGCGGGGCCGTTTGCCGCGGTCGGAACGCCAACTTGCCGACATGAAGCGCGGTGAAATCCGTTGGAGCGACCGCGACAAGGGCTGGGAAGTTTTGATCCCGTCGGTTGCGTTCAAAAACGCCAACTCATCCTATTTCGGCAGCAAGCCATTCGGTCTGATTCTGCCCAACCTGGGTGGGCTCTACGAGAAAATCGAAACGTACATCGATCGGCACCGGCGCGTGCTCCTGGCAGGCGCCGAGGATCCCGGCACATTTTTCGTCAAGACGGTAAAAAGACACCAGCAAAGATGCGTCTTACGACCAGAACACCTTCTACGAGGCTGTCGGTAGCTAATCAAGTTGTCCGGTTTGGTAGCACATCATTTGTCCGCTTCAGTTTGCGTCGAAGCGGTTC
>NZ_JAIUHK010000051.1:0-34598 GCF_020165075.1 Mesorhizobium sp. CA4
GCGGGGTGGAGCAGCCCGGTAGCTCGTCAGGCTCATAACCTGAAGGTCACAGGTTCAAATCCTGTCCCCGCAACCAATTTTATCATAAATCAATAACCGTCCCGGTCTAAACCGGGACGGTTTTTGCGTTTCGGGGAATACAGCACCAATGGGCGCGACATGAGGATCTACCTGTCAGCGCTCAAGACCGCACTCTGGCAACGCCGTGTACTGCCACAAATCATGTCCTTCGGACACTTCGAGCCGTTGAATGTCTGGAGGGTCATTCAGGCCGACATCGTTTCTTAGGCGCACGGGCCGGTGCAGCCGTCTCCTGAAATGCGTGAAATTTGCGGTGGGGGACATCCCGGAATCACTTGAACTAAACAGCCATCGTCACCATTTTGTAGCACGTCACCCGACAATGGAGCGCTAGTACCATGCGCAGACGCTGTCAGGGCCCGTGCCCCAGGACGTCTTATGACTGGTGTGACGCAACCGATCACTTCCTCTGGCAGGACGGCTGAGCGCGATTGATGCTCAGCCCGCACGGACCGTGCCGAGGAGCTTTGTTCAACCGCAATGTGCGGGCGAGCGAGGTTCCTCTGCGCATGCCGCAAGGTTCTCGCTTTGCCCGGGGAAGAAAAACAATGCCGAACACGACGCTCCTCGTTACCGTCGCCTGCCTGCTTCTGATGCTGGCCATTATCAGGCAGAGGAAGGGCGACATCCTGCCGAATATCTTCGACTTGGCCGGGAATATCCTAGTCGTGATTTTTGTGGCCTACATCCTGCGCATGTAGTTGCACGGACCACTCGCCGAAATTCGTCATCGCTAATAATCAAGTCGCCGCGAACTGTCCCGGGGCGGTGGCACATGTGGTTTACGCGCGTCGCTGTGTGATGACACGCCCAGGAACTCATACGAAAATCGACCTATGAATGGCGGCTTTGCGCCTCATGTCGGCTATTGAGGTCAGATCTAGCTCCGCCCGAAAGCGGACGTGCCGTGGGTCATCCGGTATCTCGCTCTCGCCCCTACAACGGACTTGGCCAGCGAGCCAGTGTGCCGCGCCTCTAACGGTTCTCAGCCGGGGGCTCGCCGCACCGACACGTTTTTGTCTGGCGGAGCGATTGTAAGCAGCTATCGAAGTTCCTCGGGCCGCCGACAAGTCCTGAATTGGTTAGCCGCACCTATGGCAGCTGCAGAAGACTCTCTGACTCGGCTCAATGAACGGGTCGCCACAAGCGCCATCCGCGAAGGATTCGTCCCCCGCGGTCATTTCGCCGACGCCTGCGCCATTCTTTGGCTGCAAGGCGAGCTTGTCCCACCTCGAGGACCTGGTGCTGCACGACGCCGGCATGGACGTCCGCACATCGACCTATGAACTGACCCGTGCCCGCGCCGTGTTGCGCGCCCGTCGGCGTATCGTCGATGCCAAGCCCGATTGGGCGCTCTCGTCGACAGGGCTGAGCGCTTCACGCGGAAGGGCAGGTGAGGAGGACGACCGGAAGGAAAGTAGCGCCATGTCGAAAGCAACCGTCGGCGAAACGGAGACAGCAGGCGATGACAAGCTTGAGGTGCCGCTGGCGGGAGTCTACGATCGACTATCGGCCGCCTTCGCCGCCGGCCGTGGTCGACGGCGCCGACGCACTGCCGACGACGCTGGCGGCTGCGATCGCCGCGGATGCCTGGGCCGACATCGAACCGCTGGAGCATGCGCCTTGGCTCGGCCCGGCTGCTTGCCGCCGCGCTTCTGCGGGGGTGTGGCAAAACTCGGTCGGAGTCTTGCCCGCATGTCCGTCCCAAAGCCATCCTCTCGAACTCCAGCGACCGCGCGACGCCGACTCCAGGCTCGCCGTCCGGCTTCAGGCGATCAAGGCGGCGGCCGACGCCGGCCTGAAAGACCATAACCGCTGGCTGAACGCCGCACACTGCTGGCCCCGCATGCTCGATCGGCGCTCGACGTCAAAACTGACGGCGCTGATCGACCACCTGCTGTCGCGGCCGATCGTGTCGGCCGGCATGATCGCAAAGGGGCTCCGAGTTACGCCACGCGCCTCCCAGGACATGGTCGCCGAGCTCGGCTTGCGCGAGGCGACGGGACGCGGCAGGTATCGTGCTTGAGAGATTCTCTAGATGCGCCCCGATACTACAGTAGGATTATTTGCATGCACCACTTGGATGAATTCGTTCCTTTTGAGGCTTTTGACCAGGAAATCGCAAAGCTAGCCGCTTTGCTGGAGACGCTTGGCGTCACGATCCCTGACGGCGCTGATATCACCACCCAGACGTACGCTGCGTTCGCCGCTCTCTACTATTCGGTCTTCGCCGACGAACGGCCCTCTATGACACGCTCCGACGAGCTTCAAAAAGGCGCTGCTCTCGCCGGTCTTGGTGATCTTGCCTCGAAGATCAACCGAGCCGCCCAAACTAACGGCTTCGATCAAATTCGGCCGCACCTCGCTAAAATGGTCGAAGGCTCGGTTTTGATGAACGGGCAGAACAAGGTCACGGACGACGCCGGCAACAAGAATAGCGAACTCTATGTCGGATGCCTGGCGCTTGGCGCAGGCTGTGAAATCGAACTCGAAGATCCGATCAAAAGCGGTGGCGGTACCAATCCGGACGTCCTTCTTCGATATTCAGTCCAGGACTGGTCCATCGCAGTTAAGACGAGTCACTCAGAGTCGCCGCCCCAAATGTTCGCGGCAATCCGCAAGGCGGCTCAACAAATCGAACGGTCCGGCCGGCCTGGCATTGTCTTCGTCAATGTAAAAAATATCCTCGATCGTCAGGCCCTAATCGGTCAAAGTCCATTCTCACACCCTGAGGCCGGAACTCAGGCTGTGGCCGCGCAGATCGACAGATTGATTGATAATTTACGTGTCTCAATCGTTCCCGAAGACTGGGTCGAGGTGTTTGCTGGTCAACTGGCGCGGCCGTTAGTCGCTCTGATGGGCCAAGCAACGGTGTCAGTTCGTATTTTTCCAACCGGATCGGTTTTCGTGCCCATTAAAGTGATGCGGGTGCTTCCTGTTCCGATGATCGTTGATCCGGCTAATCTCACTCATCTGAACGCCGCTGCATATAACCTCCTGAATCGCCTAAATCACGAACTTCAGAGAAATCCTGGTTCAACAGCCCCGATCGGCAACTGATTTCGGAAGGTGTTCGTGATGAAGCGAGATATCGGAGCGATCGGAGAAAACTGCTTCCTCAACTGGTGCGAACCGGAAGGCTTTCGTGCGCAAAAATCGCAGGTTGATCGACTTGGATGGGATTTCTTACTCGAACGAGAGCCAGAGCGCCTTCCGAACAGGCCCTTGGACGAGCAGAACGACCTACCGAAGTTTCTCATACAGGTGAAGTCAACCGAGAAGGCGGGGGATCCGCCTCGGATTAAACTATCGGCCCTCAAGCATCTCGTAGACGCGGATTTACCAGCCGCCATTGTTGCGCTGTTTTTTAGCGCGGACGGACGGGCGCCTTCCCGTAGTCTGCTGGTGCCAATCGACGATACCGTCATCTCAGGGACGCTACGACGCGTTCGCCGCGAGGAAGCACGAGGAAACAGGTCGATCAACAAGACTACGGTCCCCGTACCTCTGGAGCGTGCGATCGACATTGGCCCCACGGGTGAAGGGCTCAGCGATGCGCTCGCCGGCATGATTGGGAATAACGCGTCCGAATATGTCACAGCCAAAATTAGACATAGGCAGACATGCGGATTCGAACGCGACGCCGCTGTTGGGCGGTTCTTTGTTCCTGGCGACGATGCAGCAAAAAAGATCGGGGAGTTGTTCCTGGGCGGACCGAGGGAGCTGCAAGTGTTGGATCTCACCATCGAGCGCCGGCGGTTCGGAATTGCCTTGGAAAACGACCGCGAGCACTTTCAACAAGCTGTTCTGGAGATGAATGTTCCACCGCTGCTGGCGACCACGATCGAGCTTGCGTCAGACGCTGGCGAATGGCTGTCCATGGAGGTTGACGTCTTCATCGTCCCTCCTGTCGAGGGCACACCCGGCCGCGTGCGATTTGCAAATAGCTATTTCGAGGTGCTTCTGGATTTCGAGAAAACTGAGGCGGGGATGACCTTCAACTATGCGGGCGATCGAACGGTCGACCTCGAAGAGGCTGTCTCCATCGTCGAAGTCGGAGTGATCCTATCCCGGCCCATAAAGACGGTGACGATCCACTTCAAAGGCACGAAACTTGAGCTGCCTGCTGGATCGGAAGAGGGTCCTTTTCACCGCTGGGTTCATGCAGCGCCTGCCCTTCGACGGATTGTATCGACCATTGCGCGATCCGGCCGGCGCCTCCCCCGCCAGATCCTTGTGTCAGACTTCTATCACTGGGTTGAGAAACACATCGAGTTTCTTGCCCTGACGTCGACGCCAGGCGTTAACATGATATTCCCGAAGTCCGAGAATAGCGATGTTTTTGCAGGCCAGAAAATCATCCTGACTCCATTCTCTCTTGAATTTGGCGGGACTCAGTATACCGCGTTAATTGAAATTCCCATTGAGACTGTAAAGGCCACTGAGTCGGAAATCACACTCGTCGGGGGACAGCCGCAGGTGGTTGCGGAGATCGCGCGATCGCCGGGTTCAGACACGGCAGATTTTGTCGAGACAGCAATCGAGAAATCGAAGCGAGACCGACAAAGCACTGAGCCAGCGCTGGTGGCCGGGGGCTTTGAGAATTGGCGTAACGTCATTTTGACCACCGCGTAACGCCCAACTACTTCTAGCCCTGCTGTGCGTAGAAAAAGCATCTCCGTCTTGCCAATTGGGGATGATGGGTTGCCCATCCTTACCCAGCGCAATCTAAAAACTGGAGAACTGTTCCTAATTTTTGCGTCTTGCCCAAGGGGTGCAGTCCAGTTATTGGCACTCGGGGCTTGGCCACCCCCCACCGAACTCCCACAGTGGGCGCAGTGGAGAACCCGGGAGCGTCGAGCTATTCCGCCAAGGTTCTGCACTAGGCCAAGGCGAGATGTCAGTCACCGCGAACGGCGGTATCAGGCGCGAGTTTAAACCGTGCATCTAAGCCGCCGACTAATTCGCCAGCTGTTCTGCGAACATCCCTATCGGAATTGCCGACAGGGCGCACACCATCCGTGTGAAAAGCGCGCTCTCTCTTCCGGCGGTCGATCACATATTTCGAATGCGCCCGGCAGCGTGACATGCGGTTATCGCACTATCGGACATGCCCAAGGAGTTCTTGGCGTCAGCTCATGGTCAGCAGCGGAACAGCCGCATCTGACTGCATCATTGCTGTAAGCTGTCATTCCGCCCTCGGCCCCATTCGGGCGCTTCTAGAGACGGCTTAGCGCGCCTCTAAGAGTAAGTGTTTGTTCTTGTTGGACACCGTTACCGGCTTGAAAGACTACCAGCGCCTCGATCTTGGCTCGCCCCGGCGAATTCGTTGTCCGGGCGAAATCGTCAAACTCGGCCGCCATCGCTTCGGCTTGGTCTGCCTCCTTGAACCGAGAGCCCAGGTATTCCTTGTTGTCGCGGCCGATCAACACCCCACCTGTCGGGCCGTATTGTGCGGCCAAAAGCGGTCTGCATCTCTGGATGCCTTTGTGAGGGGCGGGCATGCGATTTCTCCGGCGAAGGGCGGGATAGAATTATATTCCTATTACGTTTCTGCAGGAGTCAATCCTATATAGCGGTCTCAAATTTCTGGGAGCGTGTGAAATGGAAGACGAACCGAAAAACTTGCCGGTAGCGTTCACGGACTCGGTCGCCAGCGAAAAACTTGTCGACGCGGTGGCCACTACCGCTGACATTGGTTTGGATGCTGCCATCACATCCGGCGCATTCGACGGCATCCCGTTTTTTGGTGCACTGACCGGCGTCACGCGGGCAGGGCTCGCTATCCGAGATTTCCTTTTCCTAAAGAAGGTCGCCACTTTTCTGGCCACCTTTCAGCAAACACCCCATGGAGATCGCGAGGCGTTTATCGCAAAATTGGAGAAAAAGGGGAAAAAGGAGGAGTTTGGCGAGCAGGTGCTGCTACTTCTGGACCGCGCTGAAGACATGAAGAAACCTCAAATCATCGCTCGCATTATGTCGGCGGCGGCGAGCGGCAAGATCTCTCTGGAAGAGGCGACGCGTCTGGCCAAGATCGTGGACAGGGCGTTTTTTGAGGACTTAAACTTCCTGCTTGATTTCAAAAAGGGCGTACAAAAGGAGAAGGACGTCGCTTCAGCGCTCTTCTCGGCCGGCCTGCTCGTTGACGTGGGAATTGATGGCGGCCTTATGATGGAGGAAGACAGCGGGGGGACCATGTACGACCTGAACCAATACGGTAAACTACTGAGCGAGTACGGCCTCAAAGATCACTGACCGGTACCTATCTTGCGTTTGTGGAAAATCGTGCCGCGATTTCGTCCGGTATCGAACTGTACTGTCCCGTTTTTTCAACAAATCCGATGAGAGAGGTGAGTGTTGGCAATTTTTGCCGTGCTTGCCGGAATGCTTCGTGGGTTCGCTTGTCGACATAGATTACATCGACATAGGCTGCGAGGCAGGCAAGTTCGCGGTCGGCCAGCTCGCTGCCATCCCATTCGCGTGTATCAGGATGGTGGCGTCGAATGGCGTTATAGATAATGCCGGATGGAAGGCGCTCTTCCTTTACTCTTGCAATCAACTCCGGCCAAGGAAGCCCCAGATTCTTGTTAATCAGCTCCAGCTTTTTGCGGTATGCCGCGATATCACCTACGTCGGCAACCGTTGTATCTGGACCGATGTCGGATAGATCGAGTCCGCATGCCTGTAGAATGCGCAGGCCAGGATTGTCAGGCTGTATCACTCCCATACCGACTTGAATGACTTCTTCTATGAACGTACGCGACGACCGCTCGGCATCGGAAATGCGCTTGTCACCCCGTTCCCGGATATTCGCCTTCAGGCGGCCGTGCATGCTCTGAAATTGACGCTGAATGTCATGGGGTGCGCGGAGCTTACCTTTGAGGATATCCAAGATTTTTGCATCGGAGTTGCCGGTGAAATCCGACTTGGATATTGCTACCACTTCGCGGCTGCGTTGTTCGCTTTCAGCGAAACTTTGGCGTAGCGCCGACCAGCTTTCCAGAAACGGTCGCACTAGATCCGCGCCGCTGGTGAGCCGAATCATCTTCTTGCTCGCCTCGTCTCGCACCGCCACTGCATCTGCTGTAGGGTTTCGGAATGCGGCGGCTACTTCCAACGATTGAAGGTCGACGATTGTGCCGATGATGCCTTCCTCGCCGGCTGAGGCTATGACAGCCACCAAGGACAGTGATTGTATGTAGGCGAGGCGTTGCGCAGCAACATCCTCATTTTGGTGTGAAAAAAGTTCCTGAAGATGATGCCAACAAAGCACCATGACGGCGTCTGCTTCGGAAAATTCTGCTTCGAAAGCCTGCGCGCGGTGTTGGCGTCCGGCATCGGCGCTTGCCTTGTCCCGTGCGATGGCGCCAAGGTGCGAGGAGTCTAACGCAACAAACTTCGGTCGTATCAGAAGGGCAGGCCGGTTGGGTTTCATTCAAAACGACCGCTTTCCATCCGGTCTTCTTCTAATTCCCTGCGCCGCTCGTCATCCACAGCCCTGGCCAGTCTCGCGCGCACCCGTTGGAAGGCGGTAGCAAGCGCAGACTCACGGCCAATGTCCAGCCGATCAAGCATATGGAGCCGCCTCTCCAATTCAGTCGCGAGCGATCCGTCAAAACTCATCGGCCAAAGGGTTTCGCCCATGGCCATCAAGACCACTGCGGGATCGGGTGAGCGCTTTAGAAGCGCGTTGGTAATCGGCCGCCATTCTAGTGACGCCGTGCCGTCCGGATGATCAAAGAGCAGTGCTGCCGCGGCTGCAAATGGATAACGCAAGGCAGGATCGGCATCGCACCAGGCCAGCAGCACATCATCCGGAATGAAACCAACCGGGTTCGGGTGATGTCGGTTCGTGTCCCGAATAATATCTATGTTCTTCCCG
The DNA here is from genome assembly GCF_020165075.1 of Mesorhizobium sp. CA4. Classification (NCBI taxonomy): domain Bacteria; kingdom Pseudomonadati; phylum Pseudomonadota; class Alphaproteobacteria; order Hyphomicrobiales; family Phyllobacteriaceae; genus Mesorhizobium; species Mesorhizobium sp. CA4. Next base: position 7,964 of record NZ_JAIUHK010000051.1, read on the forward strand.
CGATCTTTGTCGCTACCTTTCACAAGTTCATCCAGCATCGCCGTCGGTTGGGTCTTGAAGAGGGCCTGGAGAAGGTCATCCTGTTCCCAGGAATAGATATCGTACTTTTGAATGGCCGTTCTCAAACTACGCCAAATTTTACGGGCGATCGGCGCGCCTTCCGGGCCCTCCAAGCAGTTCACCGCAACCACGCCGAGCGTGTAGTCGTTGCGGTCGGCCCGTTCCTGGCGCGGTCCGAAGACAAGCTGGCCAAGAAGGATGCGGCCAGCCTGGATGGTTTCAGGCGACGGGATGCGCTCCGCGCCGTTGTCTGAGTGCAGACGCATCATGAGGATTTCCAGCGCGACTGGATCTCCGCCAGGCTTAGCGCCAATCGCCACTAGGAGGTCACGAAAGGCAGGTCCTGGGATAGAGTCGCAAACTCGCCCTCCTACCAACCAGGCGAAGTCGCGGATGTGCACCTTGCCAAGTTCCAATGCCCGGTGAAGCCGCCGGACGCCTGCCTCATTTATCGTCACGCTTGCCTGAAGCTCGACGAGCCATTTCCCAAGTACCGGGTCTTCGACCGCCTCATCCAAAAGTGCCTGTGGCGTTTCAGGATCCCTTGCTTGAAGCCCCTCGAGGAAACCGCCAAGCACCTGCAAGTTTGGTTTGTCGGTAGACCCGACCTGCGCCACCAACGCCGACCATGTGTTGCGGGGCGTCTCGACGCCTTGGGCTAGTCCAACACCAAATCCGCGCAGGCGGCCGGAGCCTGCGACTAACTCTGGCAGGAGGGTGGCGAATGATTTTTCGTCGGCAGCGACATCCCTTCCAAGCTGCTCGACGGCAAGAGCAGCGCGGTGCAGTCGCTCCATTAGGTCGATCGCTTCGTCATCTGCAAAGTCGTCAAGGTCGAGATTGCCGCCTCTTTCGCCGAAAACGATTCCCCGCACACGGTTTACCAAATCCTTTGGCCGCAGGAATTCCTCCAACTCTACCAAGCGGCGCAGGGATTCAGCGGACAGACCTTTGCCAGCATGCTGCCGTGTATGCCGGGCCGCCACCCACCCATCGCGCCAGAAACCGGTGCTAGCGATCGCTTTCGAGATGCGCTCCAACGCGTCGAACTGGCGGCCACGCACCCAAAGGCCACGAAAATTCTGAGCTATGACACTTCGTACGCGTGCCATGGCCGGGCCGCCTTCCATGGTGAAAGGTTCCGCAGCTTTAAGAGCTTCCTCAAACCACGCAGCGACTTCCGGTCCATTCTTTGGGTGATAGCCATAGTCGCGAGAGCGTGCGCCGAACTCGAAACTTGAATACGGTCTGAAGTGCTCCGACATCAGCAGCGCTTCCAACGCCTTGATGCCGAGATACTGCTTGACCGGCTCCTTTGATTGCAAAAGGCCGTTCAGCACGTTGAGGCGAATGGCTAGTGGCGCATGCGTCGCGGAAAACGCGATATAGAAGAGGGAGCTAACGGCGTTCGTAACACTACCATTGCTGCCTTCGTCATCGATGTTTCCAAACCGGCACAACAGACTCACTGCTCGCTCGAATAGCGCGGCGTCGTAAGCAAGCGCGTGTAGCAAGCGAACAAAAGACTGTCCTTGCTGCAAGGCACCTTTGTCGGCGTTGGCGAATGCCGTCTCAAGCGCCGACAAGGTCGCATCCGGCGATACCGGAGCGACATTTTGAAACATCGTACGGCCGAGGTCGTTTAGGTTTGCCACATCCGAAAGAAGCCCGTCAGGAGCGAGCCAGCCGCGCACAATCGCTTGGGCTTCCTTGCTGCGGTCGAGATAGCCTAGCCGACGGGAGAAGGAGCGAAGCAACCGTTCCGATGGTCCATTCACGATGGCGGCTTCGATGACGGGGTAGGGAATATTTTCCAGGGCGAACGCTGCCAACCTGTTTGCGATGGCATGGGGCAGGATTGCACGCCATTCGCGGCGCTTTTGCAGCAGATCGCGCCGCTTCAATTCCGCCGCCGCAGTGAATACTTCCTGTGCCGTTTTCCCGACTAACCCACCGAGTACGGGTAGCTCCGCATCCTCGCCCGTCAATTCTTCGCCCTGGAAGGAGTAGACTAGCGAGCACGCTTCGGCGATTTGCAATAGCCTGGCGTCATGCGCATGGCGTTGCTGGAAAAGCCGCTTGAACAATTCGGTGTCGGTAAGCCCGGAAACAGTCTCCGCTCTCTTTACGGTGCCAGCTAAGCCGAGCGCGATCCGCGCGTTGCCACCGGAAAACTCGGCGATCCTGCGAGCATCGACCTGCGACAGGTCGGGGAAGCGTCCCGCCACCAGTTTTTCAATCAATGGTAGGGAAGACGTATCGAGCGAGTAAACATCCGTGCCCTCAGGCTGGTCTTCCCGAATGTCATATTCGATTGTGATGACGCTGATCGTTGAGCCCAACGCCCGGGCCACGTCTGACAACTGCCTGTGCGTTTCCGGGGGACAATTGTCGATCACGACGATTGCTCGGGTTCCGGCCGCGATCAGATCGGAGGCAAGACCCTTGGGCTGAGGATCAGGCTCATCGGCAATGTCGGTGTAGATGGCAAGCGATGGGTCCAGCGCGTTGTCGCCGACCGCATTGTCAAACAGTGCTTCGGCGAGCCGAGTCTTCCCAACGCCCGAAAGCCCGACGAGCCGGACCACTTGCCCCGCGTTTTGAAGTGCCTCTCGGATACGGCTGATGCCGTCAACGACGGAGAGCCCGTCGCCATCGTCCTTGCCGCCTGTTCTGATACGCGCCTTGTTGTCGAGAAGATAGTTCTTGTCCCCTTTCGCCGGCATATAGGACCACGCACCATACCCTTTCCATCCGGGAACGGATCTCCCAGTCCGGGAGCGAACCCAAGGGATCAAACCGGGATGGTCACGCACCCAGCTAGCGACGCGGTTGCGGTCGTAGAAGTCGATTTGTAGCTTTGCAGCATCTCCGATATCCTTGACTGCTTCGCTCATCGCTTTTCGGCGGCTCTTCAACGCTGAATCCGCCGTCGAACCACTTGAACTCACGATGATGTAAGCGCCGCCCGCGCCGGCCAATTCCTCGATCACCGGCCGCACCACCCCTTTGGGTCTCATCTCCTTCGGAATTTCCGCTGGCGGCATATCGGGCTTCTTCACCTGGAAGCCCGTCGCGGCTCTTGGAATGAAGCCCTCGATGGCCGTCCCCGGAGCGAGCGCTACCCGCACATCCAGCCCGCCATCTTTGGCAGTTTGGTCTCCGCCCCAAGTTGCGGCCGAGACCGGCAGGTTCGCGCGGCGAAGCGCGGCCTCACAAAGAAGGCCGATGAGCGTTCGCAAATCTTCGTCATTTAATGCGGCAATATCTTCGCGCGTGATCTCAAACATTGCCACAAACTAGGCGAGGGCCTCAATAGGCGTCAAACGAAACGGTCGCTTTTCGGCCTCGCTCCACATAAGTATCAACGATGAACTCGCGGCGGCGCGGTTGTCGCCAGCGGAGCTGCGAGGGTTCAAGGAATTCCGCGTAGGCGGGTAAGACAGTGATGGTTTGGAGGGTATGGCGCAGGCGGTTTTGCAAGCGAGATGATATCTAGTTACTCAGCTATTGCAAAAACCTGTGAACAATGCTGCATCAGTTCAGCGCGAGCAAAGCAGTGGCCGATGGAGATATTTACTATGACTGAATTTGATCACGGGGCCCACTATCACGGTTGTGACTTTCAAGTTCATTCCCCGTTAGACGGGCAATGGAAGGGCTTAGGTAAGGCGGATGACGAGGCCAAGAAGGATTATGCGCGTTCTTTAGTTGCGGCATGTCGCGCCCGCGCGCTCCAGGCGATCGCAATTACCGATCACCACGAAATGGGCTTCATCCCAATCCTCAGACAAGCTGCTGTTGACGAGCGCGGCCCCGATGGGGAGTTATTGCCCGAACAGGAGCGCCTGGTCGTCTTCCCGGGCATGGAGCTGACACTGGGTGTGCCTTGTCAGGCGCTGCTGATCTTCGACGCGGATTTCCCGCAAGACCTCTTTCCGTTGGTTTCGAACGCGCTCGCCATTCAGCCGGGCGAATTCAAACGCCTCGAGCACATCAATTCGCTGGTCCTGCTGAAGCGGGAGCTCGACAAGCATGCCTATTTGCGAGGCCGCTACGTCGTATTTCCCAACGTCTCGGATGGCGGCAATGCCACCTTGTTGCGCTCCGGTATGGCCGGGAAATATGCTGAGATGCCTTTTGAGGGTGGCTATGTCGACGGTGCCTTCGACAAGCTCGGCAAGGGCAACCGTGACATTCTCGCCGGAAAGACGCCCGAGCACGGCTATCGTCGCATCGCGGTCATCCAGACCTCCGACAACCGCAACGCGGAACACGACCTTCTTGGCCGGTATCCGACATGGATCAAATGGGCGACGCCGACCGCCGAGGCCTTGCGGCAGGCTTGTTTGGCGCAGGAATCGCGCATTTCGCTTATCGAGCCGAGACTGCCGGCGGTCCGCATCGAGTCGATCGGCGTCTCCAACAGCAGTTTCCTTGGACCGATCGACCTCGCCTTCAACCAGCAATACAGCGCCATGATTGGTGGCCGAGGGACCGGCAAGTCCTCCATCCTTGAATATCTTCGCTGGGGCCTCTGCGATCAACCTTTGGCCGACGACACCGATGGCGAGATCCCCAATTATCAGCGCCGGCGCGCTCGATTGATCACTGGAACCTTGGTGCCTGTCCAGGGCAAGGTGGAAGTGCGCTATTCGCTTCATGACACCGTCCATGTCGTGCGCCGCGACAGTGTCAGCAATACCTTGGAGATCAAGATCGGCGACGCGCCCTTTAAACCTATATCCGAGGAACAGGTGCGCGCCCTGCTACCGATCCAAGCCTACAGTCAGAAGCAGCTGAGCGATGTCAGCGTGCGCCTAGACGAGCTTCTGCGTTTCATTACGACACCGATCAAGGCACAGCTTGGCGGCATTGATTCCCGTCTAGGCGAGCAGGCAGCCATCGTGCGCGAGAGATATTCGGCGCGCGAGCGCAAACGCGCCCTGGATGCCAATAAGGCGCAGCGCGAGCTTGCCAGGCAGTCCTTGGACCAGCAAGCGGCTGAAATCCGCAAACGCCTTACGGGTCTGAGCGACGAAGACAGGAAGCTGATAGACGATGCACCACGCTATCAGGAAGCAGAACGCCATACTGCCGGGTGGTCTGCGGGTCTTGGAGGGGCGATCGAGGTTGTGCGCCAGGCCCGCCAGCGGATCGAGCAGACGAAATCGACCATGCGGCCGGCGCCGGCCTTGGCCGAGGCGCCGGAGCTTGGCGAGATATCGGCCGAGGTGGTCAAAGCGCTGGACGCTTCATTGACGTTCCTCGCACAGGCGCAGACCGGCCTCTCGCAGGCGATCAGCCATTCCGACGACCTGTCGGGGCCATGGGCGGCGTGGCGGGCGCGGTTGGCCGATTTCAATGCGCGCTATCTGGCGGCGTCAGAACGGTCCTCGGTGCATGCCCAAAGGTTGAAGGAGCTCGCGGCGATTGAAAAGCAGATCGCCGAGCAGCAGGGCGAGATCGACCGACTGGCAGCGCAAATCTCGGCCTTGGCAGAAGCCGACGCCCAGTCCGACTCAGCCCGGGCGCAGATCGTTGCCTTGCGCAACACTCGCGCCGATCTCTTGGCAGAACGTTGCCAGGAACTGTCAGAACGGTCGAATGGGCTAATACGCGCCCGCATCAATCGTGGTGCCAATTTCGCCGAGTTTATTGAAACCTTCCAGGATGCGGTGAGGGGTTCGAAGATCAGAGCGAGCAAGTTCGAGGCTCTGGCAGAGCTGCTATCCGCGGATCCCTTGCCGTCGCATGCAGCGCTATTGGCCGACCTCGAGGCGCTGGCGGTCCATCATGACGTACATGGCGGCGATGCCGAGTTGCCGCCGACGCCCTTCCTGGGCCAGCTCGATTTCGGCACCGCCGATGCCCAGCGCATCGCGGGCGTGCTCACCCAAAGCAGCTGGCTGCGGCTATCGCTGGTCTATCCCGCGGATGTGCCGGTGTTCGAATATCGGGCCAAAGAGAACGACTATATCGCCTTTGGCAACGCCTCAGCAGGCCAGCAGGCCACTGCATTGCTATCGACCCTGCTCAATAGCGAGGGACCCCCGCTTATCGTCGATCAGCCGGAGGAGGACCTCGACAACAATGTCATCCAAGAAATCGTGGAATTGATTTGGTCGGCCAAGCACAAGCGCCAGATCATTTTCGCAAGCCACAACGCAAATCTAGTCGTCAACGGAGATGCCGACTTAGTTGTCTGGTGTACCTATCGTACGATTGGTGATCAGTCAGGCGGCAAGGTCGGTGGCGAGGGAGCAATCGACGTACCGGCAATCCGCAAAGCCGTCACCGATGTGATGGAAGGTGGCGAGGCGGCATTCAATTTGCGTCGTCAGAAGTACGGCTTCTAACCGCGCCTTGTAAACGACGAGATTGGGCGGCGCGTCATCTATCGACGCCCTCCCGCTGCCGAGGCTCTTGCGAGGCGCAAGGTACCAGCCACGGGCGTAACGAGGTCATAGGCACGAGGTGTTGAACTATTCTCGTTTCCGCAAGGATTTCACGGACTGGAAACCGACCAGTGAACCTCCGGAGTTGCACAGAATGCTTTATGCATGGATTGGAAGTGAAAAACGTCCGCCGATCGAAAAAGGCGAGCGGGCGACCTGCCAAGATTGCGGCGGCCAGCTTACCGCTGTGATGCCTGTCGAGAACGTATCTCACTGGCGGCATAAGGCCGGGGATTGCGATCCATGGAGCGAGCCTGAGGGAAGGTGGCACCTCGCCTGGAAAGACCTTTTTGATGTGCAATGCCGTGAGATTGCGCTGCGCGATCCGGAGACAGGCGAGTTGCACCGCGCCGATGTGCTCGTCGGCAACGGCACGCCGCTCGCGACGGTCCTGGAACTACAACACTCGTCAATCGGCGAAGACGAGCGCAACGCACGCGAGACTTTCTACCAACGATCCCACCGAATGTTCTGGCTCGTGCACGTCCACAGCGAGAACTCGTTTTTGGGACACTATTTCGGTATGTCGCTAGACTTCAGGTCGCGCGTCGTTCCGCTTGATGGCAAGGAATTCGCGATCATGCGCTGGATGGGACCAAACAAACAGTTCATCGAGAAGTGGAAGCGCGCCTCGGCCCATGTCTTCTTCCATGCTGGTCCCTACATCCTCTATCTCGCAGGATCGGGCGTCGCCGCTCGTCTGGGAGGGCCATTCAAGCGCGGAGAGTTCGCCCTCTGCGAGCTAACGCGTGATGAGTTCATAGCTGCTGTGAAGTGGGAGGATGGCGCGTAGCGACCAACTTGATTGTCATCTGGCGTGTCCCTTCAGCGCAATTGCCTCGATACATTTGGGCCAAATTCCTCTACCTGACGAGTGCCACCCGGCACTCGCTGAAGTCATTCGGCATACGTTTGAGGAAGGTCGGGCGAGGGGCTTTCGACTAGGCGGTGCGTGCCGCGATGGCGGTAGATGCGGTGTACAGCGAGACGATGGACGCCATGCTGCCGGCGCGCGCGGACTTGTGGCGACAGCATGGCCGGCTGCACGATCTCGTCGTGAGGATCGTCGCGCACAACGAGACGTGCCGGCGCTTTATCGCCATTCCCGGTGTCGGCCCGGTGACGGCGCTGGCGTTCATGATCCGATCGAGAATCCGTCGCGCTTCCGCCGCTCACGCGACGTCGCGGCCTACTTCGGGCTGACCTCGCGGCGCTGGCAGTCGGGCACCTCGATCGACGTTCAGGGTCGCATATCGAAAAGCCGGCGACGCCGATGTTCGACGCTCGCTCTACGAGGCGGCATCGGGGTTGATGACGAGCTTCAAGGGCAGAGACGAGGTCAAGAACTGGGGCCACGCGATCGCCAAACGCTCCAACCACCGCAAGGCCTGTGTCGCGGTGGCGCGCAAGCTGGCGGTGATCATGCACGCGATGTGGAGCGACGGAACGTTCTATGTCGGCGATTCCGCGGCCAACCGAAGCGATGCTGCCCGGCGCGCTCATATCAAGGATCGCAGGCTGCTGGGGGCGCATCGATGAGCGGTGCAACGGAAATTGAAACGCATGGCGCCGACACGCTGACGGGCGCCATCCGACACAAGAGTTCCGCTCCGGCGGATGAGGACCGATGCAGACCAGGAACGACGGAACGCACGTTATCTTGCCTGCGGCCGCGCCGATCGCGAGACGGCCGGACCGCGCCGGATTGCCTGTGATGATGCTCCGTCAGCCCGATGGAAAAGTGCGCCACGACGGTTCCCGCACTGCAAATAAGCAGCGCTGCTACGCCGTCGCAGAGCGCGGAAGACTGCACGGCGCATCGGAACTCGACGCAAGAGTACGGGATCGTGGTTTAGAGCATAAAATAGTGTACTATCGTAGTTTGGAGAAGGAACGACGATGGAAAGAAAGTCGCGAAAAATACGACCGATTAAGACGGCAAGATAAAAGGGCGCACATTGCGCCTCAGTTCGGTTGTTGTTTTTGACCAGTTTTCCGGGGTGTTTCGCACATTGCTGCTCTCCCGCGCAATGTCTCGGAACCGCCTAAATCATTGATGCTGCGAAGTCTTTTCCACATTGCAGGTTGTGCCCGCGTGACTTGGCCGGGGCCACGGAATGGCCGGGGCGAAGAAGGATGGAGGCTTCTCGCGGCTTGACTGAGTAGTGTGGTCGCCAGCGTGCCTCTAGCTGCTCCGGCAGCGTCTGCTAGTGGCGGAGCCGGGCTTGGGGACTGGCGAACTGATCCGCCAAGTAAGACGGTGACTTCCGGAAAGAAACCGGCGCATTTTAGGAAGAGCCGTTTTGTCCCTTGGCTCGGCTCTCAGCAACGGTAGCCCACTCGCGATCATCGCCTTTGTGATTTCCAAGAGCTTGTGCATCGATGCAGGCTTCAGCAGAACATGGCCGACGCGAAAGATTTCAGCCGCCTTCCTCCAGAGAGCTTCCAGAATGCACAATGAAGGGCACGTTTCTTTCCGCAAGCTGTGGCGTCAGCCTTCCGGTGCTCCACTTAGACCCGCGAATCTACTTCCCTTTCCCGCTGCCTTCCCAGCCGGCTTATCACAGACCATGGTCGAAGTTGTCCACCGTGGCTGAGGGGCTGCCCCGGTTATCTGAAAGCGATGGCCGGGGTTGCAGTGCGCAGATGCAGCGCTCCAGTCTGTACAGGCGCGACTTGCGGCGCCGTATTTGATAGCTGACTTCTGTGAACTTTATTGGCGTAAAGCCGCCACCCCCGGGAGAAAGCAGATCCCGTTCGAGCTGGGCGATTTGTTGTTTGAGTTGGTGGGCGTCAGCGAGCAGCTGTTGCCTAATCCGGCTTCGACCGTGCATTCCTGCGATCCTCCGAATGCCTATTCAAAAGCTTCGGACGCTGGGGCTGTACCGGTGGAAATCGAATGGGACGCGCTCGGAGTTTCGCAACTCATCTGACCCTTGATTGTGGCCCGCGCGCCCAACGCGAACCGTTCGCCAACCCCGCTCGGGAATATGCCGCCGCATATCTGAGAGGCAACCCTTCACGCGCAGTTTTTCGCTTTACCGATTCGGCACCGGGTGCGGAGCGCCGGGCCAGAACGATAAGGGTCATGGCGGCGCCCGGAAGGTCAGCCCCCACAACTTCGATCCCGGTCAGATCGAGCCTACTTGCCGTGGCATGTTGAATTCGATTGCGCCGAGTTCAGCGTCTCGCAACCTTACCGCCGTCCATCGGTGGCACCGATCCTCCACTGCGAGGCTCTTCATTCACGCTCTCCTGCAGCTTGACCAGCAGGTAGCCTGGATAGCGGATGACCTGATCGAACTCGCGAGAGACGGTCTCCACGAACTTCATGACGCGCGGGCTGCGGTGTCTTTGCGCTGGGTAGAGCGCATAGATGGACCGCTTCTCGGAGCGCCAGGCGGGCAATACAGGCACTAGTGCGCCGGCCGCTACTTCGTACTCGACGAAGAAATCGGGCAGGTAACTGATCGCTGATCCTATTGCCGTGAAGTATTTCGTCATCCAATAATCGTTGACTTTGAACTTGCCGATCGGCTTGGCCTCGGCCAGGGTCTTATCCTTGCGAAGCCGCCACCGTTCGACCACGCTGTTGCGCATGTAGACCACGCCGTTCAGCCGCTCGATGTCGGCGACCGTTTCCGGCGTTCCGTGCCTGGCCAAAAAGTCGGGACTGGCATACAGTCCGTAGGAAATAGCCCCCAGGGTTCGACGCATCAGGGCCGAGTTTGGAGGCTCGCCAACATAGATCATGCAGTCGAAATCGAAGTCGCCCACGATAAGCTTGTCGTTTGGGATGATCTTGACGTCTATGTCGATGTCGGGGTTGTCGCGCAGGAGGAAGTGGGCCGCAGCGCCGATGATTGCCGTCCCAAATTCGGAACTGGCTATAACACGGACACTCCCGCTGATGGACGAGTGAGCACGTTGCGCAGCGCTGGCCGCGTTCTCACAGCTGTCGAAAATGGCCGTGCAATTGTCGAGGTACTCTCTCCCGGCGTCCGTTAGTTCCAGCCCTCGGCGCTTTCGCACGAACAATTGCACCTGAAGCGCATCCTCCAATCTCTGCAGGTGGTGGCTGAGCGTCGATTTGGGAATGCTATAAGTGTCCGCGGCACGGGATATGCTTCCGGCGCGGGCGACCTGAACAAAGCAGCTTATGTCCTTCAGTTCATAAGGCAGGTTGCTTTCCATGTTCAAAATTCCGAACGGAGGGTTCGATGGTGCGCCCTTTTTTGGATTGAGGGCTCAGCTTATTGTCTGGGCGACACGGTGGTTAGAGACTCGGGGCGGGGACTGATGCAGCAGTGATCGTTGGCAGGATTCGGCGGCTCTGAAATTCCGGCTGATGTGCACCTATCATAGAAAGAGCATTGAGGAACAGTCCGGCTGCTCTTGCGAATATCGACCGTTCCAAAATCGAAAATTCTCCACTTGACGGGGCAACCAGCTCAGTTGTCGCGCGACTTCCTTGGGGCTGCCAAAGATGTGCTCTGGCGGTGGAACGGGCGCGTCTAGCTAGCGTTGGGCTTGAGGTGGATAGGGCGAATACATTTTAGATGAAGCTAAAGGATAACCTGGTGTTACAGGTCGAAATGGCATGACTTCTTCGGAATGCGACTTAGATGACGATCCTCATTTAGCCGTTGCTGGTCTGGAATCCGTTCTTTCGATGGCCGAGGGCCGGGCGATAACAACAGGGTGGGGGGCCGCTGCGTACTCACTCTTGCCGCCCGGATCGTACACCTTTCCGGCCGGCCACCATGTAGTCTACACAGGTCTCGACTCCGCCCCGGGCACGTTCTTGAGACTAGGTCAGGGCAAGGCGGAGCGTTACGACGCGCCGGCAGGCGGCATCATCGTGAAGCCGGCACATCTCGAAGCCCGCCTAAATCTGTCGGAGGCGCGGGAAAGTGCGATTGTCGTCTATCCGGACAGCAGCCTGAAGGAGCTTGCGAGACAACAGTTCGGCACCGAGCAGGTAGAGTTGAAGCCTCCGCCCCTTGGCACGCTCGATCACACCGCCCTGCGTGTTGGGCAATTGCTCAAAGCCGAACTTGCCAAGGAGCAGCGCGCCCCTGAACTTCATGTCGAGCACCTCATCGCGATCCTCGGAGTTCATATCCTCCATGCCTACACGTCGCCGGACAAGGAACCCCAGCAGCTCAAAGGCGGCCTGACGCGAAAAGCGGCTCGCACTCTGGAGCACTTCATAAGGGCTAACTTTGCCCGGAAAATCTCCGTCGACGAGTTGGCGACGCTTGCGAATCTTTCGCCAAATCATTTCATCCAGGCGTTCAGCCGAACGTTTGGGAAGTCGCCGCATCGCTATCTTTTGGATCTGCGGCTCGACCACGCAACGCGGCTGCTTTCGGAGGGAGACGCGACCATTACCGATGTCGCCTATCTCAGCGGCTTCTCCAGTCAGAGCCATTTGACGGCTGCGATGAAGAAGCACCGGGGGACCACGCCGACGCGCTTTCGCTCCGCCATCTGAAATCGTCGAACGGAGGGTCGCCCATTAAAGCTGTATTAGCCTTACGGAATAACATCTTGTGCTGTTTGAGTAACACTCTTGTATAAGTTACGTTTCCGGTGACGATCGGCCGGAATTTTTTACAAAACACCGGACTTTTCTGAAATACCCAACGTACAGTTCATGCATTCCTTTTAAGTTGTGCCCTGATTCTGTCAGGAAACATTATGGTATGCTAATGCAGGGGGGTATATGGCTGGGTTGGCCTTCGGTGCGAGGATCCCCGATCACGCGGAATCCGGCGATGGCGCCGGCGACCTGAGACCGAAAGCCGACGGCCGATACCCCGGACGCGCATCCTCCCAAAGGCGTGCGGACCGGCCGGGGCGGTCTGAAGCGCGCGACGCCCTATTCTCGCGCCTGCTGCGCGGCGGCCGTATGACCAAGTGGAAGGGGCAGGCGGCGAGCTATGCGCCGAACGTTGCCCACATGATCGCATCTGTCCCTCGCCCGCCCAGCGCCGCCGTCCTGCTCGCGCTCCTCATAGGTCTTGCGGCCAATCCGGCGGGTGCCGCGGATCTCTACTGGGATGCCGATGGCTCGGGGCTCCAGCTCGGCGGCACCGGAACCTGGAATACCGCGGCGCCGCCGCTCTGGAACACGACCGGCAATGCCACGGCCGGCCCGTTCGTCACCTGGAGCAACGCTACTCCGGACAATGCCATCTTCGCCGGCACGGCGGGGACGGTGACGCTCGGCGCTCCGATCACGGCTGGCAACATCACCTTCAACACCTCCGGCTACACCATCGCCGGCGGCACGCTTACGCTCGGCGGCACGACACCGGCTATCACGGTGACTACCGGCACGGCGACGATCAGCTCGATCGTCGCCGGCACGGCAGGGCTGACCAAGGCGGGTGGCGGCACTTTGACCCTGTCCGGCAACAACACGTTTTCGGGCAATGTAAATGTCAACGCCGGCACCTTGGGCCTGACCGGTACAAACAGCTTCACGGGCGCAATCAACGTCAATGCCGGCATTCTGTCCGTGAACTCGAACGCGGCGCTGGGCGACGCAAGCAATGTCGTAAACCTGTCCGCTGGAACGACCTTGAGTGCCAGTGGATCGCTGACCGGGCGGGCGGTTAGTCTCACGGGCCAGGCAACCGTGCAGGTAGCCGGCGCGGGATCCGCTCACTACACCGGAAGCGGTGGATTGAACGTCACCGCCGTTGGCAGCACTGGCTCGATCACGCTGAGCGACAACACGAACGACTTTACCGGTCCGGTGAATTTTTTTGTGAACAGCGCGGCCACGGCGTCGTTCACCTCGATAGGCAATATCGGCGAGGCCAGCGCGCTGGGAGCCGGGGACACGATCAGCTTGACTGCCAACTCAGGTGTGTCGGCCCTCTTTTACACCGGAACTGGGGATACATCCAATCGGAACTGGCAGATCAACACCGGTATCGGCGCACCAACCGCCCTCATCCAGAACGCTGGCAGCGGTGTGCTGAAGCTGACCGGCAATGTTTCGGTAACGGGGGGGACGTCTGTCGCATTTGCCGCCAACGCTGATTTGCAGTTGTTGGGCGTTCTGAGCAGTTCAACGGCCAACACGTTCAGGTTCATCGGCAGCGCCAGTGGAGCCATTACGCTCGGCGATGCCAACAGCTTTACCGGCGCGGCTTCGATCGAAAGCGGCATCGTGAAGGCCGGCACGCTCGCCGACGGCGGGGTGAACAGCTCTCTCGGCGCGGGCACAAGCATAGCGTTCACCAGCGGCACGCTCAGCTATACCGGCGCCGGCGCAAGCAGCAATCGTGCATTGTCGGTCAGCGGTGCGAGCACCATCAGCAACGATGGCTCAGGAGCGCTGACGCTCAGCGGCGCCACCACACTCAATGCCGGCTCAACGCTGTCTTTCGGCGGCAGCTATACCGGCGCGGACAATACCATCTCCGGCGTGATCTCCGGAACGGGCACCCTCGCCAGCTCTGGTTCCGCCACCTGGGTGCTTACAGGTGCGAACACGCGCACGGGCGCCATCACCGTGAACGGAGGCACGCTGCGCGCCGGCAGCGCTTCGGCTTTCGGCACGGTGACCAATGTCACAGTGAACAGCGGCACACTGGACCTCAATGGAAACAATCTGGCACCCGCCTCGCTCAACGGCACGGGCGGCACCGTCGCGATGGGGAGCGGAAATCTTACCCTCAATCTGGGTACCGGCGTCACCAACACCTATGCTGGCAGTATCACCGGTACCGGCGGCAGCCTGACCAAGCTGGGGGCCGGCACGCTGACGCTCACCGGCGCAAGCACCTATACCGGTGCAACGACGATCGGCGGCGGCACGCTGGCGCTTGACTTCTCGCCGGGCGGCGGGCCGACCAGCAACATCATCTCGGCGTCTTCCGCCCTGGTCATGAACGGAGGCACGCTCAAGATCACGGGTGCGGCCGGGGAGACCAATCTCCAGAGCTTCGGCGGCCTCACGATCACGACGGGCAACAACACGGTGAGCGCCACCTCGGGCGCCGGCGGGAGCACCACTGTCAGTCTGGGTGCTATCACCCGCACCGGCGGCCTCGCCAATTTCGTGCTGCCCACGGCCGGCGCGATCAGCACGACCGGACCCGACCGGGCGCTCGGCGGCTGGGCTACGGTCAATGGCTCGGATTATGCCAAGGTGGTAAGCGGCAGCATCGTCGCCTTCACCGCGGCCGATTACGTCAACCAGGACAACGCCAGCCTCTGGCAGACCAACCAGATCCTGAGCGACGCTGGCGGAGCGGCGAACTCGCCCTTCTTCAACACGGTCGGCGCCAGCATCCAGATCGGCGGCCTGCAATACACCGCGGCCGCGAACTCGACCGTGACCGTGGCGAGCGGCCAGACCCTCGGTATCGATGGGACCATCATCGTCGCGCCGTCAGTAGGCGGGGCGAACCAGACGATCACCGGCGGCTCGATGACGGGCACGCTGGGCGGCGGCGTTCTGGGTGTCCAGCAGAACGGCGCTGGCACCTTCACCATCGCCTCGACCATCGTCGACAACACCGGCGCCGTCGGCTTCAGCAAGGCCGGCACCGGCAAGGTGGTGCTCTCCGGCAGCAATACCTATACGGGCGCCACCACCGTGAG
Source organism: Mesorhizobium sp. CA4 (assembly GCF_020165075.1). NCBI lineage: Bacteria > Pseudomonadati > Pseudomonadota > Alphaproteobacteria > Hyphomicrobiales > Phyllobacteriaceae > Mesorhizobium > Mesorhizobium sp. CA4. Next base: position 23,107 of record NZ_JAIUHK010000051.1, read on the forward strand.
CCAGGGCACGCTCTCGATCAATTCGGTGGCCAACGGCGGCACCGCCAGCGCCATCGGTGCTTCTACGTCCGCCTCATCGAACCTGGTGATCCAGGGCGCCACGCTGGAATATACCGGCGGCACTTCCTCCACCGATCGTGGCTTCACCATCGGACGCGCCGGCGCCATCACCTCGAGCACGATCAACGTCACGAATGCCGCCGCCAACCTGACCTTCTCCGGGCAGGTGGTGAGCTCCGATGGTGCCAATTTCATCAAAGACGGCGCGGGCACGCTGACGCTTGCCGGGAGCAACAACAGCTATACCGGCAACACCACCGTCAACGGCGGCATGCTTGCAGTGACCACGCTCGCCAATGGCGGCACTAACAGCTCCATCGGCGCGTCCAGCAATGCCTCGACCAGCCTGGTCCTGCAGAACGGCGGCAAGCTGGGTTATGTCGGTGCAACCGCCAGCACCAACCGCGGATTCACACTCGGCACGGGCGGCGGCGGCATTGACGTGATCGGCGGCACGACGCTGACGATGAGCGGCACGGCGGCCGGCGCAGGCAGCTTGACCAAGAGCGGCGCCGGCACGTTGGTGCTGTCGGGCACGAACACCTATACCGGCGGCACTACGGTGAGCGCCGGCATCTTGCGCGCTGGGTCCACCAGCGCCTTCGGCACGGGCCCCATGACCGTGGCAACCGGCGCGACGCTGGACCTCGCCGGCCGCGCAAACACCGTCGGCGGGCTCGGCGGCGGCGGCAGCGTGACCCTCGGCACGGGCACCCTGACGACGAACGGCAACGGCAGCTTTACGGGCACGATCGGCGGCGCGGGCGGTGTCACCATCGCGGCCGGCACACAGACTTTCAGCGGCTGCGGCAACACCTATGCCGGAGCCACCACGCTTACCGGCAGCAGCACGTTGAACGTCGGATGTCTGGCAAATGGTGGAAACCCGAGCGACATTGGCATTTCCGGCAGTGCCTCCACCAATCTCGTTTTTAACAACGGCGCGCTGAATTATACCGGCGGGACGGTCACGACGGATCGCGGCTTCACGCTCCAGGGAGGAACGGGCGCCATCGGTGTGGCGAACGCGGCCACGACGCTGACCTTCGGCGGGCAGGCCACAGGTCTCGGTGCGCTCCGCAAGGACGGTCCCGGCACGCTGATATTGTCCGGCACCAACGACTACAGCGGCGGAACGACGATCACGGCCGGCATCTTGAGAGCCGGTTCGACCAGCGCCTTCGGCACCGGCGCCGTGACGGTGAACACCGGCGCGACGCTAGATCTCGCCGGCAACAACAACACGGTGGGCGGACTCAATGGCGGCGGCAGCGTGGCTCTCGGAACGGGCACGCTGACCCTTAGCAGTGGCTTCAATTTCAGCGGAGCGATCACGGGCAGTGGTGGCCTCACGAAAAGCGTCTCCGGCACGCAGACGCTCTCCGGCTGCAGCAGCACCTACGATGGCGTCACCACCATCACCGGCGGCACGCTCGCCGTGAGCTGTCTCGCCAATGGCGGCGTGGCAAGCTCGATAGGCGATTCCGGCGCCGCGGCAACCAATCTGGTGCTCAATGGCGGCACGCTGCAATATATCGGCGCCGCCGGCAGCACGGACCGCCAGTTCACGCTAGGCGCGAGCGGCGGCACTCTCGATGCTTCCGGCACAGGCGCGATCAATTTCACCAGCACGTTGCCGGTCACGCTGTCGGGGACGGGCAACCGAACGCTGACGCTCGCCGGCACCAACACGGCCAACAACTCGCTTTCGGCCCGCATCGACGATCCGTCCGGGGCCGTCACGTCGCTGACGAAGTCCGGCGCCGGCACCTGGGTCCTGAACAACACGACCAGCACCTATACCGGCGTCACCACGATCAGCGGCGGCGTCCTTGCGGTGAGCAAGCTGGCCGACGGCGGCCAGGCGAGCTCGATCGGAAAGTCTACCAACGACGCGACGAAGCTGGTGATCGGGAGCGGCTCGACGCTGCGCTATACCGGCAGCGGCGACGAGACGGACCGCCTGTTCACATTGCAGACCGGCATCAGCTTCATCGAATCGTCGGGCACGGGCGCAATCGTCTTCAAAAACACCGGTTCGGCCGCCTATACCGGCAGCGGCAACCGGACGCTGGCGCTGGGCGGCACGAATACCGGGCTCAACACGATGGGCGGCACCATCATCGATGGCCCCGGCGGCACGACCACGCTCGCCAAGAACGACAGCGGCACCTGGGTCCTCACCGGTAACAACACCTTCACCGGCAACACGGTCATCAATGACGGCAACCTGATCATCGGCAATGGTGGCACCAGCGGCAATGCAGGCGCAGGCAACGTCATCGTCGCCAATGCGACCTCCACGCTTTCCTTCAACCGCTCCGACACTTTCAGCTTCCCGGGCACGCTGAGCGGTTCCGGCAACATCGCCCAGATCGGCACCGGCACGACAATCCTCACCTCGGCAGCAAACACGCTCGGCGGCAACACACGCATCGACGCCGGCACGCTGCAGGTGAATGGCGGCCTAACGAGCGCCGGGGGGATCACGATCAACGCTGGCACGCTGCAGAGCAACGGAGGGGGCGCCTCCATAACCACGCCGACGATCACGATGAACTCCGGCTCGAAGCTCAACGTCGGCGGCGGCACGGTTCAGGCAGCCGGTGGCACGCAGACGTTGTTCACGGGCGGGACCGGCGGCGCCACGATCAACATCACTGGCGGCACGTTGCTCGGCAACGGCACGCTTGGCGGAGGCGGCAACATTGTCAATCTCTCCGCCGGTTCGCTCAATACCGGCGCAGCCGCATTGAACCTCGGCAGCGGCAACGACACTTTCCTGTTGAGCGGTCTTGCGACGATCGCCGGAGTCGGCGTGGACGGCGGTGGCGGCTCCGACACGCTGCAGGTGACCACCACCCTCAGCCGTACACTCAACGGCGCTCAGATCACCGGTTTCGAAAGCTTGAGCAAGCAAGGCGCCGGCACGCTGACGCTGACCGGCAACCACAGCTACACGTCCGGCACGACGATTTCGGCCGGCATACTGCAAGTCGGCACCGGCGCCGTCGCCGGCGCGCTGGCGACGCCGAGCGTGACCAACAATGGCACGCTCGCCTTCAACCTGAACAACACCTACGCCTTCGACGGGGCCATCTCCGGTACCGGTTCGGTCAACAAGCTCGGCACCGGCGTGACCACGCTCACCGGCAACAACAGCTATGGCGGCGCCACCAACGTCAATGCCGGGACGTTGCTGATAAACGGCAACCAGTCGGGCGCTACCGGCCAGACCAATGTCGCGAGCGGGGCGATGCTCGGCGGCACCGGCACGATCGGCGGCAGCGTCACCGTCGCCGACGGCGGCACGCTAAGCCCCGGCGGGGCCGGCAATGCTCCGGGCACGCTGAGCATCAACGGCAACCTCGCGCTGGGGAACTCCAACCTCAACATCAACTTCGGCCAGGCGGATGTCGTCGGCGGCGCGCTCAACGATCTCATCAATGTCGGCGGCAATCTCACCCTCGACGGCACGCTCAACGTGACGCAGAGCCCTGGCGGCAATTTCGGACCCGGCACCTACCGCATCATCAGCTACAACGGCTCATTGACCGACAACGGGCTCAACGTCACGGACCCGAACTATTTCGTGCAGACCTCCGTCGCCAACCAGGTCAATTTGGTCAACTCGGCGGGGCTGCAGCTCAGCTACTGGGATGGCGATGCCGGTCCCCATTCCAACAGCATCGTCAATGGCGGCAACGGCACCTGGCGCGCCGCGGGCGACCAGAACTGGACCGATGCCAGCGGCACCTTCGCCGCGCCTTTCGCCAACGCCAGCTTCGCCATCTTCCAGGGTGCCGCCGGGACGGTCACGGTCGACAACGCGAACGGCCAGGTGCAGGCCTCGGGCATGCAGTTCGCCACCGACGGCTACCTCGTCCAGGGTGGCGACATCGGCCTGGTCGGGCCGCAATCGACCATCCGCGTCGGCGACGGCACCGCAGCCGGTGCGGCCTATGTGGCGACAATCACCTCGAACCTCACCGGCGCCGGCCAGCTGGTGAAGACCGATCTCGGCACGCTGGTGCTGTCGGGGACCAACAGCTACAGCGGCGGCACGGCGATCAACAGCGGCACGCTGCAGGTCGGCAGCAACGGCAGTCTTGGTGCCGCTTCCGGCGGTCTTTCGCTGAACGGCGGCACGCTGCACACGACGGCCAATATCGTTTCCGCGCGCGCCGTGACGCTCAATGCCGGCGGCGGCACCTTCGAAACCGATAGCGCGACCAGCTTGGCATTGAACGGCGTCGTGGGCGGCTCCGGGAGCTTGACCAAGGAAGGCGGCGGTACTCTGGTGCTCAGCGGTACCAACAGTTATCAGGGCGGCACCGTCATCAATGGCGGCACAGTCCAAATCACCGCCGATGCCAATCTCGGCAATGCGGCCGGCAAGGTCACCTTCAATGGCGGCACGCTCTACCAGCAGGGCCCGGCCAGCATCGTCACCAGCCGCGACGCGACGCTTCAGGCGGGCGGCGGAACGTTCCAGATCGACAGCACAGTGCAGTGGGAAGGCGCTATCGACGGCGCGGGGGCGCTCACCAAGACGGGTACCGGCGCGCTGATCCTCGGCGCCGACAACAGCTATGCCGGCGGCACGACGATTGCGAGCGGCATCCTGATGCTGGGCACCGGCGGCACCACGGGCTCCATCCAGGGCGATGTGGTCGATAACGGTACCCTCAGCTTCAACCGCTCCGACCTCTATACCTTCGGCGGCACGATCTCGGGCAGCGGCGGCGTCACCCAAGACGGAACCGGCGATACCGTGCTCACGGCCGACAACACTTACGGCGGCAGCACCCTAATTGTCGGCGGCGGCGGGCTCTACATCGATGGCGACCAGAGCGCAGCGACCGGGCTGACCAACGTCAACAACGGCACGCTGGGCGGCAACGGCACCATCGGCGGCGATGTCTTCGTCGACGTTGCGGGCCGGCTGGCCCCCGGCGGCCTAGGCTCCACGCCTGGCACCCTCACTATCAACGGCAACCTCGAACTGGCCGACGGCTCGAACCTTGATTACTCGTTCGGCCAGGCCGGCGTCGTCGGCGGCGCCTACAACGACCTCACGGTCGTCCACGGCAATCTGACGCTCGACGGCACGATTAACGTGACGGAAGCGCCCGACGGCAATTTCGGACCGGGCATCTATCGCGTCATCAGCTATGACGGCGCTCTGACTGACAACGGGCTTGATACCACGTCGAGCGATCACGTGGTGCAGACCTCGGTCGCGGGCCAGGTGAACCTGGTCGATATCAGCGCGATGACGCTCAACTTCTGGGACGGCGATGCCGGGCCGAAGGCCAATGATGGCGTTGACGGCGGCAACGGCACGTGGCGGGCGGCCGGCGACAACAACTGGACCGGCTCCGACGGCGACATAAACGCCGCCTTCTCGAACGGCAGCTTCGCCATCTTCGCAGGCACCGCTGGCACCGTGACGGTCGACAACTCCAACGGCCAGGTGCAGGCCGCGGGCATGCAGTTCGCCACGGACGGCTATCTCGTCCAGGGACAGGACATAGAGCTTGTCGGGTCGCAGGCGACGATGCGCGTGGGCGACGGCACCCTAGCGGGCGCGGGCTACACCGCCACCATTGCCTCGAACCTCACCGGCGACAGCCAGCTGGTGAAGACCGATCTCGGCACGCTGGTGCTTGGCGGCGCCAACAGCTACAGCGGCGGTACGGCTATCAATAGCGGCACGTTGCGCGTCTCGGCCGATGCCAATCTCGGTGACGCGGCGGGAGCGCTATCGTTCGACAATGGGGCGACGTTGCAAAATACGGGCGCGTTCGGCTCGGGGCGTGACGTCACGCTCAATGCCGGCGGCGGCACGTTCCAGACCGATGCCGATCTCACGCTTTCCGGCGTAATCGGCGGCGCGGGCGGCTTCACCAAGACCGGCAGCGCCGCGCTGACGCTGACCGGCACCAATTCCTATGCCGGACCGACCATCGTGACGGCAGGCGGGCTCTATGTCGACGGCGACAGCAGCCTGGCCACTGGGCTTACCTCGGTCGGGATCGGCGCGACGCTTGGCGGCAAGGGCACGATCGGCGGCAATGTGGTGGTAGCCGATGGTGCCACCCTGTCGCCCGGATCGGCCGACGGCACGCCGGGAACGCTGGCGGTCGCCGGCGATCTGACGCTCTCCGGCGGCTCGATTCTGAACTACAGCTTCGGCCAAGCGAATGTCGCCGGCGGGGCTCTCAACGATCTGACCACCGTCGGCGGCAATCTCGTTCTCGACGGCACGCTCAACGTGACTGTCTCGCCAGGCGGAACCTTCGGCCCCGGCATCTATCGGGTGTTCGATTATGCCGGTACGCTGACCAACAACGGCCTGTCCGTCGGCTCCATCCCGTCCTCCAACTACTTCGTGCAAACGTCCGTTGATCATCAGGTGAACCTGGTCAATGCAAACGGGCTGAACCTCAACTATTGGGACGGCGATGCCGGCCCGAAGTTCGATGGCACGATTAACGGCGGCAACGGCACCTGGCAGAGCTCTTCGGGCAACGATAACTGGACCGAAGACACCGGGTCGATCAACGCAAGCTATTCGGACGGCGCCTTCGCCATCTTCGCCGGCCAGGCCGGCACGGTGACGGTGGACAACGGGCTCGGCCAGGTGACGCCGGCCGGCATGCAGTTCTCGGCCGACGGCTATGTCATCCAGGGTGGCGACATCGGCCTTGTCGGGCCGCAGTCGACGATCCGGGTCGGTGACGGCAGCAGTGCCGGCGCGGGCTACACGGCGACGATCGCCTCGGCGCTCACCGGCAATGCCCAGCTCGTCAAGACGGACGCCGGAACGCTGGTGCTGACCGGTACCAACAGCTACACCGGCGGCACCGCCATCAATGGTGGCACGCTCAGGGTCTCGGCCGACGTCAACCTCGGCGATGCGGCCGGCGGGCTCTCCTTCAACGGCGGTACGCTCAACACCACCACCAGCTTCGCCAGCGACCGTGCCGTCGACATGCTTGGCCAGGGCACGATCTCGACCAACGCCGGTACCACCTTGACACTGAACGGGGCACTGACCGGGTCGGGCGCGTTCAACAAGGCAGGAAATGGAACGCTTGTCCTGAGGTCCGCTGGCTCGACCTTCTCGGGACCCACCTCTGTTCAGCAGGGTACGCTGGCCGCAGGCGCGGCAGACGTGTTCAGCTCGGGTTCGGCGTTCACCGTCGCCTCCGGCGGCACGCTTGACCTTGCCGGCTTCGACCAGACGGTGGCCTCGCTCAACAACAGCGGCGCGGTGCGGCTCGGTGCTGCGGCACCCGGCACGGTGCTCACGGTCAGCGGCGACTATGTCGGCAATGGCGGCAAAATCCTCATCAATGCCGCGCTCGACGGCGATGCTTCCGCGACCGACAGGCTGGTGGTGCATGGCAACACCTCGGGCACCGGCATCCTGGCGGTCAGCAATGTCGGCGGCGCGGGCGCGCAGACCAGCGAGGGCATCAAGATCGTCGACATCGACGGCAGCTCGGCCGGCACCTTCACGCTCGCCGGCGATTATGTCTTCCAGGGCGACCAGGCGGTGGTCGGCGGCGCTTACGCCTACCGCCTCTACAAGAACGGCGTCAGCACGCCGGCCGACGGCGACTGGTATCTGCGCTCGACCCTGATCAACGACACTGGCCCGCTCTATGCGCCCAGCACGCCGCTCTACGAGGCCTATGAAGGCGTGCTGCAGAGCTTCAACGAGCTGGGCACGTTGCAGCAGCGCATCGGCAACCGGGCCTGGGGCGAGGGCGCGACGCCGCAGGGCGCGGACGTGCCCGGCCAGGGTCCTGTCGACGGCAACGCCATCTGGGCGCGTATCGATGCCGCCCATGGCAAGTTCGAGCCCAAGACCTCGACCACCGGCACCGACTACGACGTGACGACCTGGAAGCTCAATGCCGGCGTCGACTGGCTGTTGCATGAGAGCGAGGCCGGCATCCTGTTGGGCGGCATCACCGTCCATTACGGCACCGTCTCGTCGGACGTGTCGTCGACCTTCGGCACCGGCTCGATCTCGGCCACCGGCTACGGCGTCGGCGGCACGCTGACCTGGCTCGGAAACAGCGGCTTCTATGTCGACAGCCAGGCCCAGGCGACCTGGTACGACAGCGACATCAACTCGGCCGTGCTGGGCAAGCTTGCCGACGGCAACAAGGGCTTCGGCTATGCGCTGAGTATCGAGAGCGGGCAGAAGATCGCGCTGCGCTCCAACTGGTCGCTGACCCCGCAGGCGCAGCTGTCCTACTCGGCCGTCGACTTCGACAGGTTCACCGATCGGTTCGGCGCGATCGTGTCGCCCGGCAGCGGCGACAGCCTGATCGGCCGCCTCGGCATCTCGGCCGACTATGAGGACCAGTGGGCCGACAGCGCCGGGCAGGTGAGCCGGGCGCATGTCTACGGCATCGCCAACCTCTATTACGACTTCCTCGACGGAACCGATGTCGATGTCTCAGGCGTGAAGCTTTCCAGCCAAAACCAGAAGTTCTGGGGCGGCGTCGGCCTCGGCGGCTCGCTCGACTTTGGCGATGGCAAGTACTCGGTCTATGGCGAAGCGCTGGCCAAGACCAGCCTGGCGAGCTTCGGCGACAGCAATGTCATCAGCGGCAAGCTCGGCTTCAGCGTGCGCTGGTAGCGGCGTCGACGAGGCGCAGGTAATTTTTTGAATGATGGAAACGAAATGAACCGAAACAGACGAGTTGGACGTGTCACTCTGGTAGCGGCAAGCCTGGTCTGCATGGCAGCCGCATTCGCGCAAGAAACCGCGGCTCTCCCCGGAGGTGCGACCTCGCTCAGGGAAGGGCACGGCGACTGGACCGTTTCCTGCAACCTCGCCACCCAGAACGGCGCCGGCGTGAAGGTCTGCGCGCTGTCGCAGGAGCAGACCGACAGCCAGTCGCGCCAGCGCGTGCTGGCGATGGAACTGCGCCCGGCCGGCGAGGCCGTCCAGGGAACGGTGGTGCTGCCGTTCGGCCTGGCGCTGGATCAGGGCGTGACGCTGCAGATCGATGACGGTCCGACCCTGCCGCCGCTGCGCTTCCGCACCTGCTTGCCCGGCGGCTGCATCGTGGATCTGAGCTTTGACGCCGAGACCTTGGCGACCTTGCGCGAAGGCAAAAGCCTCAAGGTCAAGGTGGTTGCGGACGGCGGCAAGGAGACCATGCTTGCTCTGTCGCTGAACGGCTTCCCCAGCGCTGTCGACAGGACCACGGCGCTGCTGAAGTAGAGGTTCTACTTCCCGTACCGCTGCTCGAGCGCTTCGGCAATGTGCTCGCGAAGCAGTTCCCCGGTTGCGATGCTGACCTGGAGACGGACCGTTGCGCACTCCATCAGCGGCTGTGACACGCTGATAGAATCGCCAAAAGAGAAATCAAGTGTCTCTCACGTTGTTGTAGTCGAACCGCGTCCGAGGTGTTGGGGGCTGACTACAAGTATGACCGCAAATCATGCCGTGGATCATTGCGTACTTCAAGCCTCTCGGCCCCTCCGCCGATGCTAAGCCTTACGCGGCCCTCCTTTCGTATTAGAGTTTAGACCAGCCTCGACAAGTCGACGGAAAGCCTCCGACCTAGTGGGAAGATCGGGCTGATTGCGGCGCCATTCGTCAACGCGGCCAAGCAAGTCACTCGTGAGCCGCAGTTCGAAGCGCTCAGTTTTGTTATCAATAGCATCGGGCGTGTTTGACAATGACTGCTTCCGTAATGTACGGTATGTACGTAAGTTGTGGTTTGCGCTTTGCGGCCGAACGACGTGCTCGAACACGTCGCTCGGCCTGACCACAACCCAAGCTGTTTGGAGCTCGGATCATGGCTGATTCCGACAATACCACGACTTTGCCTTTCGTCATCGGCCAGCAATGTGATGAGCTTGGCAGCCCCGCGCCCAAAGCCACAGATGCCGCTTTGAGGCTATGGAGCGAGTGGCAACGAGTTCGATATGCCTCATTGCTGCTATGCCGCGTGCAGCAGCGGCTGGAGAGCCAAACGATCGTCAATGCTGGTATTCAGGGATTGACCGCAGATTCGTTGAAGCGCGTTCGAGCCCGAACCACTCGCACTCTCGATGGTTCAACGGGGTATGCGGTTGCGCGGGAGGCTGAGGTCTTTGCGATGACTGAAGCTCTTAAGCTTCAAGATTCTATCCCTGACGTCGCCGCAACGTCGCTCGTCGGCGTCATCGCCAAGTTGGAAATGATCGTCGGCGCTGATCGAGATATCGGTGACCCTATCGACTTCCCGTGGCCGCATATAGCTTCCGTGCTGCGTGACCTAAAGGCGATCGCGGGAGATTTGCCGGTTGTTAGCCGGAGCCGGGAAAGGACACGGAGCGAGGTCGCCAGGCATTGGAAGTCCGCAGTCAAGCTGGTCGCGGCGCTGGAAGAGGAAGGCGCGGCAGAACGCCGTGGCAATGTGGCGGTCTACTGACTCGCCTCCTGAAATATCGTTGAGTCGCAGGCGATATCGAATATCAACAGCCGGGAATTGTCGAGAGGCGGCGGACAGATTGCGACGGTTCGCGTCCCACTGATGGTTCGGCCGGATAACAGCATCGGGATATTCCCATTTGTCGCCTGCAGCCCGTCGCACGGCGCAAGTCATTGCACGCTGTGGCCCTACGACATGAACTTTGCGCTTTCCTCGCCGTCCGGCGGCCCTTCGATAAACGTTCGATCCACCATTTGGGAGCGACCGCGATGGCTGAGGAAACCAGGACTGGACCGCAGGGTTTCCTTCCGGCGAACGACAACGGCAACCTCGTCAGCCCTGAGGGTCGCCCTGAAAACGCGGCAGCCAAGCTGGATCGGGTGGTGCTGGATATCGCCCAGTTGATCGGCCGGCGGCTGGCGCGGGAAGCATTCGAGGTTGGGCTTGCGGCCAACGACAATCGGCCGGGCTCCCGAGAGGGAGAGGGGAGGGGGCCGGAGGGCAAACCCTCTCGGAACAAGAAGGAGGATCTGCCGCCATGACCCGTGCCGCACTCTATGCCCGCTATTCCTCCGACAGCCAGCGGGACGCCTCGATCGAGGATCAGTTCCGGCTGTGTCGCGAGCAGGCGGCGCGTGAGGGCTGGAGCGTGCCGGGAACCTATCAGGATGCGGCGATCTCCGGCGCCAGCACAGTGCTGCGGCCGGGCATCCAGCATTTGATCCGCGATGCGCAGCGCGGCCGCTTCGAGGTGGTGCTTGCCGAGGCGCTCGATCGCATCAGCCGCGACCAGGCAGATGTCGCCACCCTCTTCAAGCATCTCAAATTCGCTGGCGTTGCCATCGTCACCTTGGCCGAGGGTGAGATCAGCGAGCTGCATGTCGGCCTCAAGGGCACGATGAATGCCCTGTTCCTCAAGGACCTTGCCCTGAAGACCCATCGTGGCCTGCGGGGGAGGGTGGAGAAGGGCAAGGCTGGGGG
>NZ_JAIUHK010000052.1:0-33843 GCF_020165075.1 Mesorhizobium sp. CA4
GATCCGACTGCATGGCAAACCTGCCAAGCAGGCGAGCCTTCTTGCCTTCAATCTTGACAGGGAACATGAGAGACTAGACTTTCACCGCTTCGCTCGTCTCCGCCCGCCGCCGCCGGATCGCTTCGGCGATGAAGACGCGCGACAGCGCATGGTAGAGCGGTTCGTTGGAGATGAGCCTCGCCGTGCCGTAGCCCAGCATCGCCGCGCACATCAGCGCGATCACATTGTCGTGGTTGCCGGTCATTTCGAGGATGATGACGAAGGCCGTCATCGGCGCCTGCACGACGCCGGCGAAATAGCCGGCCATGCCGAGCAGCGCTGCGGTTCCGGTGGCCGTGCCGAAGACCAGGCCGAGCGTGCTGCCAAGGCCGGCGCCCACCGCCAGCGACGGCGCGAAGAGGCCTCCGGGAATGCCCGACACCATCGACAAGAGACCAGCGGCGAATTTCTCGACGAAAAAGAAGGCCGGCAGCGGTGTGCCTTCGATCGCGCCGCGCGCCTGCACATAGCCGGTGCCAAATGTCAGCCCGCCGGAGGCGACGCCGATCACCGCCACGGCGAGCCCGCAGATAGCCGCCACGACCAGAGTGCGTGGCAGCGGCTGCAGTGCGTTCCAGCGCCGGATGCGGCGCATGACGTTGAGCGCCAGCAGTGAGAACAGCGCGCCGGCACCGCCGCCGATGATGCCGCAGGCGAGCACCAGCGGCCAGTCGGCAACGAAGGCGACCGTATCCTTGGCGACGCCAAAATAGGTGTAGTTGCCGAGCAGCCCGAGCGAAGCGAGGCCGGCCAGGATCACCGCCGTCAGCACCAGCCCGTTGGTGCGCGCCTCATAAGCGCGGCCCATTTCCTCGATGGCGAAGACGATGCCGGCAAGCGGTGTGTTGAAGGCGGCGGCGATGCCGGCGGCGGAGCCTGCCAGGATCAGGCCGCGCGCCTGTGCCATGCCGCCCCATCGCGCCGCCTGCAGCATCAGCGAAGCGCCGACCTGCACCGTCGGGCCTTCGCGGCCGATAGAGGCGCCGCAGGCGAGGCCGACGATAGTGAGCGCGATCTTTCCCACCACCAGCCTCAGCGACAGGATGCGGCTGCGGTCGTCCTCGTCGCGCAGGTGACGTGCCGCAATCGCCTGCGGAATGCCGCTGCCTTGCGACCCCGGAAAGAAGGAATGCGCAAGCCAGGCGCAAAAGACGAAACCGAGCGGCGTCGCCACAAGTGGCAGATAGAAGCGCCAGCCGCCGTCGTTGCCAGTCACGGCATGGAACAGGGCCTGCGCCCGGTCGGCGAGCAGGGCGAACAGGACGCTGATCAGGCCGATCGAGATGGCGCCGGCCCAGAAGACGAGGCGCGGTTGCCAGACGCGCCGCGACATCCACATGGCGTGGGAACGCCGCAGCATGCGGTATTTTCGGGATATGCCGGCCATGACCGTCCTCTTGATGGTTACCCGCCCTAGCACAGTCGCCGGGTCGATCAACCCGCTAGGGCGAGCCCGACGCTATGTCAGTCAGGTCGAGGAGTGGTGCTCAAGGGGACGTTACCGGATGGCGGATAACCCGCCGGCGTACCGGCCGGCGGGGAGGTCGGCACGCAGGATCGGCGAGGTCACATCGCCATTTTTTCACATTCGGCCTGGGCCTTCTTGGTCGACGTATCGATCATGTAGGCTTTGCCCTTGGCGTCGGTGATCATCATCATGCAATGCTTGATCGGCTTGGCCATCTTCATCATTTCGGCGCTCATCTTGGCGTCCGGCATCATCGTGCCCATGTGACCGTCCGGCATGATCGCGGTGACCTGCCCGCCCTTCATCATGGTCATGGCGCCCATTGTATCTTCGGCAAAGGCTTGCGAGGCGCAAAGACCGGCGAGGCCGGCAATGAGTGCGAGCTTGATTGAGTGCATCTGAACAACTCCCATTGTTGAGGGGCATGGTCGCCCTCTTCCGGTTCGCCGGCGCAGCTCGAATGATTACGTCAACACGAATATGTGATCGAGTTTCAGATGGGCAGCCGGCCGCGTTACGCCCCTGGCTCAGGCAGGTGTCAGAATTTGTTGACCTCCGTGCCAGTCGAAATAGCTATCGCTTCGCATCGGTCGAGACATAAAGCAGCCCGGTGTGGTGGGACGCGGGACCGGCTGGGCCGCACGACATCGATGCCGGCTTGGGAGAAGGAAAGCCCGGGCGCATGACTCCGGCGCCGAGCTGTGCTATGCGCCGCGCTTCCCGTGCGGCCGATGCTGAAATCGGCCGCAAATCGCTTATATTGGCGCCACCATGACCGTTTCGCTTGATCTTACCGCCGAAGGCGCTCGTGACGCCTTGCGCCGCGCAGCACCGGCCGAGAAGCCGTCGCTGATCGGCCTGACCCGCGCCGAGCTCGCCGAAGCGCTTGTCGGCGCCGGCATCGTGCCGGAGCGCCAGGCCAAGATGCGCGCCCAGCAGCTCTGGCACTGGATGTATGTGCGCGGCGTTTCCGACTTCGCGCATATGTTCAACATCTCCAAGGAATTGCGCGCGGAACTCGACAAGCATTTCACCGTCGCGCGGCCGGAGATCGTCGAGGAGCAGATCTCTTCCGACGGCACGCGCAAATGGCTGTTCCGCTTTCCGCCGCGCGGGGCCGGCCGCCCCGTCGAGATCGAGACCGTGTACATTCCCGAGGAAGGCCGCGGCACGCTCTGCATCTCCTCGCAGGTCGGCTGCACGCTGACCTGCTCCTTCTGCCACACCGGCACGCAGAAGCTGGTGCGAAACCTCACCGCCGAGGAGATCCTGGCCCAGTTGCTCACCGCGCGCGACCGTCTCGGCGACTTCCCCGACCGCGACACGCCGGACGGCGCCATTGTGCCGGCCGAGGGTCGCAAGGTGTCCAACATCGTCATGATGGGCATGGGCGAGCCGCTCTATAATTTCGAGGCGGTGAAGAAGGCGCTGCTGATCGCTTCCGATGGCGACGGGCTTTCCTTGTCAAAAAGGCGCATCACGCTGTCGACCTCCGGCGTCGTGCCGGAAATCTTCCGCACCGGCGAGGAGATCGGCGTGATGCTGGCGATCTCGCTGCATGCCACCAATGACGACCTGCGCGACCTGCTGGTGCCGATCAACAAGAAGTTTCCGCTGAAGGAGCTGATCGCCGCCTGCAAGGCCTATCCAGGCCTCTCCAACGCCAAGCGCATCACCTTCGAATATGTGATGCTGAAGGACGTCAACGATTCCCTCGACGATGCCAAGGCGCTGGTGAAGCTCTTGAAAGGCATTCCCGCCAAGATCAACCTCATCCCGTTCAACCCCTGGCCCGGCACCAACTACCAGTGCTCGGACTGGGAGACTATCGAGAAGTTTGCCGACTACATAAACAATGCCGGCTATGCCTCGCCGATCCGCACGCCGCGCGGCCGCGACATCCTCGCCGCCTGCGGCCAGCTGAAGTCGGAGTCCGAACGCATGCGCAAGGTCGACCGGCTGGCGCTCGAAGCCATGATGATCGCGGGGCACGGCGAGGCGTGAGGCGCATCATCGCCTATCTCGTCCGCTTCGCCGTCATCCTGGTCGGCTATATCGTCGGCTCGCTGGCGGCAAGCGCCTTCCTCAACGCGCTTTTCCTCGGCTATTTCGGTTACCCTCTGGAGCCGGGGCACCCGACCATCGCGCCGGCGCTTTATTTCTCGGTGCCTTTCGTGGCGCTGTTCGTCGCCTATTTCGCCTTCATGCCGGCGGCGGTCGTCATTTTGATCGCCGAAGTGCTCGGCCGGCGCGACTGGCTGTTTTACGCGCTGGGCGGCGCCGTCATCGCACTCGTCTTCCTCGGCTTCGTCCATAGTGTGGGCGACGCCGATTTCGATGTCACAGCGACCAACGCCAGATTGGCCGTGATCGGCGCCGGCATGGTCGGCGGCATCTTCTACTGGCTCTCCGCCGGCCGCTGGGCCGGAAGCTGGCGCCGCGAGGCGCTGCCCGATCCGCGGGCTTAAGTGTGGGGAGCGTGCTTGCCGGACCTCGCTGGCGCGTGCCGGAGCAGCCTATCCGATAACGATCACCTTTCCGGTGATGGCTCCCTCGACGCTCCTCGCGTAGGCAAGACCGACCCGTTTCGAAGAAACAGGTTCGTGGCCGGGAACCATTCTCCATACCGTGGCACGGAAACGTCCAGAAGCCCCGGGCTCACCACGTTGATGCGCAGACCACGCGGCATTTCGATTGCCGCCCCGACGACGAAGCCGCCAAGGGCGCCATTCGCCCTCGCTGCAGCCGCCCCCGTTCGGATTGGATCGCGGTCCAGCACACCACTCGTCAACGTGAAGGATCCCGCTTCGTTGACGATATCAAGTCCTGCCAGGACCAGATTGACCTGCCCCAGCACCTTGTGCCTGAGACCGAGCATGAAACTCTCTTCCGTATAGTCGTGCAACCGACTGAAATGAACGTCGCCTGCTGTCGAAACGACGGCATCCACCTTGCCGCAACTTGCGTACATGGCATCGACCGATGCGCGGTTCGCCATGTCGACCCGGATGTCGCCACTGGAACGACCTGCCCTGATGATCTCGTGGCGACTTTCCAGCTCGGCGCACACGGCTTTGCCGATGTCACCCTCGGCACCGACAACGACAATCCTCATGACGCTGCGATCTCGTCATACCGCTTCAGCTTGTGCGCAAGGATTTCGGCACAACGGTCCAGGACCCCGCGTTGCTTGTCGAGCTGTTCGGAGTGGCCCAGAAGAATTCGCTTTCGCTCTGGGATCGTTTCGTCGCCCCTTTGGTAGAGCCGCGCAAAGTACCGCATCGTTTCCATCCGCATGCCGGTGTCGCGCAGGGACGACAGCAGGACGAGCCAATCGACGTCCACCGCCGAAAAGCGACGCTTGCCATCTCTTCCTCGTTCGACGGGCGGAAGCAGGCCCGCCTTTTCATAGTATCGGATGGTATCGATACCGAGCCCGCTGGCGGACGCAGCCTCTGAAATCCGCATGCCTTGCCCTTGATCTACACTGTGCAGACCAAGCTACCGTCCTGGAGCAACTCCAGGTCAAGGACTTTTCTCTGAAACGGCGCCGGACCGGACGACCGGAAGCTCGCCTGGGAAAGGGGCGATGGAAGCCTACTTCGCGTGCGCGGTCAGGATCTTGAGCGCGAAGGCCGAGAACACGCCGCCGAACAGATAGTCGACAACGCGCGTCACGCGCGGGCTTGCCTTCATCGCGGCGGAGAACTTTTCCGCCGCCAGCACCATCGGCGCCGTCACCGGGATCGACAGCACGATGAACATCACGCCGAGGAAGAACAGTTTTCCGGATGCGTTCGGATCGTGCGCGGAGACGAATTGCGGCAGGAAGGTCATGAAGAACAGGATGATCTTCGGGTTGAGCAGGTTGACCCCGAGCCCGGCCGCCCAGCTGCGGAACAGCGAAACTTGCGGTCCCGTTCGCTTCTCCGGCGAAAAGGCCGAGCCCTTGGCGATCGCCTGCCAGGCCAGGAATACCAGATAACCGGCGCCGAAGATCTTCAAGACGAAGAAAGCCATCGGCGAAGCGACGATCAGCGCCGATATGCCGACCACCACCAGCGTGGTGTGGATCAGCGTGCCGCAAAGCGCGCCGGCCATGGAGGCGAAGCCGGTGGCGCGGCCCTGGCTCAGCGTTCGCGAGACGAACAGCGTCATGTCCGGTCCCGGCGTGATCGCCAGGATGACGGTGGCGATAGCGAACTGGATGAGCGTCGAAGTGTCGGGAATGAAGGACATGGAAGGCCCGGTATCGTGTTGGTTTGCGAGTTTATAGCGCGGCTGCCCCAGTCGCGCCAGCCGCGGCGATTGGCTTCTCCTGCTCACCTTCGTCTCTTGCGCCGCCCGGAAAGGCCGTGATACCTCGCCCGCGAAGCCATTTTCCCGCGGAACCGCCAAAATGTCCAAGACCAAGAACGTCAAGAAAGTCGTGCTCGCCTATTCCGGCGGCCTCGACACCTCCATCATCCTGAAGTGGCTGCAGACCGAGCTCGGCGCCGAAGTCGTCACCTTCACCGCCGATCTCGGCCAGGGCGGCGAGCTGGAGCCGGCGCGCCGCAAGGCCGAGATGATGGGCATCAAGGACATCCGCATCGTCGACGTGCGTGAGGAATTCGTCGCCGACTTCGTCTTCCCGATGTTTCGCGCCAACGCCGTCTATGAAGGCACCTATCTGCTCGGGACCTCGATCGCCCGGCCGCTGATCTCCAAGCATCTGGTCGAGATCGCCAAGGAAACCGGCGCCGACGCGATCGCGCATGGCGCAACCGGCAAGGGCAACGACCAGGTCCGCTTCGAATTGTCCGCCTATGCGCTGAACCCCGACATCAAGGTCATCGCGCCGTGGCGCGACTGGTCGTTCAAGTCCCGCACCGACCTTCTCAACTTCGCCGAGCAGCACCAGATCCCGGTGCCGAAGGACAAGCGCGGCGACGCGCCCTTCTCGGTCGACGCCAATCTTTTGCACTCCTCCTCCGAGGGCAAGGTGCTGGAGGATCCGTGGAGCGAGCCGCCGGAATTCGTGCATCAGCGCACCGTCTCGCCGATGGATGCGCCCGATGTCGTCACCGAGATCGAGATCGAGTTCCTCAAAGGCGACCCGGTCGCGCTCAACGGCAAGAAACTGTCGCCGGCCACCATGCTGGCGGCGCTCAACGACCTCGGCCGCGACAACGGCATCGGCCGCCTCGATCTCGTCGAGAACCGTTTTGTGGGCATGAAGTCGCGCGGCGTCTACGAGACCCCCGGCGGCACCATCCTGATCGCCGCCCACCGCGCGATCGAATCGATCACGCTCGACCGGGGTGCCGCCCACCTCAAGGACGAGTTGATGCCGCGCTACGCCGAGCTCATCTACAACGGCTTCTGGTTCTCGCCAGAGCGCGTGATGTTGCAGGCGATGATCGACAAGAGCCAGGACGACGTCGAAGGCACAGTGCGGCTGAAGCTTTACAAGGGCAACGTCATCGTCACCGGCCGCAAGTCGGAAAAGACGCTCTATTCCGATGCGCTGGTCACTTTCGAGGACGATCGCGGCGCCTACGACCAGAAGGACGCGGAAGGCTTTATTCGGCTCAACGGGCTGCGGCTCAGGACACTGGCGGCAAGGAACCGCCGCTGAAGCTGCTGATCTCCCCCCTCGAGGGGGAGATGTCGCCGAAGGCGACAGAGGGGGTCGCTACGCGTGAAGCGCCGACGCCTTGCGCGACAAAAGAGCGTCGACGCTCTGTATGAGACGACCCCTTCTGGCCTGCCGGCCATCTCCCCTCAAGTTGGGAGATTCCCACTTTCCCGGCTTTCGCCAATCTCCAAGCCCAACAAAAAAAGCCCGGCGCATGGCCGGGCTTTTTCGTGGAATGACGATCTCAATCAGTCCGCGTCGATCGCTTCGGCAATGCGGGCTATAGCCTGCTGATAGACGCTTGCCGAGTTCCAGCCGGCAATCGCGCCCATATTGGCCTCGTAGCTCGCGCCGGCTTGCCAGCCATGCGCCTTGAGATAGTTGGCGGTCGAGGCGAGCGCCGTGTTGCGGTCGCGCAGGTTTCCGCTGCCGACGCCGTATTTCAGCACGTTTCCGGGCAGGAACTGGGTGTGGCCGATCTCGCCATGCATGGCGCCGACCGAGGAGGCGCTCAGCGCGCCGCGATCGACCAGCTTCAGCGCCGCGATGGCATGCGGGGTGAAATAGTCGGGGCGGCGGCAGTCATAGGCGAGCGTCAGGATGGCCGACACCGTGTTCTGGTTGCCCATCGAGGCGCCGAAACCGGTCTCCATGCCCCAGATGGCGAGCAGCACGCCCGGCGGCACGCCATAGGTCCGCTCGATGTTGGCGAACATCGCCGCGTTGGCCTTTTTCAGCGCGCGGCCTCTTGAGATGATAGCGGACGCCCCGCGGCGTTGCATGAACGCCTCCACCGAGCCGCTGAAAGCCTTGTGGATGGCGCGGTCGGCGGCGATCGTCCTGGTCGCGTAGGTCGCCCCCGCCAGCGCCGAAAGCCCCCTTTGGCCGACGCCGTTGGCCTTGGCCTCGGCGGCGAACTCCTGCTTCCAGGCCTCGAAGCCGGCGCCGTTCTTGCCACAGCTGGCCGCGGCCTCCGCGCCTGTGACCAGCCCAAGCATCGCCACCACCGCCGCGGCGGCCGCAAAAATCCTTCCTTTGGCAAAAAATGCCATGTCGTTCTCCTGGTTGCCCTTAAATGTTGCCTTGAATCACGTCCCGGTTGCGAATTTGCCAGCGAAACGCCCGATTGTCACCGCCCTCGCGGGAGACGTGACACCCGACACTGGCGAAAGAAGGGCAATCTGCCTACGATCAGCGATCAGCTGTGGCGGGCTTGCCTCATGAAAGACGTCGACGTCGTGATCATTGGCCCGGTTCGGCGAGCTTGCCGCGCCGAAAGCCCTTCGAGCGGCCGGGCTTTCCGTCCTTCTGCGCGAGGCGATGGACCGGATTGGCCTGTGTCGGCCGTCATTGCCCAGCTCGCGGCGAAATAGCGCCGGAACGCCGGAAGCCGGAAAGCGTTAGGGCATGCTTCACAAAAAATCTCGGAGCGAGTTGACGATCCCAGGGAAAAGTCATCCCGCTCCAAGACGGAGCCTGCACCCACGCTCCGATCCATGGGTTGATCACGCATGAAGCTGTTCGACTGCCCCAATTGCGGCCATCGCCTCTATTTCGAGAATGCCCAGTGCCTGAACTGTTCCAGCCTGGTGCTCTATGACCCGGAGCAGGCGAGCTTCGTGCTCAGCGGCAAGGGCGGCATTCTTCCGTGCGGCAATGCCGATGAATGCGCCTGCAACTGGCGGGCCGAGGGCGGCCGGATTTTCTGCCACGCATGCGCCCTCAATCAGGTCATTCCCGACCTTTCCATCGACGGCAACCGCCGGCGCTGGATCCGGGTCGAGGCGGCGAAGAAACGCGCAGTCTATTCTCTGCTCGCCTTCGGCCTGCCGGTCGTGCCCAAGGCCGATGCGAAAGACGAGACCGGCCTTGCCTTCGACTTTCTCGCCGACCCGATCGGCGCCGGTCCGGGCGGTGAGCCCATCCTGACCGGCCATGACAACGGCTTGATCACGCTCAATGTTGCCGAAGCCGATTCCGCCGAGCGTGAACGGCGGCGGGTCGAGATGGGCGAGAATTACCGCACCCTGCTTGGCCATTTCCGCCACGAGCTCGGCCACTATTATTGGGATCGGCTGATCCGTGACGATCCCGCGCGCCTTTCGGCCTTCCGCGCCCTCTTCGGCGACGAGCGTGCCGATTACGAGCAGGCCCTGGAAGCTTACTACGCCAACGGCGCGCCGCCGGACTGGCAGCAGCGCCACATCTCCGCCTACGCCGCATCCCATCCCTGGGAAGACTGGGCCGAGACCTGGGCGCACCATCTCCACATCACCGACACGCTGGAGATGGTTCATTCGCTGAACTTCCCGCTTGGCCGGCTGGAGACCGTGGGAGCGGGCGACCTGCCGCGCAGCGATACTGGCGGGCATTTGCAGCCGGCGCCCGCCGATCCCGACCCGGGTCCGGAGCCATTTGAAAGGATCCTGGCCCGCTGGCTTGTGCTGTCGGAGGCGTCGAACTCCATCAACCGCTGCATGGGCCTGCCGGACCTCTACCCTTTCGTGATTTCCGAGGTGGCGGCGCGCAAATTGGCCTTCGTGCACGAGCTTTTGACCGGCGCGCCGAAAAAGACCTGGAACAATTCGTGAGCGGGAACAAGGACTTTAGCCGGAACGCATAAGCCTCTGTTTCGTTTCCGAGCCCGAGGGAGCGTTGAAAACGGAGAGAAGAACTATGACACGCGTATTGTTTCCGGCGCTGGCCGGTGCGCTGCTCACTATCTCGGGCGCCGCTTTCGCCGATACCCCCGTCCAGGCGGTGACCGACTTGAACGTCCGCGCCGGCCCCGGTCCGCAACATCCGGTCATCGGCGTGCTGGCGGCCGGCCAGTCGGCCACGCTCAACGGCTGCATCGAGGGCAGCAAGTGGTGCACGATCGCCGAAGCCGACGGCAAGGGTTGGGTCTATTCCGATTATGTGACGGGCGATTTCGGCGGCAGCCGCGTCGTCGTGACCCGCCGCCCGGCCAATGCCGATATTACCGTTGTGGCCCCGCCGACCGATGATCTCTACACCACCAACAGCTACACCGGCGCCATCGTTTCGAGCGACGACGCCATCGAGTCGATCGGCAGACCGCCGGCCGAGGTCGGCACCTATGTCACCACGCATCGGGTCGATCCGGTCTATCTCGAGGGTGAGGTGGTGACCGGCGCCACGCTGCCCGACACCGTCGAGCTGCGCGAGATCCCCGATTACCGGTATCGTTATGTCTATGTGAACAACCAGCCCGCGCTGGTCGACCCCGGCACGCGGCGCATCGTCTATGTGATGCGCTGATCGGGCTTGATCGCCGTGAGAAGAACGGTCGCCAGCGATGGCGGCCGTTTTTTATGTCTGCATGCGGCAACCCGTAGGGGCGGTAATTGCGTGCTAACTGCCGATCTCCTAATACCCATGTGGCGAAAGCCTTCGGCAGGGGAGCCGCGTGACGATCGAGAATGCCGCCTTCGAGCGCTATCGCCGCTCACCGAACGAAAAGACAACTTTGCCGCGCCTGTTCTTTGGCACGGCGATCGTCATCGCCTTCTGGATGGCGGCGACGGCCCTGGTGCTGTTTGCCGGTACGTATCTCTACATCGTCTGGCGCCTTCCCGGACCCTCGACCGGGCAATACATGCAGGATTTCCTGGCATCGCCCATCGGCATTCTGAGCGCGCTGAGCTCCTTTGCCGGCATCTGGATCGGCCTCTGGGTGGCGATGCGTTTGTTGCATAGCGAGCCGCTCGCCGCCCTTTTTGGCGTCAGCCGCCGCATCGCGGGCGGCGATTTCCTCAAGGGCCTGGTTGCGGTGCTGATCACCTCGCTGCTTTCCGAAGTGCTGCTCTATTGGCTGCAGCCGGAGATCGCGCGCGGACCGATCGCCTTCTCGTCCTGGCTGCTTTTCCTGGTGCCGATCGCGCTGCTCGCCTTCCTGCAGACCTCCTCGGAGGAAATGCTGTTTCGCGGCTATCTGCTGCGCGCGCTCGCCTGTCGCTTCAGGAGCCCTCTGGTTTGGGCGGTGCTGCCGGGCCTGCTGTTCACGTCGCTGCATTGGAACACGGCCTCGACGCTGGCCATCAATGCCAGTGTCTTCATCTCGATCGGCACCTTTGCGCTGTTGCTCACGCTCCTGGTCTATGTCACCGGCAATCTCGGCGCCGGTTTCGGCGCCCATCTCGGCAACAATCTGACCGGCTTCCTGCTGATCTCGCACCAGGAGGCCTATAATTCCTTCGCGCTGCTCAATGCGAAGCCCCTCGAAGGTCCCGGCTGGACCAGTTGGGACGCCGTTCTGATCGCGGCGATCGGCATCGTCAGCACGCTTCTGACGATTCTGCTGCTTTTGCACCGGCGCTCGCCGCTGCGGGTCGGGGCGACCAATCAAAGCCTGGGCTAAGCCGCCGTCAATCGCGGTGTTTTGGCCCGGATTCCGGCATAGTTTTTTGATGCATGCCGTTGCCGCAAAACCGCTGCGCACCTTTGCGCGACATGCATTGGCCTTGACTCCGCGGCCGATTTCCTGTCTAGAGCCGCTGAATTCCGCGACGAGTTTTCTTTCGCGAAAGCCGACCAGGACGCCGAAGCCTCTTTGAGGCGGGTGCTGTAAAGAGATCCCGGAGGCCAACACCCGGCAGCGCGATGCGCCCCCGGGTGCTTTTTGGCTTTGCGCTTTTGCTTGGCGGCCCGGCGCGAACGCACTACCTCTCGGGCATCCACAGGTGCCAGAGAAAAGGAAGAAGAATGTTTGAGTCCCTGCAAGAGCGCCTTGGCTCCATCCTGAACGGCCTGACCGGCCGCGGCGCGCTGTCCGAGGCGGATGTCTCGGCAGCGCTGCGCGAGGTGCGCCGCGCCCTGCTCGAGGCCGACGTGGCGCTGGAAGTGGTGCGTTCCTTCACCGACAAGGTGCGCGAGAAGGCGGTCGGCGCCGCGGTGCTGAAGTCGATCAAGCCCGGACAGATGGTCGTCAAGATCGTCCATGACGAGCTGGTCGACATGCTCGGCGCCGAGGGTGTCGCCATCGACCTCAATGCGCCGGCGCCCGTCGTCATCATGATGGTCGGCCTGCAGGGCTCCGGCAAGACGACGACCTCGGCCAAGATCGCCAAGCGGCTGACCGAGCGCCAGAACAAGAAGGTCCTGATGGCCTCGCTCGACACGCGGCGTCCCGCCGCGCAGGAGCAGCTGCGCCAGCTCGGCGAGCAGACCAAGGTCGCCACCCTGCCGATCATCGCCGGCCAGAGCCCGGTCGACATCGCCAAGCGCGCCGTGCAGGCGGCCAGGCTCGGCGGCCATGACGTCGTCATCCTCGACACCGCCGGCCGCACCCATATCGACGAGCCGCTGATGGTCGAGATGGCCGACATCAAGAAGGTGTCGAGCCCGCACGAGATCCTGCTGGTCGCCGACTCGCTGACCGGCCAGGACGCCGTCAATCTGGCGAAAAGCTTCGACGAACGCGTCGGCATCACCGGCCTGGTGCTCACCCGCATGGACGGCGACGGCCGAGGCGGTGCCGCGCTTTCGATGCGCGCCGTCACCGGCAAGCCGATCAAGCTCATCGGCACCGGCGAAAAAATGGACGGGCTGGAGGAATTCCACCCCAAGCGCATCGCCGACCGCATCCTCGGCATGGGCGATATCGTCAGCCTCGTCGAGAAGGCCGCCGAGACCATCGACGCCGAGCAGGCGGCGGCGATGGCGAAAAAGATGCAGTCGGGCAAGTTCGACCTGAACGACCTCGCCCAGCAGCTTCAGCAGATGTCGAAAATGGGCGGCATGGGCGGCATCATGGGCATGATGCCCGGCATGGGCAAGATGAAGGACCAGATGGCCGCCGCCGGCCTCGACGACAAGATGTTCCGACGCCAGCTCGCCATCATCTCCTCGATGACCAAGGCCGAGCGAGCCAATCCCGATATCCTCAAGCACTCGCGCAAGAAGCGCATCGCCGCCGGCTCCGGCACGGACGCTGCCGAGATCAACAAGCTCTTGAAGATGCATCGCGGCATGGCCGACATGATGAAGGCGATGGGCGGCAAGGGCAAGGGCGGCGGCCTCATGCGCGGCATGATGGGCGGCCTCGCCTCGAAAATGGGCCTTGGTGGCATGATGCCGGGCGGCGGCATGCCCGACCTGTCCAAGATGGATCCCAAGCAGCTCGAGGCCCTGCAGAAACAGGCGCAGGCCGCCGGCCTCGGCAAGGGACTTCCCGGCGGCTTGCCGGGTGGACTTCCTGGCGGCGGACTGCCGGGCCTGCCCGGCGGCATGAAGCTTCCCGGTCTTCCCGGCCCTGGCGGTGGCGGACTGCCCGGTTTGGGCAAGAAGAAGTGAGCGGGGCGATGAACGAGGAGAAAGACATGGCCGAAGCACGCGCCATCCTGGCCGGCTACCGCGCTTCGATCGACAACATCGACGCCGCCCTTATCCATATGCTGGCCGAACGCTTCCGCTGCACCAAGGCGGTCGGCGTTCTGAAGGCCGAGCATGGCCTGCCGCCCGCGGACCCGTCGCGCGAGCAGCAGCAGATCGCCCGCCTTCGCCAGCTGGCGAAGGATGCGAACCTCGATCCCGATTTCGCGGAGAAGTTCCTGAACTTCGTCGTCCGCGAAGTCATCCGTCATCACGAACAGATCGCCGCTGACAACGGCGTGATGAAAACCGGGTGAAGCCCGGCGCGTGTCGCCCAAAACTGCGCAGCGGTTTTGGGGCAACGACATACGCAAGCAAAGACAACGTCAATCAAACGAAATCAGAGCTTTTTAGGAGAAAACAATGGCACTGAAGATCAGACTGGCCCGTGCGGGCTCGAAGAAGCGTCCCTACTACCACGTCGTCGTCGCCGACGCCCGTTCGCCGCGCGACGGCCGTTTCATCGAGTCGCTGGGTTCCTGGAACCCGCTGCTGCCGAAGGATGGCGAGCGCGTCAAGGTTGACGCCGAGCGCGTCAAGCACTGGCTGTCGCACGGCGCCCAGCCCACCGACCGCGTGCTGCGCTTCCTCGACGAAGCCGGCCTTGCCAAGCGCGAAGCCCGCTCGAACCCGAACAAGGCCCTGCCTGGCAAGAAGGCGCAGGAACGCGCCGCGCTGCTGAAGAAGGCCCAGGAAGACGCGGCTGCTGCTGCCGCCGCGGCGACCGCCGCTCCGGCCGAAGCCGCCACCGCCGAGTAGTCCCGGCCTTTTCGCTTACAAAAACGGCGGGCATGGACCCGCCGTTTTTCTTTGCCCGCTTTGCAGCCTCAATATCCCGCCGGACACCTTGCGACATAGACGCGACCGTAGCGGTCGCGATACCGGCACTTGCCGCTTTCGCTGGCACGTCCGATCAGTGCGCCGGCGACGGCGCCGACCGCGCCGCCGACCACCGCGCCCTGCACCGGATCGTTGGCCACCGCGGCTCCGACCGCCGCACCGCCCAGGCCGCCGATCGCAGCACCCTTTTCCGTTTGCGAGCAGGCGCCGAGGGCGACCGTCAGCACCAGGATGGTAATTGCTTTCTTCATTGCTGTTCCTCTCTCAAGCGCCGTCCTCGCCGCCATGGCCTAAACTCACAAACAGCTAAATTGATCCCCGCAATGATGAAAATTGGCCGGCTACGTGCCGGCCGGATTTATGGCGCCGGCATGAACTCATTGAAATATCGTGCTTTTCAGCGCTCGGTAAGGCGCCTCAGCTTGTCGAGCCCGGCCTCGAAATCCTTGCCGATCAGCGTGTCAAAATTCATGAACAGGCCCATCAGCTTGGCAATGAAAGGCCTTGCGCCGCGCATTGCCCAGGTAACCGTGGTGCCGTCGCCGGACGGCGAGAGCGAGAAGTCGACCGTGTTGTTGGCCCGGAACGGCCTTTCGAAGTCGAGCTTGAGCGAGACCAGCGATGACGGCACCGAATTCGTGATCTCCATGCGGCCCTTGCCGGCTTTGGAGTCGCCTTCCCAGGCATAGGCCGCGCCCTTGCCGCTGTCGGTGCCGGACAGCGTGCGCTGCATCTGAGGGTCGAGTTTTTCGAAGGGCGACCATTCCGGCCAGCGCCGGAAATCGTTGATCAGCGGGAAGATCGTCTCGGCCGGCGCCTTGATGCTGGCCGAGCGGGTGACGACGAAATGGTTCGGCCGGGTCGCGGCATAGATGAGCACGGCGGCGATGATGACGACCAGGATGATGAGGATGGTGGTGAGCATTTTTCTCTCCCTATCGCGAGAACGGGATCAACGCGCATACCCTCGGGTCACGCAGATAGAGCCCGCCCCACAGGATGATACCGAGATAGACGCCGAACAAAGTGTGCGAAAAGAGCGGGTTGCCGATCCGCACATGGGTCGAAATCGCGCCGCCCATATAGGCGGTGAGCAGGATGGCGCCGAGCACCGAGGTGCGCGGCAAGGCGTAGAGCGCGGTCGAGATCAGCCCGATGACCCCGATCAGGCGCGCGACATTGGCGTCGGCCGGCCAGCCGAGGTCGGCCATCGTCCGGGTGACGACATCCAGCGGCGGCAGCTTGATGACGCCGTCGAAGATCATGAACAGGACGACGGCGGCGCTGAGCGCGCGCCCGGTCCACAAGGCGCCGTTCGAGACGGGCACGGCTTCGGACATGCTCATGGATGTTTCCTCCTGATGGTTCGACCGACCCCTCTGCCGAGGTCGAACCAAGGACGCGCTTTGGGGCCGCGATCCTACAGGGTCCGGAGTCTTTTCGGCGCAGGCTCCGCCAACCGGTCGTAAACGCCGCTCGCCGCAATGAGGCGCACCAGCTCCGCCTGCCGCCGCGTCTCCGTCTTTTCGAACACGTGCTGCAGGTGGGTGCGCGCCGTGGTCAGGCTGATGCCGAGCTCGTCTGCGACCGCCTGCAGTCCTTCGCCGCGGGCGATCGCAATGGCCACGGCCGCCTCGGCCGGGGTCAGTCGATAGAGGTTGCGCAACTGGGCCTGCATGGTCCGCGGCGCGCTGTCCGGATCGGCCACGAACACGATTGCGGCGGGGCGGCCGGTCACGAACCATGTCGACTCGATCTTCAGCGGCGCCACCAGCACGCTCAGCGGTCGACGCGGCGCCGGCCGCGCGAGCGCCATCACGCCGCCTGCGGTGTCCGACTGCTCCGCGGCCGTGGCAATCAACCGGCGAAATTGCGCGGCATCCGCTGGCTTATTTGCGCGCAGCGCCGATTTCTCGATCCTGATTCCGTCGGCTTCGGTGAGCAGCGCTTCGGCCGCCCGGTTGGCGAACAGGATGTCGCCATTCGCCGCCACGATCAGCACGCCCTGGGCGACGCGGTCGAGCGCCTCGACATTGGCACTCCTGGCGATCTCCGAACGCGAGAGGCGCAATCCCACGCTCGCCGCGCGAACCAGATGCGGCCCGACGCGGCGCAGCCGCTCGAGATGCTCGGGCTCGAACTCGCCGGCTGTCCTGGCGCGTCCGCAGGTGAACACGACGCGCATGTCCGGTTCGTTGGCCAGCACGACCCCGATCGGGTGGCACATGTCGCCGGGTCGGCAGAAGTCGTTATAGAACTCGGAGCGCTGGTAGACTTCGCGCGGCACGAGGTCCCACACCGGAATCAACGCGCCGGCGCGCAGCTTGGCGATACGCGGAAGAAACACATTGGTCTTGTAGTAATACTGCGCGTAGGTGCGGTCCGCCTCGGGCGGCATGCGCACCGAACTCGCTTCGCTGCGCAACGTCCTTGCGTTCTGGAACGTCAGCTTGGTGGCGGCGCCTTCGAGGAAATCCGACAGCGTCTCGAGAACCAGCGGCCAGCGGCCGGGTTCGACCGCCGCGTCGTAGATCTGCCCGACCATGCCGTCGAAGTCGTGCATGCGTGCCGGTCCAACGCTCCCTCACCTGAAGGGATCTGCAGTTTGCCGGAAGCCGGCTTTGCTGACAACCATTCCCCGCCGCATCTCATATGTTCATACGAGGCGACCGCCCGAGGTCAGCGTGTAGCTATCGTGAAGCCATCAAGCTTCACTCCAACCACATGTGGCGAAGATGCAAACGCGGGCAGCACCTGGCACTCAGACCGATTGGAACGGTACGCACTACGAAACGCTTCTGACGGCCCGCGAGACCGGCGGCAAGCTCGGGGCATTTGCATCCGATGCTGGTCCGGGCGACGGACCGCCGCGCCACCGCCATCTCGAGGCCGACGAAATCTTCGTCATTCTCCAAGGGCGGCTGCGCTTCTGGCGCGCCGGGGAAACTTCCGAACGCAGCGCCGGAGAAATATTCCACATTCCCGCTGGCGTTGAGCACGCTTTCGTCGTCGTCGAGCCTGCGCAATGGATCGCTATCCTGTCCCCGGGAGGTCTCGAAGGCTTTTTCCCGGCGGTTGCCGCGCAGGGACTGGAGATTCCGCGAGACGTGGCCGCAATCAAGGCGATCGCGGCCCAGTTCGACATGGAGATTACCGGGCCACCCTTAGGATATGCGCGAACGTGAGGCGACCCCAGCCCGAGGGCCGGGACCATGTTCCGGGACGTCCCCCCGAAAGCAGTTCCAGGAAAAGCGTAAGCGGTTGGGCTCGGCGCCTTCGCCGTAGCCACGCGTCCGGAATTGCGTCAAGACAGAAGAACAGCGCCACGCGCATTCCGGGAAAGGAAACCATGAGCGGCGAGACGGACCTGCAAAAGCTGCTGGCATCGATGACGCCGCAGCTCTACCCGGAAGTCTATGTCTTCGCGACCTTGCCGCCCGGCGCAGCCTTGCCGGAGGGCCTGGAGCCGGTCATGCGCTTCATCGAGCGCGAGGGCACGACGCTGATCCTGGCCGAAAGCCAGGCGAAGGCTGCCGGCCTTGCCGGCACGTTCCGCAGCCGGATGATCACGCTCGACATCCACTCCTCGCTGGAAGCCGTCGGCTTCCTCGCCGCCATCACGACGCGGCTCGCGGCGGCCGGCATGGGCGTCAATCCGGTCTCGGCCTTCTATCACGACCATCTGTTCGTGCCGGTGGAGCGGGCGGAGGAAGCGCTGGCGATACTGCGCGGCCTGGCGGCCGAAAATGGGCCTGAGTTCAGCGCCTGAGGACATAAAGAATATCTGGCAAGCCTTCCTCATTGGCCGAGCCGTCGCCGAAGGCTTCGGCGCGAAAACCGTGGCGTTCGTAGAAGCGGCGCGCGCCGGTATTGGCCTGGAAGCAATGGAGCTTGACCAGAGACATGCCGGCGATGGCCTGAGCAAGCAGCCGGCTGCCGATGCCTCGCCCGGTCCAGGCCGGATCGAGATAAAGCTGCTCGACCCACTCGCCGCCGATGGCGATGAAGCCGACAATGCGGCCGCCAGCATCGGCGACCGTCACCTGCTGATTGGGCAGCAGGATGTCGCGGATGAAGAACAAGTCCTTCTCAGGCGTGTGCAGCAACGGCATCCAGCTGAGGGTATTGAGCGAGGCGCGCATCGTGATTGCGATGGCGGCGGCGTCTGAACCGATGGCTGGGCGTAGTAAGATTTCAGGAAAACTGGACATGCCGGCGCTGCCCCTCATCCACCCTTCGGGCACCTTCTCCCCGTTGAACGGGGAGAAGGAAGAAGCGCCCCGGCCGAAGGCCGAGCCTGCGACCGCAGGCCGCCGGCCTTCCGGCGCGCCCGCGCAGGGCCAGCCGCGCAGCGGCGATACGGCCCGTGAGCGAAAACCAAACGGCCGAAGGCCGAGCCTGCGACCGCAGGCCGCCGGTCGTCCGGCGCGCCCGCGCAGGGCCAGCCGCGGCAGCGGCGGTGCGGCCCGTGAGCGAAACAAACTGCCGTCAGGCCGCCTTCTTCTTCGGCTGGATCAGGCCGCGCTCGACCAGGAGCTCGGCGATCTGCACGGCATTCAACGCCGCGCCCTTGCGCAGGTTGTCGGAGACCACCCACATCGACAGGCCGTTGTCGACGGTCGAATCCTCGCGGATGCGCGAGATGAAGGTGGCGTCCTCGCCGGCCGATTCCAGCGGCGTGATATAGCCGCCGTTCTCGCGCTTATCGAGCACCTGGCATCCGGGCGCCTCGCGCAGGATCTCGCGCGCCTCATCCGCCGTGATCGGCTTTTCGAATTCGATGTTGACCGCTTCCGAATGGCCGATGAACACCGGCACGCGCACGCAGGTCGCCGTCAGCTTGATCTTGGGGTCGAGCATCTTCTTGGTCTCGGCCACCATCTTCCACTCTTCCTTGGTGAAGCCGTCGTCGAGGAAGACGTCGATATGCGGGATGACGTTGAAGGCGATGCGCTTGGTGAACTTCTTGACGTCGACCTGGTCGGCGACGAAGACCGCGCGGGTCTGGGTGAAGAGCTCGTCCATGCCTTCCTTGCCGGCGCCGGACACCGACTGGTAGGTGGCAACAACGACGCGCTTGATGGTGGCGACGTCATGCAGCGGCTTCAGCGCCACGACCAGTTGCGCCGTCGAGCAGTTCGGGTTGGCGATAATGTTCTTGCGCGTGAACAGCGAGATCGCGTCCGGGTTCACTTCCGGCACGATCAGCGGCACGTCCTGATCGTAGCGGAAGGCCGACGAATTATCGATGACGACGCAGCCCTGCTTGCCGATCTTCGGCGACCATTCCTTCGACACATTGCCGCCCGCCGACATGACGCAGATGTCGGTGTCGGAAAAATCATACTGGTCGAGCGCCTTGACCTTCAGCGTGCGGTCGCCGAAGGACACTTCGGTGCCCTGGCTGCGCCGCGACGCCAGCGCCACCACCTCGCTCACCGGGAAGCCGCGCTCGTCCAGAATGTTGAGCATTTCGCGGCCCACATTGCCCGTGGCGCCGACTACCGCAACCTTGAAACTCATCTGATATCTCCTGTCCCTCTCCGCTTGGTTGTTGGAGAAAACCCGCCGGCCTCATGCGGGTTTCGTCCCCCGGGCCGTACCCGGGAGAGGGTGGTTAGGCCAAGGGAATCACACCGTTTTGGTGGTGGTTTTGCCGGTTTTCTTGGCCAAGAATGGGGTCTTGCTGGAACGGACGGACGCGCCTGAGCGCCCGGCCCAATGCTTTACATTGTGGCTGGGGGTATCGAATGCAAGAAGAGCCATCAAAAGGCCGCGCATCGAAAAAAACGATCCCATTCGACGCGGGCTTTTACGCGGTTTGGCAAAAGAGTCAATCGGCGCAGCGCCTCTCCTTCTCCCCGTCACTAACGGGGAAAACGGTGCCCGAAGGGCGGATGAGGGGCGGCGCCGAGTTCGACGGTTAGCTCATCCGGAAGCGAGGGCCTGAAGACCGGCCCCTTGCCTTACCCATCAGCGTTCGCGCTGCCCCTCACCTGCCTGCCGGCATCCTCTCCCCGTAAAATGACGGGGAGAGGGGCGTCAGCGGTTTCGCCAATCGCCGCGCTGCGCACTGCTCTGTACAATGGCGGCTGTAGCAAGTACGAACGGCCCAAATTTCGTTTGGCTGGCGCAGTGCCGGCCTTGTGCTCCATGACGAGCCGCAGAACCCCCGAATTCCGAAAGAAGAAAATGTCCAGTTTCGAAACGATTGTTCCTGCGCTGGCGCAGGCGCTGGAAAAGCGCGGTTATTCGGCGCTGACGCCGGTGCAGAAGGCGGTGCTTGGGCCTGAGCTCGGCGAGGCCGACGCGCTGGTGTCGGCGCAGACCGGCTCCGGCAAGACCGTGGCCTTCGGCCTTGCCGTGGCGCCGACCCTGCTTGGTGGCGCTGAGCGGTTTGCCAAGGCCGGCGCGCCGCTGGGATTGGTCGTGGCTCCGACGCGCGAGCTGGCGCTGCAGGTACGGCGCGAGCTGGAATGGCTTTACGAGCTGACCGGCGCCGAGATCGCCTCCTGCGTCGGCGGCATGGACATGCGCACGGAGCGGCGCGCGCTGGAACGCGGCGCTCACATCGTCGTCGGCACGCCGGGGAGGCTGCGCGACCACATCACGCGCGGCGCGCTCGACATGTCGGCACTGAAGGCCGTGGTGCTGGACGAGGCCGACGAGATGCTCGATCTCGGCTTCCGCGAGGACCTGGAATTCATCCTCGACGCAGCGCCCGCCGGGCGCCGCACGCTGATGTTTTCCGCCACCGTGCCGCGCTCCATCGCCACGCTGGCGAAGAGCTACCAGCGCGACGCCGTGCGCATCTTGGCCGGCGGCGAGGAAAAGCAGCATCTCGACATCGAATACCGGGCGCTTTCGGTCGCGCCCGCCGATCGCGAGAACGCCATCATCAACGTGCTGCGCTTCTACGAGGCGGGCAATGCGATGGTGTTCTGCAACACCCGCGCCGCCGTCAACCATCTCACCGCGCGCTTCAACAACCGCAATTTTGCTGTGGTGGCGCTGTCCGGCGAGCTCAGCCAGAACGAGCGCAGCCACGCCCTGCAGGCGATGCGCGACGGCCGTGCCAAAGTCTGCATCGCCACCGACGTCGCCGCGCGCGGCATCGACTTGCCCAATCTCGATCTCGTCATCCATGCCGACCTGCCGAGCAACCCGGAGACGCTGCTGCACCGGAGCGGCCGCACCGGGCGCGCCGGGCGCAAGGGAGTCAGCGCGCTGATCGTGCCGGGCAATGCGCGCCGGCGCGCCGAGCGGCTGCTCGCCAATGCCGGCCTGACCGCGGCCTGGGCAAGCCCGCCCTCGGCCGACGAGGTGCTGCGGCGCGATGACGAGCGCATCCTGGCCGACCCTTCCCTCGGCGAGCCGGTGAAGGACGAGGAGCTCGACTTCGCCGCGGCTCTCTTGGAGCGGCATGGCGCCGAGCTTGTAGCCGCAGCCTTCGTGCGGCTTTGCCGCGGTAGCCGCTCGGCGCCCGAGGATTTGATCGACGTCGCACCCTTCGCGCCGTCGAAGGAGAAGTTCGCGCGCCGCGAAGAAGCACCCGCCCGCCGCGACGATTTCGGCGACAGCGTCTGGTTCTCGCTCTCGGTCGGCCGCCGGCAGAATGCCGAGCCGCGCTGGCTGATCCCGATGCTGTGCCGCACCGCCGGCATGTCCAAGCGCGAGATCGGCGCCATCAAGATGCAGCCGGAGGAAACCTTCGTGCAGATCGCCGCCGACTGGGCCGACCGGTTCGTCGCCGCGATCGGCCCCGACCGCAAGCTGCAAGGCAGCATCGCGGTCAGGCGGATCGACGGCATGCCGGACCTGTCGCGCGCCGGCTACCAGCCGCAGAGGCCGGAGAACAAGCCGCATCGCGGCAAGCGGTCTTTCGACCAAGGCGCGCCCGTATTCGAGAAGCGGGCGCCGGGCGAGCGTCAGCATGCTGGGGCGCCGGACACCTGGGCGAAGAAACCCGGCAAGGCGAAATTCGACAAGCCAAAGTTCGACGGGCCGAAATCCGACCAGCCGGCAAAGCGAAATAAGCAGAAGAAACGGCCAGCGTAGG
Organism: Mesorhizobium sp. CA4; assembly: GCF_020165075.1. NCBI lineage: Bacteria > Pseudomonadati > Pseudomonadota > Alphaproteobacteria > Hyphomicrobiales > Phyllobacteriaceae > Mesorhizobium > Mesorhizobium sp. CA4. Next base: position 22,420 of record NZ_JAIUHK010000052.1, read on the forward strand.
ATCGCGACGGAAAGCCGACCCGCGGCGAGCGCCGGCGTTCTCTTTCGGTGGCAAATCGCACCTTCGAGATTGGCCGAAGCGTCCGAACTTCGTCATCCACGGGCGGAGCGGGAGCGAAGCGGACGCGCAGACCCGAGGATCCATGCCGTGACCTCGCGCGAAGAATAGGGACGACGCAGAACAGGGAGCCGTTCTGAACCGCTGCGACGCTCACAGGTCACGGAATGGATTTCTATGGTCTGCGCTGCGTCGCTTCGCTCCTTGCTCCGCCATAGCGTGGGGTGCGCAATGTCGACCCTCGCCCAGCGAATGTCGACAGTCATACATCATCCCAGGAACTTGGCGATGATGGCGTCGCCCATTTCGGTGGTGCCGACTTCCTTCATGCCCGGGGAAAGAATGTCCTTGGTGCGCAGGCCGTCGTCGAGCACGGCGGCGATCGACGCTTCCAGTCTGTCGGCCTCGGCCACCATGCCGAAGGAATAGCGCAGGCACATGGCGAAGGAGGCGATCATGGCGATCGGGTTGGCGATGCCCTTGCCGGCGATGTCGGGCGCCGAGCCGTGCACCGGCTCGTAGAGCGCCTTGCGCTTCTTGGTCTTGGCGTCCGGCGCGCCGAGCGAGGCGGACGGCAGCATGCCGATCGAGCCGGTTAGCATGGCGGCGATGTCGGAGAGCATGTCGCCGAACAGATTGTCGGTGACGATGACGTCGAACTGCTTCGGCCAGCGCACCAGCTGCATGCCGCCGGCATCGGCCAGCATATGGTCGAGCTTGACGTCGGAATAGCGCGCCTTGTGGGTCTGCGAGACGACCTCGTTCCACAGCACACCCGATTTCATGACGTTGCGCTTTTCCATGGAGGTGACGTGGTTCTTGCGCGTGCGCGCCAGCTCGAAGGCGACGCCCGAAATGCGCTCGATCTCGAACGTGTCGTAGACCTGGGTGTCGATGCCGCGCTTCTGGCCGTTGCCGAGATCGATGATCTGCTTCGGCTCGCCGAAATAGACGCCGCCGGTCAGCTCGCGCACGATGAGAATATCCAGGCCCTCGACCACCTCCTGCTTGAGCGAGGAGGAAGCGGCCAAAGCCGGATAGCAGATCGCCGGTCTGAGATTGGCGAACAGCTCCATGTCCTTGCGCAGGCGCAAGAGCCCGGCCTCGGGGCGCACCTCGTAAGGCACGCTATCCCATTTCGGCCCGCCGACGGCGCCGAACAGCACGGCGTCCGCCGTCATCGCCTTAGCCATGTCGGCATCGGAGATCGCCGCGCCATGCGCGTCGTAAGCGCAGCCGCCGACCAGTCCTTCGTCGGTAGCAAAGCCGCTGCCCAGCCTGTCGTTCATGGCCTTGATCAGCTTCTTCACCTCGGCCATGGCCTCAGGGCCGATGCCGTCGCCGGCGAGCAGGAAGAGATTTTTCGAAGCCATGGAGAACCGTCCCGGGAGAGAAATTGAACCGGCGCCTTGCTAAACGCCAAGCGGTTGCGGCGCAAGAGGACGGAGAAATACTGCGGCGCTCGGCAGGTGTGGCTCCGGTTCCTCGCCCCTGCCGAAGGCGGGGGAGAGGTGTCCGCGAAGCGGACGGAGAGGGGGCCTTCGTAGGGCACTCCCCCTCTCCGTCTCGGCTTCGCCGAGCCACCTCTCCCCCACTTCGTGGGGGCGAGGAACCCAAGCTGGAAGAGCCCTACCGATGCGCGAGAATATTCACCAGCCTGCCGAACGGATCGCGCACATAGAAGCGCCGCACGCCCCAGGGCTCGTCAGCCGGGCCATATTCGACGGCGAAGCCTGCCTTCTTCATGCCCGCAAGCGCTGCGTCCACATCGTCGACCTCGATCGACAGGTCCGGCATCGGCGTGTCCGATCCGCCCTGCGCCATGAAGCTCACTTGCACCTGCATCCGTTCCTCGGACCCGTAGGTGGCGATCCAGCCCATATCCATCAGCAGATCGAGGCCAAGCACGTCGTGATAGAAGCGCTTCGCCGCCGCGATATCCTTTGTGGCGATGTTGGTTATGATGCGCCGAACCACCATCCCTCAGCTCCTATGCCGTGTGCCTCAGCGCCGTCACCTCGATCTCGATCTTCATCTCCGGCTTGTTGAGCTGGCACACGATCATCGTCGCCGCCGGGCGGATGTCGCCGAACGCCTCGCCGAGGATCGGGAAGACGACGTCAACATGGGCCTGGTCGGTGATGTAGTAATGCGCCCGCACCACATCGGCCAAGTCGAACCCGCCCTCGGCCAGCGCCTTGGCGATGGTGGCAAGGCAATTGCGCGTCTGCGCCTCGACCGTGTCGGGCATGGTCATGGTGGCATAATCATAGCCGGTCGTGCCGGAGACAAAGCACCAGTCACCCTGCACCACCGCGCGCGAATAGCCCGCGGTTTTCTCGAAGGGGGAGCCGGTGGAGATGAGCTTGCGCATGGGGGTGGCCTCGCGTCGGTTGCGGGCATTGTGAAACGGAGTGGCGACCCAGTCGTGAGCCAGACAATGTGACGCTGGCGGGACAGCACCCCCCTCTGGCCTGCCGGCCATCTCCCCCACAACAAGGGGGGAGATCAGCAGCTTCGGCGCTTCGCCTGTTCGAGTAACATCGGAGATTGACGAGGCGGTCGAGCGCTCAATCTCCCCCCTTGCGGGGGAGATGCCCGGCAGGGCAGAGGGGGGTGCGAAGGATCGGGGCGACAATCGTTTTTCGCTGGCACCCTCATGGCCGGCACCGCTGCCAAAGAGCCTAGTTCCCCGACCCCTGCGCGTCGTCATACGCCTTCTTGATATCGTCCGGCCAGTCCTTCATCGGCGGCCAGGCCTGCGGCTCGCCATTGTCGCCGCGGCGGGCGAAATAGACTTTCTGCTTGGCCGGGTCGACGGCCATGAAGCCGTCATTGCCGCCGCAGTCATGCGGCACGCAGCCGGTGGCGTAGAAGGCGCCTGAGGCCGTCTTTTCGGTGCCGCCGCCAACCAGAAGGCTGGTCGCCATGTCGGGCATGTCGTTGCCCAGTAACGCCTGTCCGGCTTTGTAGACGGCCTCATTGTGGAAGGCATCGATGATGTTGTCCAATTTCGACGGGTCGACATCCTTCCAGCCGGTGCCGGGTTCGGGCGTGTAGGTCAGGTTGCCGGATGTCGTCAGCCCTGCGGTGGGCGACCATTGCAGCGCCGGCCGTGTCTCTCCCGGCAGCAGATAGGGAACGAAATAGATGGCGCTGTCGGAGACTGCTGCCGGCGGCGCGCCGCATTCGTCCTGCTCGACCGTGGTGGTCTGGATCTCGCCGTCCTTCGGCTTCCAGACGATGACCTTGGCCGGGCCGCACTGGTTGCCGCCATCGCCGACATCGACCAGCGCCACGTTGACGTCGCCGATCTTGACGATCTTGTCGAAGAAGACGTCGTAATTGCTGGCAAGCTGCTTGCCGTCATATGACAGCACCTTCTCGCCGTCCTGCTCCGGCTGCGTAATGGTGAGCTGGCCGCCCTCAAACGGGATCGGCGCCTGCTTATCGTCATCCGGCGCGGCCTGGTCGTTGCCCGATCCCTGGTCGGACGCGCCTTGATCGGCCGCTGGCTGATCGGATGCCGCCGGCGCCGACTGCGTGGCGGGCGCGGTGGTCTGCGCATTGGCGCCGATCGTGGCGAGAAGGATTGCCGCCGATGCGCCAGCGGCGGCCAGAAGCAAGCGTGTCATGACTGTCCCTCCATTCAGCCGCCAGCCCAGCCGGCAAAGGGCGGGCCTTCGATTTGAAGCCGCGCCGCTCAGAGACTGCTTCGAAATTCGCTCTGGCGAGTCATATGGTGGCGGTTTCGAGAACCGTAGCGCAGCGGACATTTGGTCCGTGAGCAACGGAAGCGCAGAAACCGCCATCAGATGGCCGCCGGAGTAGATTTCCAAGCAGTCTCTCAGGCCCAGGGGCGCAGCTCGGCATTCCTCTTCTCGAAGGACGCGATGGCGCCGGCCTTCTCCATGGTCAGCCCGATATCGTCGAGGCCGTTCAAGAGGCAGTGGCGCTTGAAATCGTCGAGGTCGAATTTGACCACGCCGCCATCCGGCCCGCGGATTTCCTTCGCCTCGAGGTCGATCGACAGCGTCGCGTTGGAGCCGCGCGAAGCGTCGTCCATCAGCTTGTCGAGGTCTTCCGGGCTGACCGTGATCGGCAGGATGCCGTTCTTGAAGCAGTTGTTGTAGAAGATGTCGGCGAACGAGGTCGAGATCACGCAACGGATGCCGAAATCGAGCAGCGCCCAGGGCGCATGCTCGCGGCTCGAACCGCAGCCGAAATTGTCGCCGGCGACCAGGATCTGCGCCTTGCGGTAGGCCGGCTTGTTGAGGACGAATTCCGGATTCTCCGAGCCGTCCTCATTGTAGCGCATCTCGGCGAAAAGCCCGGTGCCGAGCCCGGTGCGCTTGATCGTCTTGAGATAATCCTTGGGGATGATCATGTCGGTGTCGACATTGACGATCGGCATGGGCGCGGCGACGCCGGTGAGCTTGGTGAATTTATCCATGGTCCTTGCCCGTCTTCTTCGTGGCTTGCGGGGAATTTTGCCGGACGGTTTACACAAAGCCGGCGGCAAATGGAAGGCAACTGTTCGTGCGCGGGCCTCGGGCCAATGTCGGGCATGGCATGCGTGCCGAAGCTGGAACGCTTCAAAAAACGGCTTCGAAATCCTGGCCGGCTGGTGCAGTCTGCGACCATGGTTGAGCCTTCCAAAGTCCTTTACGCCAGCGAACCCGCGCTCGATGTCGCCGAATTCCGCCGCGTGCTGGTGGAATCCGGTCTCGGTGCAACACGGCCCGTCGACGATGAAGCGCGCCTGAAGATAATGCTCGGCAATGCCAATCTGGTGCTGACAGCGCGGCTCGACATCGAAGGCAAGCCGCTGATCGGCGTCGCGCGCGGCATCACCGATTTTTCCTGGGTCTGCTACATCTCCGAGCTCGCCGTATCCGCCTCGGCGCAAGGGCTCGGCGTCGGCAGGGGCCTGATGGACGAGGCGCAGCGGCAGCTCGGGCCTTCGGTCGCCATCAGCCTGATCTCGATGCCCGACGCCGTCGGCTTCTACGAGCGCATCGGCATGACGCGCATGACCGACGCCTTCTGGTTCTCCCGCAAGCGCTGACCTGCTGGCGACCTCATGCCTGCAGTCGCCAATTCTTTTGAGCTTGACATGCAACCAGATGGTTGCATATTAAAGCCATGAGCATGGATGCCGTCTTTCGCGCTTTGGCCGACCCGACCCGCCGGCAATTGCTGGACAGCCTCCATGCCCGGAACGGGCAGACGCTGAACGCGCTTTGCGAGAACATGGAGATGACGCGCCAGGCGGTGACCAAGCACCTGGCGGTCCTCGAGGAGGCGAACCTCGTGACCACCATGCGCCGGGGCCGCGAGAAGGAGCATTACCTCAACCCCGTTCCGATCAACGAGATCGCCGAGCGCTGGATCGGCAAGTTCGAGCGGGGGCGGCTTGCTGCCCTCAGCGACCTGAAGCAACGCCTTGAAAGGGAAGAGCCGTGAGCGAGAACAGTTTTGTCTATGTCACCTATATCCGCACGACGCCTGAAAAACTTTGGCAAGCGCTGACCGATCCGGAATTTAACCGGCAGTTCTTCCTCTGCTCCCATCAGGAGAGCGACTGGAAGGTCGGCTCGAGCTGGAAGCTGGTCTTCCCCGACGGGCGCATCGCCGACTCCGGCGAGATCCTCGAAATCGACCCGCCACGGCGCCTGGTGATCAAATGGCGCAACGAATGGATGCCCGAGGTGAAGGAGGACGGCTATACGCGCTGCACCTTCACCATCGAGCCCGACGGCGAATTGATGAAGCTCGCCGTCACCCATGAGGCCGACGGCCCGCACAGGCTGATTCCGAACGTCTCCAAGGGCTGGCCGCTGGTGCTCGCCAGCCTCAAGAGCCTGCTCGAAACCGGCAAGGGTTTCGAGCGGCCGCCGTCGAAGGGATGAAAATTCGTTTCGGATACGAGACGATTCGCCGGAGGTGTATGCGATGCTGCAACTGTCCTTGCCGCAAGCCATGGCGAACGCGGACACGGTCGTGGCCTCGGCCGGCCTTCCCGCCTCGCCGGACGAGGTTGGCGCGGCGCTGATAACCAGCGAGGTCGAGCGCTGGTGGGGTTCGCCCGAAACTTACCGCATGACCGGCTGGAACGCCGATCTGCGCGTCGGCGGAAGCTGGCGTGTCACGGTGCGAACCGCCGACGGGCGGGCGCCTGCCCGCCGGCGGAGAGTTTCTCGAAATCGAAATGCCGCGCCGCATTGTGCAGACGCGGCGCTACGGCTGGGACCATCCGGCGCTCGGCCGCGAAGAAACGACGGTCGCCTATCTGCTGGAGCCGATCGTCGGCGGCACGCGGCTCACCATCTGCCATGGCGGTTTCGCGGGTTTCCCGGATGCGGCAGCGGAACATGCCGAGAGCTGGGCGCGGGTGTTGGGGTGGTTGCAGCGGTATCTGGGTGCTCGGCCAACTCCCTGAGGCTCTCGCTTGACTCGCAATCGCGCCTGTCCAGATTCGGGGGATGGAGAACAGCCGCTGTGTCGTGGGAACCGCCGGATGGAGCATACCCGCAGCGCATAAACCTTTTTTCTCCGCTTCCGGCTCGCAGCTCGAACGCTATGCGGCACAGCTTTCGATCGTCGAGATCAATTCCTCGTTCCACAAGCCGCATCGGCGGCAAACCTATGAGCGCTGGGCGCGCGCGGTCCCCGATCATTTTCGCTTTTCCGCAAAAATCCCCAGAGTCATGACGCATGAGCGCCGCCTGGGAGATTGCGATGATCTTCTGGAAGCGTTTTTGGATCAGATCGGGGGCCTCGGTGCCAAGCTTTCCGTGCTTTTGGTTCAACTGCCGCCCAGCCTGGGGTTCGATCCCCAAACCACCGGAAGGTTCTTCGCCGCGCTGCGTGCAAAGACCGACCGGCGCCTTGTTTGCGAACCGCGTCACGCCAGTTGGTTCGAGCCGGAAGCCGGGGCCTTGCTGAGCCGCTTTCATGTTGGGCGCGTTGCGGCCGACCCTGCTCCCGTGCCTGCTGCCTCTATGCCTGGCGGCTGGCGTGAGCTCGCCTACTTCCGATTCCATGGCGCGCCGCGCGTCTACTATTCGGACTACGAGGCCGGTCAGCTTCTGGATATCAGCGGGCGGCTTTTCCAAGCCAGCGCATCGGCCGCCGAGGTCTGGTGCATATTCGACAACACGGCACGAGGCCATGCGCTCGGCAATGCGCTTTCGGTCGATGCAGCCGTCCGTCAGATGACGTTCAGCTCCCGGAACGCCCGTCCTTCCGCCACACGCTCATATCCAAATGCCGTACAGTCGATCGTGCGGTAGCCGCCATGCACGATGAGCTCGGCGATCGACTTCCCCACCGCCGGCGCCTGCTGCAGGCCGTGGCCGGAGAAGCCGTTGGCGAACAGGAAATTTTCGACCTCCGGATGCGGGCCGATCACCGCATTCTGGTCGAGCGTGTTGTAGTCGTAATGCCCGACCCAGGCGCGCGTCGGCTTGATCGCCTCGAAGGCCGGGATGCGGGTGGCTAGGACCGGCCAGATCACCTCTTCGAAGAGCGGCCAGTTAACCTCGAAATCCGTTGGATCGGGCGCATGATCGCCTTCCTCCGGCTCGGCGCCGCCGGTGATGTAGACCGAGCCCTCGGGCCGCACATAGATGCCGGACGGATCCACCAGCAGCGGCATATCGGCGAATTTGTCGCGCGCTTCGAAGACGAAGACATTGCGCTTGCGCGGCTCGACCGGCAGCGCCAGCCCGGCCAAGGCGGCGACCTCGCCGGCATTCGGCCCGGCCGCGTTGACGACAATGCCGGCTTCGAGCGTCTCGCCATTGTCGAGGCTTACACTGGCGACACGATTGCCGTCGCGCGCGATGCCGGTGACGGAAGCCGTGATGAGATCAGTCTTCTTGTCGCGCAGCGCCTTGCGGAACAGCATCAGCATGGCATGCGCGTCGAACCAGCCCTCGCCGCTGCGGCCAAAGGCGCCGGCGGAAATGCCTTCGGTCGACAGCCACGGGAAACGCTGCGCCAGCTGCCCGGCATCCTCGAGCAGGATGTCGGCGCCCTCGGCTACCTGCGTCTCGTGATTGGCCTTGAGGATCGGCAGCCCGGCCTCGCCGGCGAGGATGAGATAGCCGCCTTCACGAAAACCGACATCGGCGTCGGCGCCGAAGGTTTCCTTCAGCCGCCGGAACAGTTTCAGCGTGAACTGCGACAGGCGGATGTTTTCAGGAATCGAGAATTGCTGGCGGATCGAGGCGCAGGACAAGGTCGTCGCCGCATGGGAGAACTGTGGATCGCGCTCGATCAGCGCGATCGAGCCGGTAAAGCCCTCCTCGCGCAGGTAATAGGCGACCGAGGACCCGACGATGGCCCCGCCGATGATGACGATGTCGTAGCGCACGCTTTTAGTTCTCCGACTCCAGAGCATGGTCCCGACGCTCGGGGTTCGCACGCTCAAATCAATGCAGGAAGATCGATCTCGAAGCGCGTGCCGCGCTCGGAGTCAACCAGCCTGATCGTGCCATCATGCGCTTTCAGGAGGGCCAGCACGATGCCGAGCCCCATGCCGGTGCCGCCGGACTCGCGCCGCGTGGTGAAGAACGGCTCGAAGATCCTGGCGCGGTTGGCGGCCGAGATCCCCTCGCCGTCGTCGCCGATCCGGACCGACGCGCGCTTGCCATCGGCTGAGGCGTGGATCGCCACCTGTCGGGCGCCATGTCGTGCCGAATTGTCGATGAGATTGGCGAGCACGATGCCGAGATTCTCGGCCGAGATGGCGAGCCTGATGTCGCCGCCGCCTTCAAGCCGCGCTTCCAGCCTTGTGTCGATCGGCAAGGATGCCAATGCAGCATGAAGCGTCGTGCTTTCGCCGCTCGGCTCCAAATTTTCGGCGCGCGCCAGGTCGAGCAGCCGGCGCACCAGGAGATTGAGCCGCCCGGCATCGGTGACGATGTTGTTGGAGAAACGCTGGCGCTCGGCCTCGTCCATCGCGCCGCCGGAATCCCTGAGCAGCTCCGCCGCGCCCTGGATCGCGGTCAGCGGCGATTTCAATTCATGCGAGACATGGGTGGCGAAGGTCTGGATGCTGTCGGAGCGCGCCTGCAGTTTTTGCGCCATGTCGAGGAACGCCGCCGACAGCGCCGCCATCTCGCGCGTGCCGTGATGGGCGAGCGGCCTGATCGCCTCGCGGTCGCCGGCGGCGATGCGCTTCGTCCGCTCGATCAGCGCGTAGATCGGCCGGCTGACGGTGCGGATGAACACCAGCGCGATCAAGAGCGTGCCGCCGACGATCGTGATCGCCGCCAACGTTACCTTGCCGCGCTCGCCATAGAGGTGCTTGACGATGTTGTTCGGCGTCCGCGACAGATAGACGACGCCCGCGACCCGGCCGTCGAGCTCGACCGGCATGGCGACGAAGACGCGCACCCTAGTGCCGCGGCTGACCGAATAGAGCGGCGGCGCCGGCTGGTCGGGGATCCGCAAGCGCAGTTCGCTGGCATAATGACCTGAAAGCGCGGTCCGTACCTCCCCGACATCGCCGAGCGACCGGCCGACCTCGTCGCCGCCGGCAATCACCACGCCGCGCGGGTCGAGCAGGCGGAAGCCGGCAAGCGTCGTTTTCTGCGTTTCGTCGAGAATGCCGTCGAGCCGGGCGCCGATGGCCGCGAAGGCCGGGTCGGGGGCGGCGGGAAGCGCCGCGGGGCGCATCGGCATGACATCGTCGGAGGCAAGGTCTAGCCGCGGCTCGATCGGATCATAGGGATAATTGCTGTCCCGCGCCGGATCGGCCGAGATCGGCGAACCCAGCCTGTCCTGGGAAATGCCGGCCGCGCGCACTTCCTGGGCGTAGACAGCGGCAACGACCGCGCCCTGCGCGATCAGCTCGCCCTCGGTCTGGCGGATCAGCTGGTTCTCATAGAGCCGGAAGAAGAACAGCCCGACTAGCGGCAGCGCCATCACCAGGATGAGGATGACGACGACGACGGTGGCAAGCCTGGGCCGCCACCTTTCCTTGCTCAACCACCGCATCGGCCGAGCCGGAAGCCGACGCCATGCACCGTCGCGATCGCGTCGAGACAGCCGACCGCCGCCAGCTTGGCCCGCACGTTGCGGATGTGGCTGTCGACCGTGCGTTCCGAGACATGGATGTTGGAGGCATAGGCATTGGCCATCACTGCGTCGCGGCCAAGCACGTGCTGCGGGCGGGCGAGGAAGCCCTTCAAAATGGCGAATTCGATTGCGGTCAAGATGAGCGGCTTGCCGTCGAAGCTCGCTTCATGGCTTGCCGGGACGAGCATGAGCTTGCCATGCGCGAATTGACGCTCGTCCGCTTCTTCTTCGACCGGCGCCGGACGCGCGCGCCGCAGGATGACGTTGACGCGAGCGACCAGCTCGCGCGGGCTGAACGGCTTGGTCACGTAATCGTCGCCGCCCATCTCCAGCCCGAGCACGCGGTCGATTTCCTCGTCGCGTGCGGACAAAAACAGCACCGGCACGTCGGATTTTTGCCTCAGCCTGCGGCAGACCTCCAGCCCGTCCATCTCCGGCATGCCGATGTCGAGCACGATGAGATCGGGCGCGCGGCGCTCGACCGCCTGGAGCGCGGCGGCGCCGTTGGCGACGGCGGCCGTCGTCATGCCGGCCTTTTCCAGCGCGAAGCAGATGATCTCGCGGATATGCGGGTCGTCATCGGCGACGAGTATGTGGTGCGGCATGAAATCAGCGGCCCGGTGCGTGGGGTTCGGTGACGGCAGGATTAGAGCAATTCCATGGAAAAGTGCGAAATTGTTTTCAGTCCGGAGCTGCATCCGGGCAAGGAGATGAATCGACAAAGGCCTCGGACATTTGCGCATGCCTGGGCAGAGCCCATGGCAGGTTGGCAAAGAGCGTTATCGCCGGATCGTCCCCGGCGTGTCCGCTCCCACCATGTGGAGCGGCTTCGGGGCGAAAGGCAGGATGGCCGCCTCATGGCATGGCCTTTGCGGTTCGACGAGCCACCAGCCTTCATTGCGGAGCCGGCGCGGCAGGGACCAGTGGCATGTGTGAGGTGTTCGCATGCCGCCGGTTTCGCCGGCCCATGCGGAAAGCGCGCGGCGGAATCCCGGAGCTTTTCAGCAAGGATTTGCAGATTTGGTGCAGGGGCAATCGCGAGACTGGGCGCTGGCGTCCTCTCCCTCGAGGGGGAGATGGCCGCGAAGCGGTCGGAGGGGGTCCTCGCGCGTAACGTGCCAACGTGATTCTTGCCGCCCAGAATGCTGGCGCTTCACGCGCGGCGACCCCCTCTGTCGCCTGCGGCGACATCTCCCCCTCGAGGGGCCTGTTGCGCAGTTAGCGAGGACAGGCTCGCGGAGCGATTTGGTCGCGAGGTCTCGCTCCGTTTTGGCTTTT